>CASBQF010000092.1 GCA_949127775.1 Oscillatoriales cyanobacterium PMM_0080
AACCTGCGTGGCTCAATGGCGAGGGAAGTGAATATGAGCAAGGCAAACTTGACTGAAGCTAATTTGACTGAAGCCAACTTTACCGAAGCGAATTTATTTGCGGCCAACTTAACGGACGCTAGCATGATTCGGACTAATTTGATGAAGTCAAATTTGAGTTGGTCAACTCTCAAAGCGGTAAACCTCACAAATGCCATTCTCAGCGAGTCGCTTTTGGAAAGAGCAAACTTGACAACTGCCATCCTCAGCGGGGCGATGCTAAGCGGGGCAAATCTTACTGGTGCAGACTTGCGCCAAGTAACGATGGTTGGAGCTAATCTCACCGATGCTAATCTGAGCAATGCTAATTTGAGAGTTGCCAATGTGAGTTGGTCAACGCTGGTAAAAGCTAATTTGAGCGGTGCTAATTTGTACCGGGCAAAGCTATGCTGGTCTAATTTGAGCGGGGCTATTTTGGTGGAAGCGGTTTTGATTGACGCTAATCTCAATCGAGCTAACTTCCGCGATGCAGATTTGAGGCGGGCAATTATGCCTGATGGCTCAACTAATGAGTCTTAACAGTTAACAGTTAACGGTTAACGGTTAACTGTTAACTATTGACTGTTAACTAATACCATGCCCAATGCCCTATGCCCAATGCCCTATGCCCTATGCCCGTACAGGTTTTATTAGCAATTAACCGGACTTGATATAATGACTGTCAGCGAATTATTGATTTTGGGTGTGGCCGGACTTTTTGCCGGAATTCTAGCGGGTTTTTTGGGTATTGGTGGCGGTACGGTGCTGGTGCCTTTGTTGGTAGCTCTCAAGTATGCTCCGGTGCAAGCGGTTGCTACTAGCGGTTTGTCGATCGTCATTACAGCTCTTTCTGGCAGCATCCAGAATTGGCGCATGGGCTATCTCAGCTTGAATCAAGTCGCCGGTATCGGATTTCCCGCCGTCATCACAGCACAAATCGGTGCTTATTTGACAGGGATATTTCCGCCTTACTTGCTATTAGTTTCTTTTGGGTTGTTGTTGTGGCTGAATATTTATTTGATTGAAGTTCGCAAGCGCCTGACAGCGCCGAAAGCGGAAGAAGAAGACAGCCAAGAATCAAGCTCAATTACCAACTCCGAATTACCCATTACCAATTCCCAATTACCAAATAATTCAAATATTCTATTCAATCCAACTTTTGCTAAAATTGCGACGGGCAGTGCGGCGGGTTTATTAGCAGGTTTGTTCGGCGTAGGCGGTGGCGTAATTATGGTTCCCCTACAAATTTTGCTGTTAGGGGAAAGCATTAAAAAAGCAATTCAAACGAGTTTGGGTGTCATTGTGATTACGGCAATTTCGGCGACTGCTGGCCACGCGGCGCGCGGGAATGTTTTGTGGGTTGTGGGGTTAATTCTGGGCGGGGGCGGTTTGTTGGGCGCGCAAATCAGCACGCGGTTTTTGCCGAAATTGCCCGATCGTACTATTAGTTTAGCTTTTCGATCGCTCTTAGCAATTTTATCGATTTATGTTTTCTGGCAAGCTTGGCAAAAATTTAGCAATGGGTAATCGGGAATTGGTAATCGGGAATTGGTAATCGGGAAATACTTGGGTTCGGTGCGCAGTGCGCACCCTACGAAAGACTAATTTTCTGATAGTTTCTTGACGGCGCGAGTTAGGCGCTGCAAATAAGGCTTGACAATTTCTTGATTTTGGCGCTGCAACTCGGAAACTTGCTTCTGCAAATGCTGAATCTCGGTTTGCAGCGTCGCTGTGTCTATTGTCGGTCGATCGAGCAAATCCTGCAATTGCTTCAGAGAACCTTGGACTAGATCCAAGTCTACTTCAGTCGATCGCTCCTGCAACTGAGCTGTAATAGTTTTAACTTCAGTTAGCTTCTCGTCGAGCAACAAAAATCGGACGTTGACATTTTCCCAATCATGCTCTCTGAGGGCGCTATTTTCGAGAATGCGGAGTTTTTGCTGCAAATCCGACAAGATGGTGTGGAATTGCTGAGAGTCTGCCGGAAATGCCTGCGCTTGGCGTTCCAGAGAAGCCACAGCAGCTTGTACCTCAGCGATGGCGCCGGATTCCAAAATGCGGAGTTTTTGTTTCAAATCGGAGACGGTTGTATCGAGTGCTGCAACTTCTCCAGGTAGTCTCTGAACTTGCTGCGATCGACATTCTACTGCGGCCTGTACCTGTGCGATCGCCGAATTTGCCTTTTGTTGCATTTTTTGCTCGAAACGCTGGCGATTGGCGATATTCAACGAAAGTGCTGCGGTTAACGGGGCGGCAGCGTAGAGAATTTGCCCCGACAATCCCGCTGCGATCGTGCCAATCGTCGAACCGACAATAGAGGCGTATTCTGCCAATTCTAGCCAATCTGGCTGGTTTGGGGAGATTCTCAAAGCTGGGAATGATGCGTTTTCGATCTTCTGCATAGCCTTTTAGTCGTAGTCTGATGGATTTCGATAGAGACATCATAAAAGCGATCGGGCAATAAATCAGAGCTATTTATCAAAACTTCGGGATTGTGCTATTGTCGTTGACCTTGCGCCGAATATTTTCTGCCTTCACAATGGCCAGTTTTTCGGTAAAATTCAGGGTGAGTCGATCGCACAACAGTTAACCGATAACCACCGTCTGTCAGGAGTATACAGAAAATGGGTCTCAAGATTATTGAAAGCTACGATAGCAGTTTTGTCCTCGAACCTGATGCCAAAGCTGCACTGTTCGATTCATTAACCGGCGAAAGCTTTCTGCAACAAGTAGCGATGCAATTGCAGTGCTCGCGGATTGAGTTTGCCGAGTTACTTTTTCAGCCAGTTCCTTACAGCAGCGAGACGCCGAAGGGAATGCCCGCGGAATTTCAAAAGTATCATGAATCGAGCGATTTTGCGATCGTCAACGTCCCGCCTAATTTCATGTTTAAATCCAAAATATTTAAACCCAGCCGCCTCTGTGCCGTTTATCGAGTTTTCAAGAATTAGTTAAAAGCTGGTTCATCTGTGGTTCAATCTAAAATCTAAAATCTAAAATCTAAAATCGGATGACAGAAGACATTCAACCTCTCGCCAGTTTAGAATTCATATCATACATTGACTCAGAAGGGAAATTGCCCGAATTCGTCCAGGGAAAAATCGGCGTGTACGCAATTTTCGACAACGACAAAGTGCTGCAATTTGTCGGCTATTCTCGCGATACTTACCTCAGCCTCAAACAGCATTTGGTACGCCAAACCGAGCATTGCTACTGGCTGAAAGTCCAAATTATCGATAAGCCCAGCCGCACTATTCTCGAAAGCATCCGATCGAGTTGGATTGCCGAAAACGGTGCGCAGCCCCAGGGCAACAGTGCCGATGCTGCTGCAAAATGGAACGATCCCATCGACACCAAAACAGTGATGACTGCCCAAGAAATCGCAAATTATGAAGGTATTGTCGTCGATGAACTTGCCAAAGATAAATTGTTGAAAAATGTAGCACGGCGCGTGGAGAATGAAATTTTATCACTGCTGAAAGTTCGCGGTGTAACTGAAGAAATTCGGTTCAATCCCAAGCTGAAAACTAGCGGCCTACTGGATTTAAAATAATACTACCAATCCTAGGGAAACGGCACTGCCGTATCCAAATCCCCGCATCCAAATCCCCGTAGGGAAACGGCACTGCCGTATCCAAATTCCCGTACCCAAATCCCCGTAGGGAAACGGCACTGCCGTGTCCAAATTGCCGTATCCAAATCCCCGCATCCAAATCCTCGTAGGGAAACGGCACTGCCGTGTCCAAATTCCCGTATCCAAATCCCCCGTAGGGAAACGGCACTGCCGTGTCCAAATTCCCGCATCCAAATCCTCCTAGGGAAACGGCACTGCCGTATCCAAATTCCCGTACCCAAATCCCCCGTAGGGAAACGGCACTGCCGTGTCCAAATTCCCGTATCCAAATCCCCGCATCCAAATCCTCGTAGGGAAACGGCACTGCCGTGTCCAAATTCCCGTATCCAAATCCCCGTAGGGAAACGGCACTGCCGTATCCAAATCCCCGTATCCAAATTCCCGTAGGGAAACGGCACTGCCGTATCCAAATTTCCGTATCCAAATTCCCGTAGGGAAACGGCACTGCCGTATCCAAATTTCCGTAGGGAAAAGGCTGCCGTATCCCTACGTTATATCAACTCCGTCTGTTAACATTTAACAGATATCGGAATCTCCAAAATGAACTCTGCCCCTCCGCCGGGAGCAGAAATACAACTAATTTGACCTCGATGTTTTTCCACTACAATATCATGACTGATAGCCAATCCTAATCCTGTGCCGCTGCCGATAGGCTTCGTAGTAAAAAATGGGTCAAATATTCGGTGGCGCACTTCCTCACTCATCCCACAACCATTATCAGCAATGTGAATGACAACTGATTGATTGTTTTGATTTGGAAATTTTGAATCTTGATTTGGCAATACAGGTTCCGACTCATAAATTACTGAAGTGCCGATCGTAATTTTTCGGGGAGATGCTTGATTTTCCAGGGCATCAATAGCATTAGTTAGCAGGTTCATGAATACCTGATTTAACTGACTGGCATAACAGGTGACTTTTGGCAGTTGACTGTAGTGTTTGACGACTTCAATCTCACCGGTCTTGTTTGCTTCTTTGAGCCGATTTTGCAAAATAACTAAAGTATTGTCAATGCCTTCATGAATATCCACTGGCTTGTGCTTTTCTTCCCCAAGGCGGGAGAAATTACGCAAAGAAAGCACAATCTTGCTAATCCGAGAAGCACCTTCTTTCATCGAATTCAGCAGTTTTGGATAATCATCTGCGATGTAGTCTGGTTCAATTTTATCCAATTCATCGCTAATTTCTGTAACTGGGTGCGGGTAGTAGTGTCGGTACAATTGGACGAGGCGAACCAAATCTCTGGCGTAGTCCGCCGCCAGAGCAATATTGCCGTAGATAAAGCTGACGGGATTGTTGATTTCGTGAGCAATCCCTGCCACAAGTTGACCTAAAGAAGCCATTTTTTCCTTCTGTATTAACTGAGCTTGAGTCTTCTTGAGTTCAGTTAAGGTTTGTTCTAGTTGCTGGGCGTAGGATTGTGTTTGTTGGAACAACTGGCGCTGCATGAGTTGATTTGAGACGCGGGCCAAAACTTCTTGTTCCTGAAACGGTTTTGTGATATAGTCTACACCGCCAACTTCAAAGGCTTTGACTTTATCTAATGTTTCATTCAAAGCACTGATAAAAATAATGGGAATGTCCTTGGTTTGGGGAGAAGCTTTCAACTCTTTGCAGACTGTGTAGCCGTCCATATCGGGCATCATGATGTCCAGCAAAATTAAGTCGGGAGGAGTTAATTCGATCGACCTCAGAGCCAGTGGGCCGTCTGGTGCGGTGCGTGTTTTGTACCCTTGCTTCGAGAGTATTCTAGATAAAAGGTGCAAGTTAGTCGGAATATCATCAACAATTAAAATATTCCCTTTTAAGACGGGAGTTGCTTCGTAATTCATACTTATTCTGCTATAATAATTTTTAGACATCTCCTGAAAAACCAGTCTTAAACAGGCAGGATGCCTGTTCCACAAGAATTATTGAAGATGTCTTTTGTAGGTTTGTAGTGAGGAATACAAGTCCTTCAGGATTTATGAGGACTAAAGTCCTTAATGGCAACCCGATCTAATATCATTGCTATTTTGTTTCGGGACGGATGAGAGCTAGTATTTGATTGAACTGAAACTCGTTAGCTAAGGCGGCGAGAGCGCTACCTAAAGAGTGATTTCGATCGCGAATTTGCTCAATTTGACTGAGAATCAACTCTAAATCGCACTCAATTGTCGCTTTCTCTAAAGCTTTCAGCCAATCGGCTGGTAATGCTGCCAGAGACTCTGGAGTCGGAGCCTCAATTTTAGTTGACTCGGGGACAATCTCAGGTTCATCGTAAATGTAACGCACTCCGAGATGTTTGTGGATGGTGGCAAATATTTCTGTATCTCGAAAGGGTTTGTGGATAAAGTCATCGGAATCATCTGATACAGTAACGGTTCGCGTTTCCTCGGCGTTTGCGGCACTGACGGCAATAATCACGGTAGTTTCACCTTTAACGGTGGCTTTAATCCGTTTCGTGGCTTCATGTCCATCCATCACGGGCATCCACATATCCATAAAAATTAAGTGCGGCTCAAAACTCGTCCACACTTCAATGGCTTCTACACCATTACAGGCTTCTTTGAGCTCAAAGTCAAAGGCTGCGAGGATTTTGAGCAGCAGTTGGCGGTTGTCCTGGCGATCGTCCACAATCAATATACGATAGCGCGGTTGGTTGGGCTCTAGGGCGATCGCCCGACGCGACGGCTGTACTGGTTCAATCACAGTCGCATCAACCGCGCTGACGGGGATATCAAAGGCGAAGGTGGTGCCGTGTCCTACTTTACTATCCACGGTAATGATGTCGCCCATCAGGTTGACAAAGTGTTGGCTGATGGCCAACCCCAAACCTGTTCCCTGCTGAGAGTTTTCCCCTGTTTTGGTTTGGATAAAAGCTTGGAAAAGCTGATCTAACTCATCACTCGCCATACCGCAGCCGGTGTCTTCTATTTCAAAATGTAATTTATAATTGATTGGTAATTGCTGATTTTCTGGCTCCTTAACCAAACTTACTCTTACTGCAATTCCTCCCTCTTTCGTAAACTTAATGGCATTAGAAAGCAGATTAATTAAAACTTGGCGCAACTTAACTTGATCGGTACGCAGGTATAAAGGAATATCGCGAGAGTAGCTAAATATTAACTCCAATTGTTGCTCGTGGGCCTGGAGTTGAAACATCTCCTCGACTTCTTTTAGCAGGCTGCTTAATTTAAAGTTTGTTGGGTTCATAGTAATACGTCCCGCCTCTATTTTGGCTAAATCTAATATTTGATTGATCAGAGTTAGTAAGTGTTCTCCGCTGCGGTTGATGATGCCGATATTTTCCTGTTGTTCGGGATTGAGGTTGGCAGAGCGCTGCATCAATTGGGAGAAGCCGAGAATTGCGTTGAGAGGGGTGCGTAATTCGTGGCTCATATTTGCCAAAAAAGTGCTTTTGGCGAGGTTGGCGGCTTCTGCTGCTAAGGCGGTTTGTTGGAGCTGTACTGCTTGCTGTTGAGTGGCTTCGAGCAATTGAGCTTGTTGTAAGGCGACTTCGAGTTGAGTGCTAATTTGCAGGGCAATATTGATTTCTGCTTGGCGCCAAGCGCGGGGGCCAGAATTTTGATAGCTGGCGAGTAAACCCCAAAGTTGAGTGCCGCAGAATATGGGACAAATAATGTAGGCTCTAGTTTGAAATTGCTCTAAAACTTCCACGTAACAAGGAGTAAATCCAGCGGTGTATATATCTTCAACCATGCGGTAAGAAAGGTCTATTGAATCGTAGAAACCGCCTTGATTTTCTTGTAGATAGGTATCCCGTAGTCCTTCACTGGAGGCTTGCAAATTTTTCGCCGCACAGCTAAAGTCTATCACGAGATTGTTTGGCAAATTAGGAGCGTCCAATTGTTGTTGCATCACAGATATCCAGCCCTCCCCCATTGACTCGGCAACAAATTCGCCACTCCAATCAGGATTGAAACTATAGATGGCGACTCGATCGCACTTTAGGGTTTCTCGCAATTCTGAGGTTGTGGTTTGGAATATGGTATCAATATCTAAGGACTGACGGATGCGATCGATCGATCGCCCGATCGCTTGTTCCCTCTGGGCACTTTCTCGCAAAGCTGTCTCGGCTTGTTTGTAAGCGGTAATATCCAAGACAGTGCCGAACCAACGGATCAACTGCCCTTTGTTATCAAAAACTGGTTTTCCTCTGACTTCCATATAAGTGAGCGAGCCATCTCTGCGGATCAGCCGCAGATCGAGTTCAAAGCTTTTTTTGTGGATACATCGCTCCTCAAGCATTGTCAGATAGGGCGATCGATCTTCGGGATGAAAACGCTCGATTAATTCTGCGGTTGCTAGCGGTTTTTGAGTCGGATCGAGCTCGAACATACGATAGAGTTCTTCACTCCAAGTGCTTGTTGCTGTGGCTATATCGTATTCCCAACTACCAATACGGGCAATTTTTTGGGCTTCCACCAGTCGGGCTTCGGCCAACTGGCGATCGCTAATGTCGCGGGCTACCCAAACCGCAGAGCGATCAGACAATGGCGAAATTTTAGCAGCAAACCAAACTTCTTGGTTGTTAATCTGCATACTGTAATCAAAATTTATAATTTGCTGGGTTTCTAATGCCTCTCTAACTTGAGCGAAATAAATGTCTTGGCCGCCCTCATTAAAAATTTGTTCCATGATAGAATCGACCTGATTTGTCTGATTGTTATCTTGAAAAATTCCCTTAGTAGGTATAACTTCAATTGTTTGGTATGGCAACTCTAAAATGAGTATAATATCTGCAATCGACTCAAATATTTTTAGGATTTTTTCGGTAGAACTTTCAAGTTTTTGTTCTATCAATTTGCGCTCTACAACTTCATCGTGTAATAGTTCGTTAGCACGATCTAAGGCGGAGATACGTTCAGCAACTTCGGCGGCTAAAGTGCGATTATAATCAGTTAAAATTTTTTCAGATTGTTTGCGCCCTGTGATGTCAGTAAAAGCAGTTATGGCATAAATAATATTGCCGCCTGCGTCAAAAATTGGTGTGGCGCGCACTTCAAAAGGAATAATTTCCCCATCTCGATGAATTTCTAAATCGTCAACAAGTACGGTTTCGCCCTGCAACGCTCGGAATGCGGGCAGTTCTTCAGTTGGATATGGCTGGTTTTGGCGGTAGACTTGATAAACTTCTGCTATTTCTTGAGAAGTCGCGTCGGGGACATTTTCTAGGCAGAGCAAACGCTTAGCAGTTTGGTTTAAGTACACGACTTGACCGGAGGTATCGTGGATAGATATCCCCGCTGGTATGGCTTCTAAAAATTGCTTGAGTTGGCTCTCACTCTGCGCTAAAGCTTCAGTTAAATATTTTTGTTCGGTAAAAGCCTGTTGGAGTTGCGCGGCCATCAGATTGAAGGAATTGGCGAGTTCTCCGACTTCATCGAGGCGTTTAATTTCTAAAGGTTGATCCCATTCGCCTTTTGCTAGATTTTTGGCTGCGGTATTCAAGCGCAGAATTGGCTTTGTCACCCAACGGGCAGTCAACAAGCCGATCGCACTTGCCAACACCAGCGTACCGGCACACAACCACAATGTATTGCGGGTATTTGCGTGAATGCGAGTGATGAAATCCGACTCTGGCACCACCACCACAATCAACCAATCCAAGCCACGGGCATCTCCATAAGGTGTGACTTGTACAAACTGGCGAGATCCCTCGATCGTCAAAGTAAATTGCTGGGATGTTTGCAGCGCCCGCAAGTTGCCAAAGCGGTTGGTGAGTTGGCGAGCAATATCTCGGGTGCGGATATTCTGGCTGTTGGTGGGTAGCAATGGCATCGGCTGCTGTTTTGGCTGCTTCACAAAAGGCGTTTCTGGGGTGGATGCGGCAACCAGATTACCCGATCGCTCCATAATAAAAATCTGTCCCGACGAGGAGAAATGCAGGTGGGTCAAAAAAGTGCTAATTTCCGAGAGCCTAGGATTATCGGTGAGGCGATCGCGGGCACGCTCTCCGACTTGTTCGATCAACTGATGCGCTAGATCCTCGATCGTTTCCTGACTACTTTTGAAAGAAAGATAGCCTACCAGCGCGACGGCGCTGACTGTTTGCAAAACAAAGGGAACAATCAGAACGGTTCGTAGGGGAAGCTTGCTAAAAAGTTTGGCGACTTGGTGGTTGAGGGGATTGATAGGCATAGGATCAAGCAATTGCCCTCGTGGGAGGTTGATTGTTTTGAGTCTTTGACCTTTTTAGTTTAACGGGTTTCAGTTGATGCTGAGCTCGGACGAAGAAAAGTTCCTGAGTACGGGTACACAATTGATACTAATTCCGTGGAAAACCACATCTTAGGAATGAGAATTAAATAACTTAGGAATGAGAATTAAATAACTTACAATAGACAAGATTGCAAAAGTCCTTTTAATCAAATTTTGAAACGGGATCTCCGGCCCATTCCACAAGAAAAAAACTTTTTGTGGGATGGGCCGGAGATCCCGTCATATCAATTCCGGTTGCACTCCTTATGATATAGAGGAGACGGCAGTGCCGTGTCCCTACCGCGATTAATTGTAGGGACACGGCACTGCCGTCTCCTAATTTCGGTTAATAATTCCGATGCAACCGGAAACGATATCATATCTCAATACGGTTCACTTAAGACAGATATCCCTGGCACACCCCTTAAAAAAGGGGGGACAAGAATGCTCTCAAAGTCCCCCGACTATCCGGGGGATTTAGGGGGATCTCCGGCGCATAAATAGTGTTAAGTAAACCGTATTGCGTCATAGCTATTTTTGCAAGATATCTAGTCCTCGCGATCGGTGCTTGCACAAAAAAAAGAGTTGAGATTTTGGGGAAAATCTCAACTCTTTTCGTCACTAACTCGCCAAGTATTCTCTGACTTGAGATTGGCGCCGCCGCAGGTGGGCTAGGGCTTGATGTTCTAGCTGTCGCACTCTTTCGCGGCTGAGATTTAGCCGTTCTCCGACTTTCGCCAGAGACATTTCGGTGCCGTCTTCCAAACCGAAGCGTAGAACAATTACATCTCGTTGCTGGGGGGTAAGTTCTGAGATCAAAGTATTGAGGTCTTGCCGCAGTAATTCCGAAGTAATGTAGTTATCTGGAGATGCAGTTTCGTCCTCTAAGAGTTCTTGCAGTTCGGTATCTTGGTTATCTCCTACCCGCAAGTCCAAAGAAACTGGATGTCTTGCCATCAGCAGGTATTCCCGAATTTGGGAAGGTTGCAGTTCCAGGGCGGTGGCAATTTCCGCAGGCGAGGGAGATCTGCCCAACTGCTGGGTGAGTTCTCGCTGCACTTTTTTGATTTTATTCAGTTTTTCGGTGATGTGAATTGGTAATCGAATGGTGCGGGCGTGTTGGGCGATCGCGCGGGTGATTGCTTGCCGAATCCACCAGTACGCATAGGTAGAAAATTTGTATCCCCGCATCGGGTCAAATTTTTCGACTCCTCGTTCCAAACCGAGAGTGCCTTCTTGAATTAAATCCAAGAATTCCATATTACGTTTCTGATATTTTTTGGCGATCGCAACTACTAGGCGCAAATTCGCTTCAATCATCTTTTTCTTAGCGCGCCGTCCTATTTGCAATATCCGGTTCAATTCAGCTTCCGTCAACTCCATTTCCGCAGCCCACTCTTCATTCGTCAGATCGCGCTGCCATTCTTTCGCAAGTGCCTGTTTTGCTTCAATTAATTTCATCATTTGCTGTACCTGCTTCCCGAAAATAATCTCTTCTTCTCGGGTTAGCAAAGGTACTCGACCGATCTCGTGCAGATAGGTACGAACCGTATCCGTTGAGGAGTATGGCCGGGTGCCCAGGCGATCGGCTTTCACTGTTTTGGTTTTCGAGGTTGTGGTGGACATGGGTGAGTATTGCACTCCTTGTAACAACAGATAGAAAGTTGGTGATACCCTGTCCCACTCCTAAAAGTGGGATGAAGACTGCGACAGGGGGGATATTTCCCCTTCTGTTCATCGGTAACGATCGGTATAAGCTTGTGGTTTGGGATTACTTTTGTGCTGGAAAATCCAGTAATTCCCGTCGATTTTCGGTAACTCCCTAGCTTTAACGGCTAGTTCAAGGCGAAGTGAAATTAAGTTTACTTTTCTCAATATTATTCCCAATTTTGAGGATCGTAAAGGGTAAAAACCTCTGTCTTAAGGTCAAGATTCTACATTTTTCCTTAAGGTTTTAAATTCCCTGCTAGTTTTAACTGCAACTCAACTTCACAATACTCATGCAAACAGACTCATGCAATTCGAGAACTTTTTTTGCTCTCTGTTCCATCATCGCTTGAATTTTTCTCACTGGCTAGATGCTGCGATGCGAGATAACCGAACCCGATCGCGTCGTATCTACCGGGATGTGGAATAAAGGGAAAGACGGCGAGATAGCGAGATTTAAACAAATATAAGAGCTCGCTATGGAATTATTTAAGCTTACCGATGGCGATCGGCTTAACAATACTTAACTTTATCGAAACATTTATGGATGAGGGGTAAGAGGGTGAGGGGTAGAGACTCCTTACCCCTGGCTTGGGAATTATTTTATTTTACTTTTTTTTAGGGTGAGACTTAGCTTTCGTCCTTTTTAACCATTGTATTCAGATATATGATTCAACATTGCTAAGCACTTCTACATTTAAATTGTGTGCAAATCATCAATCAAAATCTTGTGGAACGTTGCTCCTAGCCTGTTCCGAATTTCCAATTTAAATGCGTAACAGCTTATATCAATTATATCGATCGCCCATCCCAACTAAAACCCCAGATCCATCTTAGCGGCTTCAGCCTCGGCAAATACTTGTTCATCAGGCATTTCTTGCCAGTCAATATCGCCGATTTCCCGATAAAATTGTTCATCGTAAGGACGAGTTTGCACAACTACTGGCATCGGTACGGCGTGCCCCAAAACTAATGCTTGCTGTTTCGAGTCGAGTTTGGCCAAAACCGATCGCAAACTCTGGCCTCCCGAAACGCCGGTGAAAATAGCATCAATGTCCTTATCGTCGTTGAGCAAGGCTGTGATGCGAGTCCCGACTTGCGACATGACTTCGGCGTCGATGCCGGACGGGCGCTGGTCTACAATCAGCAGAGTTACGAAGTATTTTCGCATTTCGCGGGCAATTGTGCCGAAAATAGTCGATCGGACGATCGCCGGATCGAGAAAGCGGTGAGCTTCCTCAATGGTAATTACTAACGGTTGCGGCTTGTCGCACGGATTTTTGCTCTGCAAAAACTTCTCAGCTTTCCGCACGTAAGATGCGTGAATGCGGCGAGTAATCACATTTGCTGCTAACATATATGACAGCAAATCCGAGTGCGAACCAAACTCAATTACTACATTTTTCCCACTATCCAAACACTGCAAAACTTCACTTACATAATTTTTGGGACAGCGTTTGCGAATGTATTTCAAATCGTTTAATCGCTCTAATTTTCGCTGCAAAGCCATAATCGAAGACTTATTTCCCCGCTTTTCTTCGCAAAACATTTGAATATCTTCGTTGGTCATTTCCAGCAACTTATTGATCCAACCCTTACCCAACTCGTTGCGCAAAATAATCGCATTTTCGATACTAGCTTCCGACAAATTCAACTCGCGCTGCACCAGCGAGATATCTTCGACTTCAATTTCCTCGAAACTCAAAAACAACTCTTGAGCGTCGCGGACACCCCGGCGTTTTGTAGACTCAGGATCTAGTGTATAAATCTGAATTTTATCTGGAAATAACTGCCGCAAACCTTTGACAGTGCTGAACTGTTTTCCTTCCGAAACTGCTTCCCAGCCGTACTCCGAGTGCATATCAAAAATTAGATTAACAGCAGCTTGCTTGCGAATAATTCCCGACAGCAGCAAGCGCGTCAGAAAAGATTTTCCGGTTCCCGACTTGCCAAAAATGCCGTTGCTGCGTTCCACAAATCGGTCTAAATCCAAGCATACAGGCACGTCCATGTCAATCGGTTTGCCGATCGTAAAATTGCGGCGATAGGGGTCATCTTCCCAGCCAAAAACCGCCCTAAAATCGGTTTCTTTGGCATCAAACACCTGGGAAAAGTGGCTGGGAATAGTTTTAACCGGCAGCAATTCAATATCGGCGCCACTTTGGGCATCAAAAGAACCCAAATTTCCTAATGCCGACTTTTTTTCGACTCCGTTACCTGTGGGATTGAAGATTGCTTGAGATTTTTCTTTTTCCGCAGTCAGCATCAACATGGGCGCAAGCTCGATCGTACCGTAGGTGCTGCTACCGGCGAGGACTGCGATCAGAAAATCGTCGTTGGGGTTGGGAGGGTTGGATAAAATGCGTCCGCTGGATGTTCCGAGAGACACGTCGGTAAGCATACAGAAAAAGTGCGATCGGACTCCGCGCACTACTAAAAATTTCCCTACTCTCATATCTTCTACCGAAACGTCGGCGTGCAGTCGCACTTCTAATCCCTTGCTGAGGGAACCTTGAATAACAGAGCCTAACGGTTTATCAGTAGTCATTTGTCAGTTGTCAGTGGTTAGTGGTTATTTGTTAATGGTTATTTGTTATTTGTGAATGGTTAGTGAGTTGTTATTCCGCTGTCAACTGTTAACTGTTAACTGTTAACTGTTAACTGTTAACTGACTATTCTGATTCTGGTGGCAATTTAAGGAAACTCGGACTCAAGTCTATATCAGTCAAATCGGTTTCGCTCAAATGAGCGTCAGTCAAAAATACGAGCTTAAAACTTGCACCTTTTAGGTTAGCACCTTTTAGGTTAGCACCTTTGAGATTAACTCGAAATAAATGAGCATCGCTCAAATCTACCTCAGTTAAATCTGCTCCCTCCAAATTTACTCTCATCAAGTCTGCTTTTCTGAGATCAGCTTCGTTTAACTTAGCGCCACTGAGGTCAGCTTTTGTTAAGTCTACACCTCTCAAGTCTGCGCCGCTCAAGTTAGCAAACAGCAAAGTAGCTCCGGTGAAATCTGTCTCTCTCAAATCGGCATCGCTTAAATTAGCGCCGCTGAGGTCAGCTCTGGTTAAGTCTACACCCCGGAGATCGGCAGAACTCAAGTTTACTTCGTGCAAAATTGCACCGCTTAAATCGGCTCCTCTCAAGTCTGTTCCTTCCAAGTTTGCACCTTTGAGGTAAGCTTTTTTTAAGCTGGCTCTGCTGAGGTCTACATTTTTGAGATTGACTGAACTTAAGTTAGAACCGCTCAGATTAGCTCCGCTTAAATCTGACCCGTTTAAGTCGGCTCCGGTTAAGTTGACTCCTTGCAGCGATACATTGGGAGCAATTAAATAAGCTCCGGCTTTCTGGGGGTCAATGTCTTCGGAAAATAAGGTTTGGTTGCTATAAACTGCTTTTTCTAAAATGGTGCCGCTCAAACTTGCTTCTCTCAAATCTGCTCCGCTGAGGTTGGCTCCTACTAAGTTTGCCCGATCGAGCTTTGCTCCAAATAAAATAGCTTTGTATAAGTTTGTCCGCCGCAAATCAGCTCCTTGTAAATCGGCTCCGGTCAAATCTACCATAGCCAGATTTAATCCTGGGAGCGAGGTATTGGGAGCTAGCAAGATTGCTCCCATTTTGCCTGCGTCAATACCTTCGGGAAAGACGGTTCGATTGTTGTAAACAGCTTTGTCTAAAATAGCGCTAGTCATTTGAGCGCCGCGAAAATCGGCGCCGCTGAGGTTGGCTCTGGTTAAGTTAGTTTCTTGGAGATTTGCTCCAACTAAATTGGCTTTGATTAAACTTGCTTGTTGGAGGTTGGCTCCGGTGAGTTCGGCTCCTACGAGAGTGGCTTCTCGGAGGACAGCACCAGTCAAATTGGCTCTGGTGAGATTGGCTAAATTTAGAAATGATTCAGCTAAATCGGCCCCGCCTAGATTCGCCCCAGTGAGGTCAGCTTCGATCAGGTCTGCATACTTGAGAATAGCCTCGCTGAAGTTGGTTTCTCGGAGGTCTGTTCCTCTGAGGTTCGCTCCCCGGAGTTCCGCACCTCCGAGGTTGGTGCCTTTAAGGGCTTGTCCTCTGAGGTCGAGCCGGTTGAGAAAGTCACCAACATTCCTGTCCATTTCAATTTGCCCTTTCTATTTGTGAACCTAGCTTGACATTTCGAGGGCAGAATCGGGAATAGTGACAAAACTGTAGATTTTTTGAGGTTTGAGGTTATCAAAAATTCCGACTAATTCCGACAAAGGGAATGTCTCGCGATCGAGCTGTACTTGCAGGAGTTTGAGCGGATCGGAACCGGTAGAAACCATGAATTCTAATGTTTGCAAATCTGGCCAGGTGCTGAGGTCGCCGAGAATTTGGACGATCGCCTCTAGGTAAGGATGGTTTGTTTGTTCATACCAGTCCGGGGCTGCGAGTCCAGCTTGATCGAAGCCAAGGTGAACGATCGTGGAGCCTTCTCCGAACAAAGCTATACCCACCGGTCTGGCTTCTTCTTTCAGCAATAAATCGTGTTTTGCAGCCAAATGCCGTAGTTTTTCGAGGTGTTCGTACCGATTTTGGATGGCAGAATCTTCCTCTTTTCCTTCTGATTTATACGTTCTGCTTTCTGCCTTGGTTTCGTTCCACTGAATTGCGACTGTGATTAAATAAGTTTGCAATAGCAGATGACCGAGTTTTTCGGCTTTTGTTGCGAGATAGATGGAGTTGTAATCGTTGGCTTCAATGAGTAGGGGAACGCGATCGACTACTTCAATGCCGTAACCTTTCAACCCGGCGATTTTGCGGGGGTTATTGGTAATTAACCGGATTTTTTCGACTCCCAAATCGTTGAGCATTTGTGCTCCGACACCGTAGTTTCGCAAGTCGGCGGGAAATCCCAATCGCTCGTTGGCTTCTACCGTATCGTATCCAATATCTTGCAGGGAGTAAGCTTTTAGTTTATTAATCAGTCCAATACCCCGACCTTCTTGGCGCAAGTAAACGACGACGCCGGAACCGACACTTTCGATCATTTTCAGTGCGGCTTGCAGTTGCATCCGACAGTCGCAGCGGAGGGAACCCAAAGCATCACCCGTCAAGCATTCGGAGTGTACTCGCACCATCACGGGTTTGTCTTTAAATTCTGCTGGATCGCCTTTAACAATGGCAACGTGTTCGGAGTTGTCTTTGATGTCGCGGTAGCCGTAAATCATAAACTCGCCAAATTGAGTTGGCAATTTGGTGACTGCTTCGCGGCGGACAAATCGATCGTGCTTGAGTCTGTAGGTAATTAAATCAGCAATGCTGATCAGTTTGAGATTGTGGGTTTTGGCATACTCGATTAATTCCGGCAACCTCGCCATCGAACCGTCGGGGTTTTGAATTTCGCAGATCACGCCGCTGGGATACAATCCGGCGAGTCTGGACAAGTCAACGGAGGCTTCGGTGTGGCCGGCGCGTTTGAGGACACCACCGTCGATCGCGCGTAGGGGAAAAATATGACCGGGACGACGCAAATCTTGAGGTTTGGTGTCGGGGTGGATCGAAACTTGGATGGTGCGAGCTCTGTCTTCGGCGGAGATGCCGGTGCTGACGCCGTTAACTGCATCGATGCTGACGGTGAATGCTGTTTGGTTGTTGTCGGTGTTTTTGCTGACCATCAGCGGCAATTCGAGTCGATCGAGTCGATCGCCCGTCAATGCCAAACAAATCAAACCCCGCGCCTGTACAGCCATGAAATTGATATTGTCAGGGGTGGCGAATTGGGCGGCACAAATCACGTCGCCTTCGTTTTCGCGGTTTTCGTCATCGACTACTACAACCATCCGACCTGCTTTGAGGTCTGCGAGGGCGCTGTCGATCGAGTCAAATTGAAAGGGTTGAGTTGAGGTGTGGTTATTTGGCACTGAGGAGTTCAAGCTATAAACTGTAATGTTATGGAAAGCAAACGTAGTTTGATTGTAACCTGTTGCTTCGGGCACGGACGCGCGATCGATATCTGTTTGACAAGATTTCTGGACTTACTTACTACAATTACTGAATTTTGTCAATCAAAGATTGCCGGAGTATTTCATGAGTTCGATCGAGATTGCGAGGTTCTTAGGGAAAGAGAAGGATAATTATGTTCACTCTAAATCGGAATTTTTTCGATATTGAGTAGGTCATTGCGAAAAAATAACAGTATCTTGTAGGGGCGGGTTTAGCTAATAATCACGAGATAAAAGCCAGTTTGTGAAGGCAAAACCCGCCTCTCCCATCTTATGTCTACTTAATACGATCGCTCTAGCGCAGTTGAGTTGTTGATTTAGCAATTGTGGCGATGACGAAAACAGCGACAAGCGATCGGATTTGCAATTTTTGGGCACGCTTTTGGGGCGATCGAGAGTGCCCGGATGTAGCGCTATTCTTAAAACATGGATCGGTCGAACAGAGGTGACGTAATGAATATTACTTTGAGTCCAGAACAGATGCAATTGATCGAGGCGCAATTGGCGCAGGGGCCGTTTAGTTCGCCCTCCGAGGTGATTACCAAAGCCCTCCAGACTCTGGCGAAAACCCAGAAGCATTATTGGGAGTGGGAGGAGGAAGTGCGTAAGTCGATTGAGCAAGCGGAGGCGGAACTATCGCGGGGTGAGGGAATTCCCTTAGAAACTGTGCGAGAACAATTGCAGGAAAAGTTTCGCAAAGCACGAGAGGTTAACGGATGAGCCAATGGTTTGTATCTCCCACTGCTAGCCGAGATTTGGATGCGTTTTGGGGCGCGGAATATAGAGGCCTGAGAGCGGTTGCTTCGGGAGTTTGAGGCAATAAACCTGTTGCATAAATCTTTGATTGATACAAAAACCGCAGATAATGGCAGATAAACGCAGATAATTTTGAGATCGTTTTCGACTGAATGCAAGATGTCTAATGTTTCCCGACGAAACCTGAGCGGTGGAAAAACTTAACGCTAAAGCTATTGCCCAAGCTCAAGTGTAGTGGGACAATATTCATATCCGCTTCAACAGTCCCTCTCATGAATAACTGGCCGAAGTTCCTCCCCCTTCCTGCATCATGGGCAAAAGGTTTTGCATTAAGCAGTGGCTTTTGGCTGATTGTTTCGGTACTGCTGCCTGGATCTTATTACTACTACTACAGATTTAGCACAGCGTACTGGCGCAGCATCAGCAGTTCTGACTTTGAAGGCGCGATCGCATTTGCTTGGTTGTGCCAAATCCCGTTATTTGCTTTCTACCATTGGGGATTAGCTAAATTTGCTGAGTGGGTGGAAAGTCGCAGCCACAACCAGCAGCCGACAGTAACAGTATCGCCTTGGCTGCACTGGAGGGAAGGGTTTATCGCATTTGCTACGCTGCCGGCTGCGATCGTCATGGGAATTCCGGCTATCGCGCTTTTGATGCTGCCGCTCAGGGATTCTTCGAGCTCAATTATTGCTTTAATTCTCGGAAGTGCGATCGCATCTGCCTATTTGTATCACTTCCGCTTTGCAAGGCTGCTTAAAATTCTTCTCAAATTTCTATGGATTTTTTATGCAGACTTGCTCAAGATATTAGAAATCTTGTTAGTTCCAACACTAACCGGTACGCCGTTTTTTCTGCTAACTGTTGCGACGGCCCAAATGATACCAAAACAACTACTACCGCTGACAACTTTTCTGTTAGTTATTTCTGTGTTTCTCAGTGGCATAGTCGGATATGCAGCTTTGCAGTATTGGTCGGCGCATTTAGTTAATTGGGCCGCGACATGGTGGCCGGCAGATTCTCCTGGTTACAGTCGGATTCAAGCTCGAAAATCTTGGAAACATAACAAAACAGCAGCCAGCCAATCTTTGGTTCGGCATACAACCAGTTGGCATTTAGCGGCGAATGATACTACCTACCTAATTTATTTCAATTTTAGTGCGATCGTCTTTGGTGCGATCGGTTCTGTGGTGTTTGGAGAGGTGTCAACATGGTCTGCCACAGAGGAAGAGATGTTAGGATCTGTCGTGGCGCTTGTTTGGGTGGCGCAGTGGCATTTCCGGGGGTGGCCGCGCGAAGTTGAAATTGCTAGGGGTCAGCCCTCAGCCAACAGGCGATCGTCTAATCCTAATTTACCCGCTGCCGATCCGGTTGCAGTCGAACTCAACCAGCTTGCAGCCGAGTTCGGCGATACTCGGATGAGGCCTGTCAGAAAACCTGCGTCAGCAACTAAAAAGCCTAAGTCACAGCAGGCTCAGTGGTACGTATTCCGCAGCGGTAAAGCTGAGGGGCCTTATACTAAGCGGCAGTTGCGCGATGTGCAGAAGATTACCGATCGCACCAAAGTGCGGCTGGGGGATGCGGAGTGGCAACGCGCTGGTGAAATTCCACAATTAGCAGCGTATCTGACTGAGAAATAATTGATATCAATTCCGGTTGCAGGGCGAATTAATATTACCCAAAATCAGGAGACGGCAGTGCCGTTTCCCTACGTCAGATTAATTGTAGGGACACGGCACTGCCGTCTCCTCCATATCATTCCGGCGCAGCCGGAATTGATATGACTGCATGGCTTAAATTTTCCTAAAAAAAAGCCCTCAACTTTGTGAGGGCTTTGCGATGCCAAGACGGAGATTTGAACTCCGGACACGTGGATTTTCAGTCCACTGCTCTACCAACTGAGCTATCTCGGCTTGTTTTTTTACGCTTAACAACCTTAGCAGACACATGGGATTTTAGCAAGCACTTTTCTAAAATAATTTGTCGATCGCCCGGAACCGCCCACCTGTAATGTAAAAGCTGCACACAATCCAAAAATCGCAATGACACAGCAACATCGGGGCAATGGGGGCAAGAGTCTGCTTGTCCTAGGGATAATTTGGCTGTTGGGGGCAATTAGCGATCGACTCTGGTTTGCCCTCGATCGCGCCGTACCCGCCTGGGATCAAGCAGAATACCTGACTGGAACCCTGAATTACTTGCAGGCGTTGCAGCATCCTCAGTGGTTATCGGGGGAATGGTGGACAAACTTCTGGCTGCTTTCGACGAAGATTCCGCCCCTAGTCTTTATCTTGACTACGCCGTTTTTGCGTATTTTTGGTGCTGCGGGCGATCGGGCAACCCTCGTTCATTTATTATTTAGTGCTATTCTGCTCGCTTCAGTCTACAGTCTGGGCGTTCAATTATTTAACAGGCAAGTCGGTTTGTGGGCTGCGGCAATTTGCGTTTTGTTACCGGGACTTTATCGCTTCCGCTTGCAATTTTTACTGGATTTTCCCCTAACTGCTGCGATTACTTTTTGTTTCTATTGTCTGACTATGTGGAAGCAGGAAAGTTCGGCAGCGGATTTTGTACCGGATGTAAAGGATGGATATATCCCCGTAGGGACACGGCATTGCCGTGTCCCTAGGACTCGATCGTCTTTCTTTTGGGCGATCGCCTTTGGAATTTCTCTGGGCTTATCAATATTAGTTAAACATACTACAGTCTTATTTTTGTTTACTCCGATTCTGTGGGTGGCGGTTGCTGCACTGTGGCAAAAAGCTTGGGGAAGATTAGCTCAATTGGCTGGTGCTTTGTTGTTGTCGGTAGCTGTATTTGGCCCTTGGGCAAAAACAAATTGGCTGTTAATTTTGACTGGGGGAAAACGGGCAACGCTGGATTCTGCGATCGCCGAAGGAGATCCGGGCCTGAATACGATCGATGCTTGGATCTACTACGCTCAACATTTACCAGAACACATTTCTTGGCCTCTGTTACTTATCCCCTTAGTCGGGTTGATACTTTATTGGCATCGTCGGCAAGATAGTTCGTCAATATTTCATCTCAACTCCTGTCGATGGCTGGCTGTTTTTTGGGTTGGAGCTTATTTAATTAACTCGCTCAATATCAACAAAGACGACCGATATGTGATTCCTTATTTGCCAGTTTTATCTATTTTCTTAGCATACTGTTTGACGCTGTGGCCTCGCAAGTGGGGTTCGCAAATTCGTTGGGGAACAATTGGCTTAGCAATTGTGGGAATGCTGTTGCATATGTGGCCTTTGGGAGGTTCTTTCGGACATAACTTAGTTCAAACTATTAGTCCTGGAAATTCTAGTTATCCTTACTTGGGGAAAGAGTGGCCGCACCGAGAGGTAATTGCCGAAATTATTGATACGGAACCTTATTTGCAATCGACTTTGGGCGTGTTACCTTCGACACCAGAAATTAACCAGCATAATTTGAATTATTACGGTGCTTTGGCGAATTTTCAGGTTTACGGGCGGCAGGTGGGAACGAATTTAAAGGAAGTGCCGCAGGATGTGCGATCGCTTTCTTGGTTTGTAAGTAAAACTGGCCCGCAAGGTTCGATTCGCGATCGGATTAAAAAAGCTCAAAATGCAGCGGTGGGGATGATTGAAAAAGGCGATAAGTTTTTGTTGCAAAAAGCTTGGATTTTGCCTGACAATACTAATTTGAATCTTTATCGCAAGCGATCGCACCCTGTGGAAGTACAGCCGTTGAATGACGCGCGATCGCAAGTACAATTAGATCGAGTTACTGTGGCTGCTGCTTCAGTACCCGGAGTCCCGCTTCCTGTAACGTATACTTGGTCTGGGCCTTGGCAACAGTTGCAGTCTGGTTTAGTGTTGGTAACGTGGCAAAATCAGCAGTCTGGCGATATTTCAACGGGAAAGACTTTTAGGATTTTACACGATCGCGCGATCGCCCAAGCAACTTTGCATCCGGGGATTCTGGGGGCTGATAAATTTGCTGTGGGGTTTCGGGTAGTCGATCGTACCGCAATGCTGACTCCGGCTAATCTTGCACCGGGAAGTTACAATCTAGAAGCGACTTATCTCGATCGGAAAACTGGCGAAACTTATCCGATGAATGTGCCGCAGGTAACTCTAAAAATTGACGCAGAGCCTCTCAATATGCGTTCCCAGACTCGAACCGGGAATGAAGATGAGCAAAAGTTGAAAATCGCCGATACTCAGCCTCAGAACGAGGAGCAGCCTGAGTTGGATTTGGTAACTCAATTGCGGGAGATGGCGGTTAATTTACCGAAAGGATTGCCCGGTTTAGAACCGGTGTTCGAGCAGATTGGACGCATCAATCAGTACGATCCCACCCAAGATTATACCGTGCAAGCGGAACAAGCGTTAGAATATCGACTGAAGCAAGAACCGGATAATCTAGAACTCGCTTATGCTTTGGCATTTTCTCGGGTGTTGCAGCAGAATGTCGAAAGTTCGATCGCCGCCTTAGAAAAAGTCACTCAACTCGACTCACAAAACCCCTACGCTTACGCCTATCTTGCTTTCGTACACTTGTACGGCTGGCATCCCAAAGCCGCTGAAACTGCCTTAAAACCCGCTCTGGATATCAACCCCAACCTACCGGAAATTAGAGTTTTAAATGGTTTAGCAACTCTGCTGCAAGGCAATCTCATCCAAGCATGGCAAGATTTGCAATACTTGAAAAAGTTGAAAATTTAACAATTATTAGGAATTAGACAAAAGTTGGACTGAAAATGAATGAGAGGGCGGGTTTTGCCGTTTATTTAGTGATTTGTATCATAGATTTTTAGCTAAACCCGCCCCTACAAAATGCTGATGACTGATGACTGATGACTAATAACTAATGACTTCCCAATGAACCAACTCAGAATTGTCTCCCTAATTCCCAGCGCCACCGAAATTGTAGCAGTTTTAGGATTAACTGATGCCATTGTCGGTCGTTCTCACGAATGCGATTATCCGCCAGAAATTCAAAATCTACCTGTTTGCACTCAGCCTAAATTCAATCCCGAAGGAACTAGCAGCGAAATTCACAACCGCGTGACAGAATTGTTGCAAAATGCGCTCAGTGTCTATAAAGTAGAAATAGATACTTTGGAAAAATTGCAGCCAACTCACATTATTACTCAAGCTCAATGTGAAGTCTGTGCTTGTTCTTTGGGAGAGGTTGAACAAGCAGTAAGCACGCTGGTAAATAGCAAACCAGAAATAATTTCTTTGCAGCCGAATTTGCTAGCAGAAATCTGGACGGATATTGAACGAGTTGCAGATGCTTTGGGTGTCGATGCCAAAAGTACGATCGATCTTTTACAATCCCGCATTGATGCTATTATCTTAAAAACCCAAACATTAACCGTTAAACCCACAGTAGCCTGCATCGAATGGATTGAACCTTTGATGGCTGCGGGTAACTGGATTCCCGAATTAGTCGCTATGGCGGGAGGAAATTCACTGTTTGGGGTTATCGGCGAACATTCCCCTTGGTTAAAATGGGAATCCCTAGTAGAAGCTAATCCCGATATAATTATTTTCATGCCCTGTGGCTTTGATTTGAATCGCACCCGCATCGAAGCAATGCAGATAACTAAATATGCAGAATGGTCAAATTTGACAGCAGTAAAAACGGGGAAAGTTTACATAACTGATGGGAATGCTTACTTTAATCGCCCTGGGCCGAGATTAGTTGATTCGTTAGAGATTTTAGCAGAAATTATCCATCCTGAAATCTTCGATTTTGGTCATAAGGGTGAGCGTTTGCAGCATTTCCTACCATAAAAATCAGGACACAACAATGTTGTGTCCCTACAGAATATCTGTATTTCACCAAATATCAGTTAATTGCAGATGATATGTGTAGGGAAACGGCACTGCCGTCTCCGGGGCTTCGCGTTCATTTCCTGCCATAAAAATCAGGACACAACAGTGTTGTGTCCCTACAGAATCGGAGATAATGTTTGTAGGGAAACGGCACTGCCGTCTCCTGACTTTTGCTTTGGGTTAATTAAACCAAATCTGATATCAGTTGATGCAAAAATTGCTATTCTTACTTGGCTGCATTAGCAGGCATCAGCACCTTGTCAATTACGTGAATCACACCGTTGCTAGCTTTGATGTCAGCTTTCACAACATTAGCGCCACCGACAGTAACTTTGCCACCGCTAACTACCACCTTCAACGAACTGCCTTCAACACTTTTGACATCGCTGGACTTCAGGCTAGTAGATAAAACTGCACCAGACACAACATGATAAGTCAAAATCTTGGTAAGTTTGGCTTTGTTGGCTGGTTTCAGCAAATCATCCAAAGCTCCTTTTGGCAAAGCTGCAAATGCCGCGTCTGTTGGTGCAAAAACAGTGAAGGGGCCTTTTCCTTGCAAAGTTTTCACCAAACCTGCTGCTCCCAAAGCCTTTGTCAATGTCTTGAATTGAGGGTCGCCAGATGCAATTGCGACAATATCCTGAGCAGCAGCAACTTTTTCCGGTGAAGCAGCAGTTTTCGGATTTCCTGCAACTTGTTGAGTTGGAGTTGCACTCGCAACATTGGTGTTGGAGTTGATGTGAGCCCAAGCTGGGAAACCAATCAACGCGCTAGCGCCAATTACTCCTGCGAAACCTGCGAGTTGTTTCATCAAGTTAGGTACGTTTTGATTTTTCATTGCGGTTGAAATTCCTTATTACTAAGTAAAACAGTGAACATGAATTCTTATGTTAGCCAAATTTCCACAAAAGGTAAGGTTGGGAGAGGCTAAGGTAGAGAGAAAAATCTCTGGCATTCCCGATCGACCAAAACTCCCTTACTATAGCGCAAGCTTGGGGAAAAGAGCTTCAACCACTAAATCTATAACTTAGTACCTCAATCACCGAACCTGTTTGGGGTAAGTCAGCAGATTTGACTGAAATCGTATCATTATTCGATCTTCGTACCGATGTACCATCCATCAGGGCCAAGAATTGATCTAGTGGCACCAAATCGCACGCAGTAGCATCTGCGGCTTGGGTTTTGAAATGCGTCGGAATCACCATTTTTGGTTTGAGAAGTTGCAAAGTTTGCTTTGCTTCCGCCGGAGTGTAAGCTTTCGGCCCTCCGCCCACAGGAATTAGCAAAATATCCGGCCGCCCAATCAGGATTTGTTCTTCAATGCCGATCGGGCCAGCGACTCCACCCAAGTGTAAAATTTTAACACCAGCTTGCTGCCACAGCCAAGCCACGTTAACCCCAAATCGCCTTCCTCCCTCACGGTCTTTTTGCGTCCGAATCCCTTGAATCCTGAGCCCGTTAGACCTATAAGCACCAGGTTCGTACAAAAGACCGGGATTGCCCGAAAATCCTTCTACCGCCCCTTCATCAAGCAATCTGCTGCTAATCAGAATCAAATCTGTAGGTACTTTGGGAGCTCGATAGCCTGCCGTACAGCCTAGGGGGCGAAATGGATTCACCAGCACCCTCGCACCGCCTCCTGTAAACAAAAAGCAAGTGTGCCCCAACCACTGAATCGACAAAGAACCAGTAGTTTGAGCTTGATAACTTTCCCATCCAGATGGCAAACCAGTGAAGAAAGCTGCTAGCAAACCCGTCTGTGCGTAACGTATTAATTGTCGCCGTTTCATCTTGTGATTGGGGTTGTCGGGTGTTGGTCGTTTGTTGTTATACCATAAAACACCGTCCGGTGCGAAATGTGCGATCGAGTTTTACCGTAAGGTGCGCACTGCGTACTCTACAAATCCAGAGAAATTCAACTAAGCAAATCCACTTGATTAAACGTAAAATACGGCTCGCGCTCAAGCTGGGTGTGTATGTCTTCTTTCTTCTTCCTTCTTCCTTCTTCCTTCTTCCTTCTTCCTTCTACTTAAAGTCTTTCTAAGAAATTTCGCAATAATTGCTTTCCCGAAGTCGTCAAAATACTTTCCGGGTGAAACTGTAGACCTTCAATGTGCGGATATTCCCGATGCCGCACACCCATAATTGTGCCATCTGCCACCCAAGCCGTAACTTCCAAAACTTCTGGACAACTCTGCTTTTCTATTACCAAACTATGATAACGAGTTGCAATCATCGGCGATTCTACTCCCACAAAAACTCCGACTCCTGCGTGTTCTACCTGAGAAGTTTTGCCGTGCATTAATACGGGTGCAGAAACAATTTTGCCACCAAATACTTGACCGATGCTTTGATGTCCGAGACACACACCTAAAATTGGTAAAGTCGGCCCCAATTCTTTGATTAATTCCAGGGAAATTCCGGCATCTTCCGGCCGCCCTGGGCCTGGAGAAATTACTACTGCTGCGGGCTGCAATCGGCGAATTTCTGCTAAGGAGATTTGGTCGTTGCGGTAAACTTGCACTTCGCTGGCTACGGGCAACTCAGCACCTAGTTCTCCTAGATACTGTACCAAATTGTATGTAAAACTGTCGTAGTTATCGATGACTATAATCACGGGTTAAGTTGGATTTTAGGTTTAAGATTTTAGATTTTATATCAAATCCGCTCTTCATCGGAATACTAAATTTGTGTTAACTCTCAACCGTTAGCCGTCAACATCATCTGACAGTACAACCAGAATTGATTTTAGATTGATTCGCTGCCTAAATGCAATATTCTCAAGATTTTAGATAAATGCCAAATCTGAAAATAGCTACAATTTTTACGAATAAAACTAAAAAATTCAAATTTGTTGGATCAAATAAGTTGTTAACGGGAGGTTGCTAGTTGAATGACTGCCGACAAGGGAGGAAGTAGGAGTGCAGCAGCGACGATCGCAGCGGCCATTGCTGAGACCAATACAGCCCCAGCAGCGCAGTCTTTAGCAATTTTGGCGAGTTCGTGGTAAGATTGCCCAACGCTTAAGTCTACCACCGATTCGATCGCCGTATTCAACAATTCCATTGCTAAAACTATACCAATTGTGACACCGATCACTGATATTTCTACAGGTTTTAGCTGCAAAAACAGTCCGAGTCCGATCGCGAAAGTGCCAATAATAGTGTGAATCCGAAAATTGCGCTGAGTTTCAAAGGCATAAGTCAGCCCACCCCAAGCGTATCTGAAACTCGTCGCTAAACTAGAGGCGATTTTCCAGGACAGTTCTCGTCTGTATTTCAAGGGCTTTTTTGACTCGTGGACTGTCGGGCTGGAAGAGTCTTGAGGCATGATCGCAAACGGTGGGATGTTTGGTGAAATTGACGGTCTATCTGTTGTCATAACAACCAACTTTAAGTTACAAAAATGAATGCAAGCTTGACTTGTAAAATTCACTTCATCAAGTCTAGGTAACTTTCCTCAGCTTTTGGTAAAGTTTTGATGTAATTTTAGAGAGTTATGTTGAGCTTGGCATAATTGGTTAAATCAGTATTAATGTCAGTTATGGTGTTTGGATATCAAGACCGATCGCCCGCAGCAATGTTTCTTGTCGATCGAGCATTTGAGTCAGACTGTCTTCATCCGGGTGATCCCAGCCCAAAAGATGTAGAAAACCGTGGGATGCCAGCCAAGCTAGTTCAGTCTTCAGGGGATGTCCTTGCTGCTTGGCTTGTCGCTGCGCTGTGTCGATCGAGATGATGATATCACCCAAGTATAAGGGCTCGGACGACTGCATCTCCTCTAGCTGAGGACAGTCTACCTCCAAAGCTGCGAAAGCTAGGACATCGGTCGATCGATCTTGCTGACGATATTGGGCGTTGAGGGCTTGGATATCGGCATCGGCGGTGAGACGCAAACTGACTTCGTAGCCCGGGGCGACTGGCACATCCGCCTCCTGGTTTTCCAGCCAAACGCTAAACCAATTTTCCCAAGTTTCGGCGGCAATCTCGCCGCTGGGTTGATTTTCCGGGCGGTTGTCAGCGTCGGCGAGTCCATAACAGTCTTCGACATTCACCTCAATTATCATTTTTGGGTTCTTTTGTCAAGGGATGTATTGAATTTTTTACAATTTCAAATTAGGCGGGCTAATAGACTTTTTGCTTTTAGCAGGCAGATTACAGCAATCTGTTGAAGATTGCAACGGGTCGATCGCGCGATCGGACAAAACGGCGGTTAAAACCGCCGAGTCTTCAACCCGCGCACCATCCGGGTTTTGTCTGTGTAGACGCGGTTTCAACCGCCGGGTGTTATATCGCCACATTGAGACTAAGAGTTGAAATAGTGATCGAGAAAAGCCAAACCGACGAGTACGCCCAAAAGTCCACCCGCCGTCAAAGCAAAATGGAACAGAGAAGTCGCCCGCTTGCGAACCATATTCCGCATCGCCAGCTTCACATAACTCGGTGGAGGTGCATTGTTTGTCGGCGGTGTCGGCGTTTCGGCGACGGACTCTTCGGAGGCGGGAGTTGTGGAGGGAGGTTGATTCATAGTGGTTAGTTTAGGAGGTTAACAGAGAGGCTGCTGAGCACAGACTCGCCACGATGTTAACAAATTTGTAACGTTTTGTGTAGGATTTTTGAGCTTTCAGCCTGCCGCCAGCCTGTTTAAAAGAGATTATACCAACAGATTAATGTGCGATCGGGCTGATTATAACTTCGATATTTTCTTTTCATCTTCAGATACACAAGGATAAATTTAATTGGCGATCCGTGTTTATCAGGGGTTTAACAAAAATGTTTAAATTGTCAAGTCGCACAATCGAGCGACACTCATTTGAGTTAACTCAAATGAGTGTCACCAGAAAAAGCGACTGTTAACCAACCGCGAGCGGCAGTTATTCATAGATATAGCCACGGAAAAACAGAAACAAAATTTTCCGGCTAAATAACCCAAGCTAAAAGTTAAATTACTCGCACAAAAACATGGAAGTTTCCACCTTTGAAATCCTCACCACACCGATCGCACCTGTGATGGGCCTCCCTCCACAACTCATCCCAGTGGCTCGTCGAATCGTTCAGGGATATTTTCTCACCATCTCCAATCTCGAAGCATTCGACTTGCGATATCGGATTGAGTTTACCGTCAGCTTACCCGTACCGGCAGATCCTAATAAAATATTGCTCAACAACGCTTTCTTAGTTGTTGACGTTGAAGGCACTAACACCCCTATCGCTCTGACTCAGCAGCCAGGGAAACCGAAGGTATATCGCGGATTTTTCACAATACCCGCTCACAAAACTGCATCTGTTCAATTGTTGCCCATTCTGCCAAAAACTCTGACTCCAGGTTTGTTGGAAGTGCGTGGCTATGTCTCGCTATTTGTGCCAGCGCGCTCCATCTTTCCAAAGCCTACACCCCAAAGCAAGAAACCAGTCAAGGTGTTATTGAATCCCGAAATTCGCGGTACTTTCTTGCCAAACGATTTCCCATCAGAAACTCCAACTTTACCAGACTTCGATCAAATTAATTACACTTTAGCGATCGCCAGTGGAAAAGGCTTGAACGAGATTACGCCTGAACCAGGTAAACCAATTATCATCGATTTACCAATTGTTACCCCAATTTTGGAAGAGCTACGCAACGGTAATTTGGACATAGCCAGTTTGGAAGCAGACAATTCAGAGAAAGCTCAACTGCTAGTGCAACTGCTGGCCCAACTCGATGCCAATGATGTCAATTTGAAAGAGCTCAATACAGTCATGGATAAATTCGATATTCCTGTCAGAATGTCTCGCAGCTAAAACTGTTAAATGCTAAGTAACTGTAAGGTGGGCAATGCCCACCTTATGTTTGATTACGTTTAATCAAGCCTAATTATACACTCACTGAGCTTTATTGAAATGTCGAACTCCTTTAAATTTCAGCCTGTTTCTTTTAGTTGGGTGGCTGTTCATCCGCAGCCAAAAGGTGTTGTTCAATTTATTGGTGGAACTTTTTTTGGTAGTTTGCCAACTTTGTTTTATCGATATTTTTTACAGCAGTTGTTTGAAGAAGGTTATACCGTAGTTGCTTTGCCATTTAGATTTACTTTTCGTCACTGGCCAATCGCTATTGGGCTATTAAAAGAGCAGGAGATACTGAGAACAGAACTGACCAAAATTGCTCAAAGATTAGGCTATGAAAGCGAAATTTATCAACAACCATCAAGTTATTTTTGGGTTGGTCACAGTCTGGGGTGCAAGTACATTGCTCTTTTAGAATTTTTAAGCGACGATCGGTATCCAAATATTGTGAATAAATTCTGCGATCGCCCTGACTACGAACAGATTCACAGCTTAATCGAAAATTTGGGCATCGACAGACCTTCAATTAAAGACCAGCCCTCGTTATTAATTGCTCCAGATATCAGCAATACAGAGAGCGCTATTCCAGTGCGATCGCTAGCAAAACTGTTAGACAAATTCCGTTTAGGAGTGCTACCAACCAGAGAACAAACTCAATGCTTTATTGCTAATAGTTCTCTGTTTAATTTAACCGCAATCATTTCTTTCGACCGAGATGAAATCGCTGGCTCTACCAATGATATCAACAAAAGTCCAGAACAACAAAAAAACAGCGATGTACTTTGGCTCATACAACATCTAAGTAATAGAAAATTGCCTTTATTGAGCCAGGAAATAGAAGGCAAACATTTAGAGCCGATTTGTATCAAAATCGGTAATTATATTGTTGATCTCAATCCTTGGGATAAATTCGTCAAACCTCTGAAAAGCCGAGTTTTTGAATATTGGTCTGTTCATTTTTTGGATGCTTTGAAAAACCGGTTAGGCGCTTAACTATTCGTTGTTATTTGCGATCGCCCTTTCAATCCCCTTTCCCGCAACCAAGCATCAGCCCAAACAGCATCCGGTTAAGACAGCGCAGGAACTAACTCAGCCGTATAATCGATCGTAAAATCATATCCCGCGCGATCGTACAATTCATTCAACAACCCTTGTAAATCTACAAGTGGTTCCACATCGCCTCCCTGCAAAGGCAGCGCAAAAGCCGGAATTGCATCAGGTAGATTAAACAAATACAAATCAGCCATAGGGCGACAATCTCCCCGACTCACCAAAATTCGATAACTTCCGTCAATATTTTCACCAAAAACTGGCAGAGGTTGGTAGCTTCGCAGCAAGTCAATTTCCACTAAGTGCGATCGACTTCCGAACACCTGATCCCGCTTTTCCTCATACATCTCGCGCCCTTTTCCCGGACGTTTATTAGCAGGTGAAAGCACCTCAATCACCGTCACAACTTCCTTACTTGCCATATCTCTAATCTCCAAATACGCTTCTCTCACCTCCTCAAACATCGGTAATCCGACTTTCAAAGGCGTAGCAGTTCGTGTCGCGACAGCTACATTAGATGAATTTGAATTTCTGGGAGTAGGATTGCGCACAATTGAAACATCAGGAATCCCAACTAACAGAGATTGTTCACCCTTGATTTCATAAATCCGCTTTTCGATCGCAACTCGATATTTTGGCACAAGTTGAGGCACCAAAGCATCCGCAATCGCCACGATCAAACGACTGTGTACTTCCGGCCAAAAGTCAGGACTTTCTAAATAGGGATTCATCCCCGGAAATGGATTAGGCATAGTAATATATTGTTGAAATTTTCCACAGCATCAACCTCTCAATCCCATCTCCCGCAACAGAGAATCAGCCCAAACAGCATCCGCTTCAGACAGTGCAGGCACGGGTTCGGTGGTATAATCGATTCTAAAATCGTAGGCGGCGCGATCGTACAATTCATTCAACAACCCTTGTAAATCTACAAGTGGTTCCGCATCGCCTCCCTGCAAAGGCAGCGCAAAAGCCGGAATTGCATCCGGTAGATTAAACAAATACAAATCAGCCATAGGGCGACAATCTCCCCGACTCACCAAAATTCGGTAACTTCCTTCAATATTGTCCCCAAAAACAGGCAGAGGTTGGTAGCTTCGCAGCAAGTCAATTTCCACTAAGTGCGATCGCCCTGCGAACACTTTATACCGCTTTTCCTCATACATATCCCGCCCTTTACCGCGCTTGTTAGTCGGCGAAAGCACTTCTATTACTGTAACTACTTTCCGAGTTTCCTGTTCGATTACCTGCAAATAACTCTCTCTAACTTCCACTGTTGTGGGCACTCTCACTCTCACAGCCGTCACAGGCGGTGCTATAACAGCGGCATTTCCAGTGCTAGAAGTTGCTTGAATTGGCGATCGCTGCACTGCCACATCGGGAATACCGACCAATAAAGCATCTTCCCCGCTGATTTGATAAATTCTTTGTTCAATGTCCACTAAATACTTCGGTAGCAGTTGCGGAGTCAAAAAATCTGCGATCGCCACTATCAACCGATTATGAACAGCCCGCCAAAAGTCAGGACTTTCTAAATAGGGATTCATCCCCGGAAATGGATTAGGCATAGTAATATATTGTTGAAATTTTCCACTACATTAACCTCTCAATCCAGTCTCCCGCAACAAAGTATCAGCCCAAGCAGCATCGGGTTCAGCAAGTGGCGGCACGGGTTCGGCGGTATAATCGATTTCAAAATCATATCCCGCGCGATCGTATACTTGATTAATCAGCGCCTGTAAATCCAAAACAGGCTCTACATCTTCTGGACGCAAAGGCAAGAGAAAGGCAGGAATTGGATCGGGAAGGTTAAATAAGTATAAATCTGCGATCGGACGTTGATTGCTGCGACTGACTAAAATGCGACAGTCGCTTTCATTGGAATCTCCCAAAACTGGCAAAGGTTCCCCGCCCCGCAACAAGTCTATTTCGACTAAATGCGTACTGGTATCAAATATTTTCTTTCGCTTATTATTATACTTTTCTCGACCTTCCCCCCGACGTTTATTTGCAGGCGAAAGGACTTCAATCACTGTAACAACCTCCTTTGTCGCCATGTCGATGACTTCTAAATATCCTTCACGAAATTCTTCCGACACTGGAATTCTAACTTTTAGAGGTTCCACGGTTCGGGAAGCGACAGCAACATTAGATGATACTGCATTAGTGGGATAGCGTTTCTGTTGAATAGAGACATCAGGAATCCCTACTAATAGAGAATTTTCACCTGGGATTTCATAAATTCGCTTTTCAATAGCGACGCGGTATTTAGGCCGCAATTGCGGAGTTAGCGACTCTTTAATCGCACTAATCAGTAAATGATGAACTTCTGGCCAAAAGTCAGGATGTTCTAAATAGGGATTCATCCCCGGAAATGGATTAGGCATAATCGTACCTCCCGTTGATTACTATCATTTTAGCAAACAGATTAGAAAAACGCAGACAATATCAAACTATCATCTGCGTTAAGTTAATTGTGGAATGGGCGTCTCGCCCCTTCTAAAAAATGTGGAATGGGCCTCTCGCCCGTTCCCAAATCAGAAATCAACCCCTCCTAAAAATCGCCGTAACTACTAATAGCAGACTGCAACCTCCCAAGAACTTCATCAACTGAAATCGACCCCAACTCTCCAGAAGCACGAGTCCGAATATTCAAACTATTCGCCTCAATCTCCTTAGCTCCCACAACACACATCACCGGAATTTTATCCTTCTCAGCATTGCGAATTAGCTTACCCAAACGCTCGCTACTCTCAACTTCCGCGCGAATATTCAGCGCCTTCATCCTGGCTTCTACTTCCTTAGCAAACGGCAAGAACTCTTCGCTAACAGGCAACAATCGCACCTGAATCGGCGCTAACCATATCGGGAAATCACCCGCGTACTGTTCGATCAAAATTCCGATTAAACGCTCCAAAGAACCGAAAGGAGCGCGGTGAATCATCACCGGACGCTTACGCGTGCCATCTTCAGCGACGTATTCCAAATCAAAACGTTCAGGTAAATTATAGTCAACCTGAACAGTTCCCAATTGCCATTCTCTATCCAACACATCTTGGAAAATGAAATCGAGTTTCGGGCCGTAAAAAGCTGCTTCCCCAATTCCCTCAAAATAATTCATTCCCAAACTTTCCACCGCGCGGCGAATCGCACCTTGAGATTTTTCCCAAGCTTCATCGGAACCGATGTATTTTTCTAAATTGTTCGGATCGCGGAAACTCAAACGCGCCTTAAAGTTTTTCAGTTGCAAACTCTTGAATACTGACAGAATCAAATCCACCACACTCAAAAATTCTGCATCCAACTGTTCCGGCGTGACAAATAAGTGGGAATCATCCACCGTAAAGCCGCGAACTCTGGTTAAACCGCCCAATTCTCCCGATTGTTCGTAGCGATAAACTGTGCCGAATTCCGCTAAGCGCATCGGCAATTCCCGATAGGAACGCAGTTCACTTTTGTAAATTTGAATGTGAAAAGGACAGTTCATCGGTTTCATCACAAAACCCTGTTCATTTGCTGCTGCTTCCTCATCCTCTGCCATCAGCGGAAACATATCTTCTTTGTATTTCTGCCAATGTCCAGAAATTTTGAACAAATCAACTCTGGCAATGTGGGGAGTCACAACTTGTAAATAGCCGCGCTTGATTTGTTCTTGTTTCAAGAAATCTTCTAAAATACTTCTCAAAATTGTGCCTTTGGGTGTCCACAAAGGTAAACCGGGGCCCACCGCATCGGCAAAAATAAACAAGCCTAATTCTTTGCCTAGTTTGCGATGATCTCGCCTTAAGGCTTCTTCTTTGCGGTGTTTGTAGGCGGCTAATTGTTCGGGAGTCTCCCAAGCTGTGCCGTAAATTCGCTGCAATTGAGCTTTGGTTTCGTCACCACGCCAGTAGGCGCCGGCGAGACTCTCTAGCTCGATCGCCCTGCCATTGATTTCACTGGTATTATCCAAATGGGGCCCAGCGCACAAATCCCACCATTCGTCACCCAAATGGTAAAGAGTAATCGGTGCGATTAAACCTGCCAAAATTTCTAATTTGTAAGGTTCGTTAATCTCCTTGATTCGGCGCTCAGCTTCCTCGCGGCTGACTTCTTCGCGAATTACAGGCAATTTGCGGTTGATGATTTTGATCATTTCTTTTTTAATTGCCTTGAGATCCTTTTCAGTAAAAGGTTCTGGACAATCAAAATCGTAATAGAAACCGTTTTCAATCCAAGGGCCAATTGTGACTTGGGCCTTGGGGAATAACTTTTGTACCGCCATCGCCATAACGTGAGATGTGGTGTGACGAATTTTTTTTAGTTGTTCCGACTCACTCGTGCGGGGCAACTCAATCTTAACGGACTCTTCTGGAGCGGAAATGGATTCTGAGCTAGACATCGGCTGATTTAGCAATTAATGAGAGTTGCAGTTGCTTCCATCTTACTCAGAATGGGACGGCAACCGCCGACTTCCGGCTGCGGGACTACAATCTAACCGTAGGGTGCGTCAGCGGGGCAAAGTCTTGAGTCTGGGCCCGTCATATTCAGCCCGCTGACGCACCCTACAAGAGCTGCTGACACGGTTAAGTTTATGCACACTCACCTACTAATTGTTGTTAAATCGTTGAATTTTTGTTATAATTATGTTACAAATTGTAAAGAGTGTCTAAGATTAAAATAAATAAATAACCCAGTTTTAATCCATGCTTAATTCCAACTTGCCCGAATCAGAATTGCTCAAAGCGTTACTGGAACCGCTATTAGAGGATTTTAATTACTGGTTCGATCGATCGACTAAACTTTTGGAAACTGAGGAAATTCATTTTCTGAGCAGGGAAGATCAATCTGACTTACTGGCGCGAGTCAAGCAGGCTCAGCTAGAAGTAGCGGCTGCTAAAGCTCTATTTCAAGCAACCGGAGGTCAAGTTGCAATTGAAACCGCAGCACTGATGCCGTGGCACAGACTGCTCGCCGAATGCTGGCAAGTATCGGCGCGCTTTCGATCGTTGCAGTCGGCTCCCCCTGGAAAATAAAAAGGCAAGTTCAAGTTAAACGCACAGTCTGATCCTAAACAGGAAATGTCGTGGCTCACTTGACAACCTCAAAAAAATTTCCAGTTAATAAGTCATTACTTGCTGAAACACATCTGTAAATTGCTGTGGCTGTTTAGCCCGGAGGAGAAAATAATGTTGCATTTGCTTTATATTTTAGCTTTTACCGTTCTGGCTTTTCTGGCCGTCGGGAACTTAATCCGCAGTCTAGTCACAGTAGGTATGGAGTCCCAGCGCCCTCAACAGTTCAGGGGAAATAATCGCTACGCATCCTATTCTCGCTCTCAGGCTGTACCCCATCCAGAACTTTTGGATGAATACGGAAACATTGTTAACGAACCCCTGCTAGTGATGCGTTCGCTGACTGTCCAAGACGCCCGCGAACAATTGGATGCTCTCTACAAATCATCTCCCGGCGGCAGCGACGAAGGTGGCGAACTGGCCTGATTCGATCGCATTCCCAGCATTTATACTCAGGGGCGATCGCCCTGAAAAAAATAATTGGCCGTTAGTTTATCGCTAACTGCCAATTTGTAGTTAATTTTGAGAGATACTAAGAAGGGATCGATCAAAAACTTTTGTCGATCGCTCCCGTTTTGTCATCGGCAAAAATGCACGCTTAAGGCTAGTTGACATACTCACCGCACTTTTAGGGCGGTGATTCCCAAATATCACTATTTGGGTTCCTGTTGTCACGAGCAACTGCCTCCACCGACTCGTAGGGTTTTCCGGTCTTACGCTTGCTCCACAGGCTTTGGCTTTCGCCTCCCGCAAGCCCTGCGGTACATGAATTAGCATACACTAACTAAAGTCCCCCTAAAAGGGGGAGGTTTCAGACCCTTTTTTAGATGATCGTTCCTATTTCATTACTGGCAGAACTCCTGCAAGCTTTGCCCCAACTGCGGGCACAGATTTATTTCAAATCTTCCATGACGGCGCTATCTCACGCGATGGAAGACTTGGTTTTGGCGGGTTCCGACGAGGAACCGCTGGTGATTGCCAGCTTTCAACATGAGCGATTCTACCGCGAGGAAGCTCACCGCTACCGACGAATTGCCGATCGAACCTCTCAGGTATACGTGCTATCAGCACCGGAAACTGAGTTCAAAAATTCCTCGGAATCTCACGAAACAGTCGCGTTTGCACCGGAGGACGCACTAAGTAAAGAGTGGCATTTAGTGGTTCTGGGCCAACACTACTCAACTTGTCTGATTTGTCATGAAAAAATTGTGCCGATCGACCACCAGGACGATCGCGATCCACTATTGATCGATCAAGCTCGTAGATTTGAGGGAATTTGGACGTTTGATCGCGAGGTAAGCTGCAAAGCTGCCGAATTGTTGCTCGATAAAATTCTCAAATATCGCCCGGAATTGGCAGAAAAGATCGATCGAGCGCGAACAACCTACAATCTTGCCAAAATCAAAAAAACGCGAAAATCCAGCGCTTCCAAATCCGCAAAACCCGACAAAAATGCGGCAAAAGACTCAAAGATTCCCAATCCCAAATTGAGCGACGCTTTTGCTGAACGCTTAGTAACCTACTTGCAATCAGGCCAGCACAAACTGCTCAGAGCATACGCCGCGATCGCCGCCCAGGAACGCAAAGAACGCCTGATCAACCTCATTACCACGGCAATGCGGCGCTCTCTTAACCCGCAAGAAATTGTCGAAGTCGCAGTCCAAGAACTGGGAACAGCCCTGTCAGCAAGTCGCTGTTTAATTTATCGGTGCAAAGCCGCAGATATTGCAGCTAAAATCGATCGCGAATTCTTGCGTCCAGGCACCAATTCCTTGCTCGATCAGACTTGGCAGTTGCAGAAAAATCCCATATTCCGCGACGCGGTGACACGGCAAGAGCGAGTTTATATCCAAGAGACAGCACAAGACCCGCTGATTGTCAATACAAAATCCCTGGCAGAAACTGTCAAAAATTGGCAGATTGTCTCTTGGTTAATGGTGCCGGTGCTTTATCAGGGGCGGGTGTTGGGCATGGTGGAAATGCACCAATGCCGATCGGCTTCGCCTTGGGAAGAAGACGAAATTGCTCTCGTAGAGGCGATCGCCACCCAACTCGGAGCAGCCTTAATTCAAGCCGAAACCTACGCTAATTTAGAAGAACTAAATCAACAATTAGAAGCATTAGACCGCACTCGCAGCAATCTAATCGCCATCACTGGACACGAACTCCGCACTCCACTTTCGACAATTCAAGTATGTCTAGAAAGTCTGAACTCCGAGCCAGATATGCCCCAAGAATTGCGGCAAATCATGTTAGAGACAGCCCTCGGTGATGCCGATCGAATGCGGAAACTCGTGCAGGATTTCTTAACACTTTCTCATTTAGAAAGCGGGCGAGTTAAATGGAATGTTGAATCGTTGACACTGCAAGAATGCGTTGATTTGGCTCTCAGCAGCGTGCGATCGCGCCGTGTGGTCGATCGACAGTTGCCGAAAATTATCGCCGAAGTATCCGCAGAATTGCCTCTAGTGGAAGCTGACGGCGAGTGGTTGGTGGAGGTACTGTCCAAACTGCTAGACAACGCTTGCAAATTCACCACACCCCAGGGAACCGTGACTATAAGAGCGAAATGCAACGGTTCTCGGATGGTGGAAGTCCTCGTAACTGATACGGGGAGGGGCATAGAGGCTAGTAGTTTAAAAATAGTGTTCGATCGATTTTATCAAGAAGAAGGATCGCTGCGGCGCAGCGCCGGCGGTACCGGTTTGGGATTAGCAATATGCAAGCAGATTGTCACTGGCTGGGGCGGCAACATTTGGGCAGATTCCGCAGGAAAAGATCGAGGAAGTGAATTTCATTTTACGATTCCGATTGTTTAGAAGACCGGGCCGTTAAAATTGCGTTATTTTCTTTACACCCTCGCTAGGAGAGGACATCGTTTGTGTAGACCCGGTTTCAACCGCTATCTGATCTTCAACCTGCGGAGGCAGGTTTCGTTTGTGTAGACGCGGTTTCAACCGCCGTCTTATCTGAAGAGAAAAATTTTTAACTCATTAGAACAAATAACCAATAACCAATAACAAGTAACCAGTAATTACATCGGAATACAAATTGCAAACTCTGTCCCACCTTCTAGCGAAGACAAACATTCCAAAGTTCCCCCATGTATTTCGGTTACTATCTGATGGCAAATAGACAGTCCCAATCCCGTACCCTTGCCTTCTGCTTTTGTTGTAAAAAAGGGCGTAAACAATTTTTCTCGAACTGATTCTGGCATTCCCAGCCCGCTATCAGCAATCTGAATCACAATCGTGTCGATGATTTCCGGTTGTTCCTGGCAAACGCCCACCGTAGAAATTGTAATTGTATTCGGATTTTGTTCAATTTCTGCGTAGGTTTTGCCCGCGTTAGACTCTTCCAAAGCATCGATCGCATTAGCAATCAAATTCATAAATACTTGATTGATTTGCCCCGGATGGCATTTTAATGTTGGCAAATCGCCGTAATTTTTAATAATTTTAATGGCAGGTCTGTTGTGCTTAGCCTTGAGGCGGTGAGACAAAATCATTAAAGTAGTTTCAATACCTTCGTGGATGTCAACGGCTCTTTTTTCAATACTGTCGCTACGGGAATAGTTCCGCAGAGACTGCATAATGTCGCGGATGCGATCGATTCCCATCTTCATCGACGCCGTAGTTTTGGGCAAGTCGGCTAATAGATATTCTAGATCGATCGATGTAATTTCCTCCTCAATTTCGGCTCCCGGTTTGGGAAATTTTTCTTGATAAAGATTCACCAACTTAATTATATCAGCAATATATTCTTGAACGTGGTGTAAGTTCCCAGAAATAAAGCCAATAGGATTGTTCACTTCGTGAGCAACTCCAGCAACCATTTGTCCGAGTTGCGAGATTTTTTCAGTTTGAACTAATTGTGCTTGAGTTTGTTGCAGTTCGATCAGTATGGTTTCTAAATTTTCAGCTTTCTCTCTCAGTTTAGATTCTGATGTTTGTAGAGCTTGTTCCACTGCTTTGCGCTGGCTGATATCGCGACTAATTGATAAAGCATGGGGTTTCCCTTTGTGTTCAAAAAGCTTGGCTCTGATCTCAATGTCAAATTGTGTATCGTCTTTTCGCAGCACCACAGATTCACAATGAAATTCTTGCCGCAAGGTGACGGTTGTCATAAACTCGTCGAATAAATTTAGGTACTTTGGGTGCATGACTTCAAGGGGACTTAATCTCAAGAATTCCTCCACAGAATAACCATACATTTCGCACACTACGGGGTTTGCTGCCACGAATTTTCCGGTTTCCAAATCTACTAAGGTAAGTCCGTCGGCTACACTCTCAAAAATAGTGCGGTACTCCTCTTCTTTTTGGGCGAGTTCGACTTGAGATTTTTGTAAATTTTCTAGGGATTCAGCTAACAGACGAGATTTATCTTGTTCGCTAGCGTAGAAACGGGCATTTGCAATGGCAATTGCTGCTTGTGCAGTCAACATTTCTAACAGTATCAAACCTTCGTGAGTGAAGGCTCCAGCCACGAAGTTATTTTCTAAATAAACTATACCGATTGACTTCCCTTGATAGACCATTGGCGCGCACAAAACTGACTTCGGTTGATAATTTTGAATGTAACTATCGAATTGGTAAAGTGTTTCTTGAGTTGCATCGCTCAGCACCAGCGATTCCTGGGTTCTCGCCACGTAATTGATGATAGAAAGAGGCACTTGGCAGTTCTTTTTAACTGGCTGCAATTCTTCAAATATTGCATAATCTTGCTGGTCACTATCCGAGACTTCAACGAACAAGTAACCGTCTCGTTCTAAAAGAATACACCCGCTTTGCGCGCCAGCATTTTCTAAAATAATGTGCAGCAGTTTTTTTAACAATTTTTCTAAGACGATTTCGCTAGAAATTGCCTGAGAGGCTTTGATTACTGTTCTCAAATCAAAGATATTGGCATCAGCGGCTGTACTCGCAGTTGTGGTTATCGGTATCTGATTGTCGCTAATTTTGTTAAACCAATCGGGATAAGATTGTTCTAGTTGATGAACCTTGGCAGTTGCACCCCACTCGATATAGCAAAAGCGGGCATCATTGAGATAAATCTTGGCGAGATTGTAACGATTTTGTGCTAGATAAAATCGGGAAGCTAATTCATTGGCTAGGGCAGCATTTTGGACGAAGCCATTTTTGAGCGCAGAGGCGATCGCCCAATCGTAATGTTTTGCTGCTGTATAGCTGTCTCCTGACAGCCTCGCGACTTCTGCTTGAATTAATGAATATTTGTGCAGGTAGTTAGCTGGACAGTGTTCTGCCAAATCTCGAAACTTTTCCAGACTAATATTTAGCTGTTTTCGGTAGAGTTTGGACTCGATATCATTGGCTTTTGTGCAAGCAGCAGCTAGGGCGATCGCGTGATGGAACTGAAAAACTGGGTTGACAAAATGACCGGCACCCCCTTTTAAAAATTCCGCGCCTTTCAGAGCATACTCTAAGGCCAAATCGACCTCGCCAAACCAATTAGCAACGGTCAGCTTGTAAAGATAGATGACAAAAGCAGTGGTAAGATCGGCGCTGGTTTGAGCAAATTCTAAAAGCTGGTGTTCGTCGATGAAGATTTCAGGCTCTAGGCTGATTTCTGGTGGGCTGGTGAGTTGGGCGATCGCATTTTTGGTCAGCAGGTGATAAGCTAGCATATTGCGATCGACCTTTGAGAGTACGGGAATAAACTTATCCGCAATTTCTGTAGCTTTGGGCAAAGATGCGTTCCCAAAAAAGCAGATCCACAGATAATTAATCGAAGCATATCCCGACCATTGATAAGCACCTATTTCTAAGCTGCTATTAAAAGCTTTTAGCATAAAAGGTTTGCACTCATCGATATATTTGATGTAATGCAAAGTCAAAGCGCCCCACATATGGAAAATACAATAGCCTAACTCTTTATTTTCGCAGCGCTCGTAGAGATTCAGCGAGAGTTCTCCGGCGGCGCAACCAGCCTTGATTTCGCGATATTTGTTGACCAAAGTAAACGCATATAAACTGTAACCAAAGGCGGAAAGTTGCGAATTGCCGTATTGAATACTCGTCTGCACAAACTTCATCGCGCAGAGATATTGAGCGTTGGGACTGGTAAAATAGGCGATCGGGAAAAGTTCTTTCAAAATCCGATGGGCTGCGAGTTGTAGCGGATCGGTAAGTTCTGGTAAATCTGCTAATTTATCGATCGAGCCGCCAATCATCGCCTTCGTTTTGGCTAATTCACTGGCTAAAAAGTCATCATCAGGGTATGGTTCAATCTCAATCCCCAAATTGTTTAATATGTCAATCCCTAATTTATAAGCGGCAGATAAATCATTCTTCATCCGCAGACAAGTTATTTTAAATTCAACAATATAAGACTGTTCTAACAAAGTCTGAGTTTGGGGCAGAATCATGTCAAAAATTACTAAAGCTGCATCATTCCTGCCATTCAAATATTCCGCTTCACCCAGTTCTAAATTTAGCGCCAAACTCAAGGTATAATTATCTTGCCAACTTGACATCGACAAACAGTCACACCCAGCTTGAAAAAAAGTAAGCGCATCTACAAAAGCCGAAGCAGCTTTGGCAGTTTTCCCTGCTTGTAAATTTAATTTTGCTAATTCATAAAGTTCTTCAGGATTAGCAATCAATTCGCGACCAAAGTTCAAGTGATTGACAATATCAAAAATCTGTGATTGACGTTCAGCTTCGCTGCTTTCTTGCAACAACAAACGTCCCAGTTTCCAGTGCATGGATTGTTTTTGCGAGTCAGAAATCATCAGATAAGCGGCTTGTTGAACCCGATCGTGCAAAAACTTATACTGCACTTGGCCAGCTATTTTACCTAATTTTTCTAATTCCTGCTGCTCAAATACTTGAGGTACTCGATAAGCACCGTCTACAGGCAAAATCAACCCTACTTCCAGCGCTTCCCACAAACTTTGTGCTGTTTTAGTTAAAGATTGTTCATTCAATACTGACAATATATCAAGACTAAATTGGTGATCTATACAGGCAGCCAACTGTAAAATCTTCTGAGTAGCGCCGGACAAATGTTGAATTTTTTTCACCATTAAATCTACCACATTCTCGGAAATATCCTGCTGCTTAATTTGTTGGATATCCCACTCCCACGCGGCAAAACTTACGTTAAATGTTAGCAGTTTTTCTTGGTGTAACGAGTTTAATAGCTGCTTGAGAAAGAATGGATTGCCGTGAGTTTTTTCTAGCAGCAATTTTGCCAAGGATGCCGCTTTTCTAGGACAACAGTTTAAGCTGTCAGCAACTAATCGAGTTACATCAGAAATTGCTAAGGGTTTTAGCTCAATATTTGCGATCGAAATTCCTGTTGCCCGAATTGCCTCATTGGCGAGCATGAAGGGATGCGTAGGGATGACCTCATTATCTCGATAAGCAAGAATAAGTAGCAAGTAGGGAGTTTTTTCGATGCAATTTTGTTGGTACAAATTGACTGTTGCAGCATCTATCCACTGGCAGTCATCGATAAACATTACCAATGGATGTTCGACAGTGGCAATTGCTTGGATGAACTGCTGCATCACTCGACAGAATCGCTTTTGAGATTCAATAGCACTGAGTTCGGGCACGTCTGGCTGCTCCCCTAAAATCAACTCTAATTCCGGGATGGCATCGATCGCAATTTGGGCATTTTTCTGCAAAGCTTTTAGTAGTGTTTGTCGCCATGCTGCTAGCTGAGTTGGGCTTTCCATTAAAATTTGCTGCACAAAACTGCGCATAGCTTGAATGAAACAAGCGTAGGGAACATTGCGCTTAAATTGGTCGAATTTCCCGGAGATTAAATAGCCACGCTGCTGCGTTATATTGCGGACAATTTCCTGCACTAATACTGATTTGCCGAGGCCGGAGTAGCCACCGATCAGGGCAATTTCACCGCTGCCTTTGGTGACTAGATCGAACACTTCTAATAGTTTGGCTATTTGCGTTTCTCGTCCGTATAGTTTCTGAGGAATTGACAACTGACTCAGGGTATCTAGTTGTCCGGGGATCAAGTTAGAAATTGTACCTAACTTCTCAATTTGATTTTGGCATAGTTCTAAATCTGCTAACAATCCTGTAGCACTTTGATATCTATCTTCGGCATTTTTTGCCATAAGTTTTGCCACAATCTGGGTCAAAACTGGGGGAACTTGTGGATTTAATTGTTGCAGGGGAGGAGGTTGCTTGGCGATGTGACAGTGTACCATTTCTAATGGATCGCTGGTGGTAAATGGTAATTGTCCTGTCAGCAGTTCGTAAAAGGTGACACCGAGAGAGTAGAAATCGCTGCGGTAGTCTAAATGGCGGTTCATCCGCCCGGTTTGTTCGGGCGACATATATGCTAGAGTTCCTTCTAGGCGATCGGGATTTTTTAAGTCTGGTTGTTCTTTTCTTAACCGGGAAGCGATGCTAAAATCAGCAATTTTTACTTGCTTTATTTGGGGATTTATGATAATATTATGTGGTTTGATGTCTTTGTGAATAATCTGATTTTGATGCAGGAATACTAAGGCTTTTGTCAATGGTATGACTGTATTAAAAAAATCGGCAATTGATAATTGGTAATTGGTAGCCGTCGCTGGTAGATGATCTGTTTCTGGAGTGGCGAACTGTTGTTGATTTCCTAGGGTGTTCATCCATTGTTTCAGGGATACCCCTCCGATATCTTCTAATACTAATACTAAATGATTTTGATGAGTTTCGAGTCGATAGACTTTGATGATATACTGAGAGTCGAGATGTTCGGTGATTTGATATTCGTGTTTAAAACTGGCAACCTGTTCGAGGCTGGGACAGTCGGTGTTTAAAATTTTGAGAATGACTAACTGTTGGTCTGCTGTCGATATTGCCCGATAAATAAGTGTGTTATTTGTTTGGTGAATCAGTTCTTGTAAGTCGTAACCAGAAATTCCTGCAACTGACAGCATAGTTGATATTCCCCAGTTTATAATCAATTCCTAATTCTACAATGCCACATCTTAAACAAATATCGATCGCGTACGATCGACCTTTAGCAGACAACCATGTTTAAATGAGGTATAGATTAATCGCATAACTCAAAAATTACTTACGTATTCAAGGGTGTTTTGTTAAAATGAGGTAGAGCGATCGAGCAATTGCCACGATCTATTTTTTGTTCTTCCTGTCCAAATGTAACAGGTATTTAATGAAAATTTACAATATTATGCCGATCGCCATAAGTTAAGTTCATCAAAAATTAATAATCAAAATGATAAGCTGTTCCGCATCTGAATTGTATTTTTTGTGCCGGCTCTTATGCCTCAATACGGTTTACTTAAGAGGGCGGGTTTTGCCTTGATACAGTCGATTATTTCATAAATTCCGAAGCTCAACCCGCCCCTACGAGATACTATTGTTTTTTTCCAATGACTTACTTAACTGTCAACCGTCAACAGTTAACTCTAATTTACTATTCCGATGCAGAGAGGATTTGATACTACTTACGTGTAAAATCTCGTTTTTGGGTGCACGGTGTGGATATTACTTAGGCAAAAAGTCCTTTTGTCGGATGCTGGCGGTGCAGATAGACAAGACTTGCAGTAAAAACTGGGTTTTTGAGCGTTTGAGTGCGGCAGTTGCGATCGCCCTGATCGATCGCCCAACGTAGGATAGCACAGAAAAGTTTTTACTGCAAAACCTGCCTCTGCGGCGGCATGACCGAACGAAGCACGAAGAAGTCGATTTTCAAAGAACAGGGCGGTAAGGCTTTGCCATAGGCACCAATGGGCGTTTTTGATGCTGATTTTGTATTTATTCCTGCTGGCTAATTCTGTTTTTGGGCATTCGTAGAAATTACCAATTATCAATTACCAATTATTAATTACCAATTATCAAAAAAGATCGATCGGCAAACAACTGTTAATTTTCCTTACAATTTCGAGAACAGCGTACAGTCTGAATGATAGGATACCCTAAAAATCCTTTGGATATATCTATGTCAGAAGAACTCACTGGACAACCCCCTATCTTCGGCGGCAGCACCGGCGGCTTGCTGACTAAGGCGCTAGTTGAAGAGAAGTATGCGATCACTTGGACTAGCGCCAAGGAACAGGTGTTTGAAATGCCGACTGGCGGCGCTGCAATCATGCGTCAAGGCGACAACTTGCTGTATCTGCCCCGGAAGGAGCAGTGCATCGCTTTGGGCGGCCAGCAACTGCGAGCAAAATTCAAAATCACGAACTACAAAGTTTACCGTGTATTTCCCGACGGCTCTAATGAGTACCTGCATCCCAAGGATGGCGTGTTCCCTGAGAAGGTGAACGAAGGTCGTGTTGCTATCGGTAGTGTCCCTCGCAATATTGGCAGCAATCCAAATCCGATTAAGGTGAAGTTCACCAGTAAGAAGACCTACGAAGTTTAGGTTTTCAGAACATTGCTGAGTTCTCCTCGGATAGTATGTCCTAAGAAGCTCAGCTTGTATTTTCCAAGTTTGTAGTAGCGCTTGGGCGGGAGAGATTTTTTCTACATCGCCCAAGCGCAACTACAAATTTCTAATCTTATTAAAAATTAATAGTTAATAATTAAAATTAACAATGAATCTGGTAATCAGGCGAGCAACTCATCAGGATCTAGATGTTTGTGCTCGAATTAATTATGAAGCTTTTAAGGGTATTTCCGATCGCCATCAGTTCCCTACAGATTTTCCAACGCTGGATTTTGCCACTGAAATCACTGGTCTTTTAATCGAAAATTCGTCGTATTTTGACATTGTAGCTGAAGCTGAGGGTACGATTGTTGGCTACGGTTGTATGGATGAACGGAACCCGATTCGCGGCATTGGGCCCGTTAGTGTCGATCGCACTTTTCAGTCTCAGGGAATGGGACGAAAAATCATGGAAGCCTTACTGGAAGAGGGAAAAAAAGCTCCCGGTATTCGTTTGGTTCAAGAATCTTTTAACTTGGCTTCGTTGTCGCTGTACATTTCCCTGGGTTTTGAGGTGAAGGAACCTTTGTTGTTGGTGGAGGGGAAGTTTCGCAGTCAGCCACAGTATGACTTTGAGGTGCGGCCACTGAGATGTGAGGATGTTGACGAATGTGAGGCTTTGTGTAATAGAGTGTATGGGTGCGATCGAACTTCCGAGATTCAATACGCCCTAAATCACCTTTCTCCTTTGGTTGCTTGCAAGGTGGGATTGTGGCCTATACTTGTGCGGTGTCTACCTTCGGTCACAGCGTCGCGGAAACTGAAGCTGATATGCAGGCTTTACTCTTGGGTGCGGCTGCGTATAGTCCCGATGAAGTGCTTTGTTTCCACTTACCGGTACGTTTTGCAAGTTTGTTTCGCTGGTGTTTGCAAGAGGGGCTGCGTGGCCTCAAGCCCTTAGCGGTGATGGCAATTGGTGACTATCAACAGCCTGCGGGATGTTATTTTCCGTCTTTTCTTTATTGATTGTATAGCAAGATTAATATATGATATTTCCGAATTTCTCACAATTCTCCGAACTGGCCAAACAAGGCAATTTTGTACCGGTATATCAAGAATGGGTTGCCGATTTGGATACGCCGGTTTCTGCTTGGTATCGCGTGTGTGCCGGTCAACCTTATAGTTTTCTGCTGGAGTCGATCGAAGGTGGGGAAAAAATTGGGCGTTATAGTTTCTTAGGGTGCGATCCGCTGTGGATTTTGGAAGCAAAAGGCGATCGCACAACTCAAGTTTACCGCGACGGTTCCCAAAAAGTATTTACGGGCGATCCGTTTGTGGCTTTGACTGAATGTTTAAAGTCCTATCAACCGGTCAAATTGCCGCAGTTACCAGCCGGAATTGGCGGGTTGTTTGGGTTTTGGGGTTATGAACTAATTAAGTGGATTGAACCGCGTGTTCCGGTGTATCCGGCTGGGGAAAAGGATTTGCCGGATGGGTTGTGGATGCAGGTTGATAATTTGTTGATTTTCGATCAGGTGAAACGGAAGATTTGGGCGATCGCCTATGCGGACTTGCGCGAGACTGGGGTGGATTTGGCAGAGGCTTATGCGACGGCGTGCGATCGGGTTTCTCAGTTAGTTAACAAGCTGAAATCGCCACTTTCTCAGCAATCTACTCTCATAGAATGGACTCCTCCCAATGACGGGCAAGATGCCCGTTCCACAAGTGATAAAGATGGGCAAGATGCCCGTTCCACAACAGACAATCCACAATTGAGTTACACCAGCAATACTACTCCCGAAAAGTATTGTGCCAATGTCTTAAAAGCTAAGGATTATATCAAAGCGGGAGATATTTTTCAGGTAGTTGTTTCGCAGCGTTTGGAATCTGAATATAGCGGCGATCCTTTTGCACTTTACCGTTCTTTGCGGCTGATTAATCCTTCTCCATACATGGCTTATTTCAATTTCAAAGATTGGCAGATTATCGGTTCGAGTCCAGAGATTATGGTGAAGGCAGAAAACACTGCGGATGGTAAGAGAATCGCAACTTTGCGGCCGATCGCCGGTACTCGCCGCCGGGGCAAAACTGTTAAAGAAGATGATGCTTTGGCTGCTGAATTGTTGCAAGATCCGAAGGAGATTGCCGAACACGTCATGTTAGTCGATTTGGGCAGAAATGACTTGGGCAGAGTTTGTCGCAGTGGTACGGTAAAGGTTGATGAATTAATGGGAATTGAGCGTTATTCTCATGTGATGCACATTGTGAGTAATGCGATCGGAGAATTGGCTGAGGATAAGACGGCTTGGGATTTGTTGAAAGCTGCTTTTCCGGCGGGTACGGTTAGTGGTGCTCCGAAGATTCGGGCGATGGAAATTGTCCACGAGTTGGAAGGTTGTCGCCGGGGCCCGTATTCTGGGGTTTATGGGTATTATGATTTTGAGGGACAGTTGAATAGTGCGATCGCGATTCGGACTATGGTTGTTCGTTCTTTAGATGGTGACAAGCATTCGGTTTCTGTGCAAGCTGGTGCTGGTTTGGTGGCTGATTCTAGCCCGGAAATGGAGTATGAGGAAACACTGAATAAAGCCAGGGGAATGTTGCAGGCAATTCGCTGTTTGAAATAGGGAGTTATCAGGACTAAAGCATTGGTATCAATAATCGCTTAAAACCCTTTTGAACTCTCGGCTATAAACGAGGCCTGATCCCCCTAAATCCCCCTTAAGAAGGGGGACTTTGAGGACACTCCGGTTCCCCCCTTCTTAAGGGGGGCTAGGGGGGATCTGGCCTCGTTTATAGCCGAGAAATAAATATAAATTGCTGACTACAAACTATTATTAAAGGAGAAAATATGAATTTTTACATAGTAGATGTGTTTGCCGAGTCAAAATATGCTGGCAATCAGCTAGCCGTCTTTTGCGGTGCGGGAGTTGCCGAACTATCAGAGGCCGAAATGCTGATGATAGCAAGGGAAATCAATTATTCGGAAACTACATTTATTCCATCAAATCACCCACAAAACGGCGGCTACGACGTGCGAATATTCACCCCCAAACAGGAGTTACCTTTTGCAGGTCATCCCACACTAGGAACAGCATTCATTTTGCAGCAAGAAATCATCAATCAACCCGTACAACAAGTTATTTTAAATCTAGCAGTTGGTCAAATTCCAGTTACTTTCAACTATCAAAATCAAGTTGCAGATGTTTTGTGGATGCGACAAAACTCACCAACATTCGGTCAAGTTTTATCAGCAGAAACTCTCGCAAATGTACTGAATTTAGAAATCAATGAAATTGATGAAAAATTCCCAATTCAAGAAGTTTCTACCGGAGTACCATTTATAATAGTACCGCTAAAAAATGTGGCATCGCTCAAGAAAGCTCAAGTCAACTTAGATAAATATTTTGAACTAATTGCAACAACAGAAGCCAAAGATATTTTGATATTTTGTCCAGAGACTTATCACGATGTCAATGACTTGAGCGTGCGAGTTTTCGCCCATTCATTAGGAATTCCCGAAGATCCAGCGACGGGAAGTGCTAACGGCTGTTTGGCTGGATATTTGGTCGAGTATTCATACTTTGGTAAGAATTCGATTGATGTGAGAGTTGAACAGGGTTATGAAATTAGTAGACCTTCTTTGCTATTATTGCAATCTGAGCAAAAAGATGGACAAATAGAAGTTTTGGTTGGCGGCAAAGTTGTGATGATTGCGAAAGGAGAATTTGTGTAGAATATTCAAATATAGGTTCGTATATAGTAGGGACACGGCACTGCCGTCTCCTAATTTCTAGTGCTGCCGTCTCCTAATTTCTTGTCCCAAAATTTAGCTAACATGAGCTAGATCATATTCGTTGCTACGCGTCAATGGCATAGTAAAATAGTCATTTCTACCAGATACTTTCCAATGCTAACAATATTTTCTCGGACTTTAAATTTATCCCCTCGCGCTTCCGAAGCCCTGCTTTCACTTCCATTAACTAGCTTGCTAGATTCACCGGAATTCAATCAACTTTTGGGAAGTCTGGACACTACTTTGCTCAAAGAAAGTTTGCCTACTGCTGGCGCTGTCTTAGCCCAAAAACTCCCAGCTTTTTATGACTGGTTGCAAACAGAATTAGGCATTAAGAATGTCCCTGATAGTCCCGATCATGCTACCAAATGGGTAGTCGGTTTTCTGAAGAATCAAGAAAGTTTAACTCGTTTAGTTGAGATGCACAAATCGATTCCAAGACTTGCATTAGATCGATCGATTCCTCGCTTGGTTAGCGCCTTTGATGAGGTTCAACCCACCGCCGTCAAGGAAGAGTGGCAAAAAGCGATCGCAGCGCTTTGTCTGGTACTCGCCGTCGCAGCGCGTCAAAATCAGCCATCTAGCGATTTGGTGTCAGTTTAGGTAAAATCGCTGTTTCGGAAAAGTTGTAATTGGTTGGGGTATATCTGAACTACGACGGGCTTTTTCCTGTTTAGGACGATCGCATTATGCCGATTTAGCAAAAGCCAATGAGCCAACATTACCACCAACACCCGCCTTTTCCGAAACTTTTGATCAAAACTGGCCATTTGGACGATCGCCTCTTCAATCTTATACCACCAGTTTTTCCCTTTCTGAGAAATTACAAAAGTCGTTCCCGGTATATAATCCCCTCGATTCGCCCAGAAAGCATACCTTTCGCCTAAAGTAAAGTAGTGAAAAACATTCATAGCTGTAGAAGCTTGAACCAATTTTTGGGAAACACCCAAAGCATTAAAAGTGACAGTCGATCGCATATAATCTGGGTATGTAGCAGCAATTTGCTGAGCAACTTTCCCGCCCAAACTTTCTCCGATCACATCAGCCGGATTCCCACTCTCAAACTGCTGCTTTAGCCAATCAATAGCGCCCACAGTCTCCGCCGATTTTAACTGTCGCTTCAATCTTGCCATAAACACATCTGGCGTATCTTCCAAAACGCGATCGAAAGGATACCATGAACCGTAGCCTCGAATTACCAAAATCGGCGTAGCTTTATATGTTATACTAGAGCGAGCTTCAGCATAAAAACCTGTTTTACAATCTTCAAACACTTTTTCTACTAGATAATCATGCACGAATTCTCCTTCCTGATGTCGGACATAAATTGAAGGATTATTCGGCTTGAAAGTATCGTGTAGTTGGGGTTTGGCAAACTTTTCATAGATCGCATCTAGTGAATGCCTTCCGGTTTTGCGATCGACAAAATTCAACTTTATTGATCCATACTAAACTAAAAACGATCTAAAAAAGGTTCCTAGTGAGGACTTTAGTCCTCAGAAAAAGAAGGACTAAAGTCCTCACTACGAACCTTGTACAACTTTTACAAAACTCGCAACGTGCTGGCAATACTATCGACTGCTTCCATCGCGCGAATTTCATCAAGTGCTTGTTGGAAATTCCCTTCCTTAACATCGTGAGTCACGACGACAATTTCTGCTAAATCGCCGTGAATTCCCGTCTGCACAATTGATTCCAAACTAACTTGGTGGTTGCCAAAACAAGTGCCGAGTTTGCCAATAACCCCCGGAGTATCCCCAGTCAAAAAACGAGCATAAAAGCGCGTTACAAGTTCCTGCATTGGAGCTATTTTGCAGTAGTGTTGGTGACTGCAACTCAGCAAAGGATGGGGAATGGGAACAGTTTCGGTTTTCAGGATAGCAGCCACATTCAAAATGTCCGATACCACCGCGCTAGCTGTGGGCCCAGCACCTGCACCGCGCCCGTATAGCATCAATTGCCCGATCGCATCTCCTTCGACTAAAATTGCGTTATAAACACCATTAACACTCGCCAGCGGATGAGTTTTCGGTACAAAAGTAGGATGCACTCGAATTGAAAGCATCTCTGTATCCGTTGTTGACTGGATATTTTGAGCAATAGCCAACAATTTAATCACAAATCCCAGCTTATCGGCGTAGTCAATATCAGCCGCACTAACTTGTCTGATACCTTCGCAGTGAATATCTGCTAAATTGATGCGCCCGCCAAAAGCTAACGAGGCTAAAATAGCAATTTTATCAGCCGCATCTAATCCATCCACATCTGCTGTGGGGTCAGCTTCAGCATAACCTAATTGCTGAGCGTCCGCGAGGACTTCGCCAAAGTCTGCACCTTCTGTCTGCATCCGCGTCAGGATGTAATTAGTTGTGCCGTTAACGATGCCCGTGACACTTTTGATGCGGTTTGCACCTAAAGATTGTTTGAGGGTTTGAATGACCGGAATGCCGCCGCCCACAGCAGCTTCTAACATCACATAAACACCTTTTGCATTAGCCGCGTCGAAGATTTCACTACCGTAGCGGGCGATAACTGCTTTGTTGGCGGTGACTACGTGCTTCCCGTTGGCGATAGCTTGCAGAATGAGCGATCGCGCCGGTTCCAATCCGCCAATCAACTCTACTACAATATCAATTTCTGGGTCAGTGGCGATCGCCTCTAGGTCAGTTGTCAGCACATTTTCTGGCAATTGTAAAGACCGAGTTCGAGAAATATCGCGCACTCCCACCCGACAAATTTCCAATTCCTGCAACAGCGGATGACGGCCATCTGGGGAGAGCAAAATCTCTGCTGTTCCCGCGCCAACTGTACCTAAACCTAGCAAACCAATTTTGAAAGCCACGACTTTGACCCGTAGAAACTCTAATCTACAATCATTGTATGCTAATCAAGCAATTTGTCATTTAACTAAGCTCAATATCCAGATACCAGACTTTTTCAAGAAATCTGGTATCTAATTTGATATGATGACAATCTAAAGTTCTGAATCTATGTCTACCCCCATTTCTCGGAGTCGCTGGGCCAATCTTTCAACTTGCTGTCCTAGTTCCTGATTTTGCTGTTCTAGCTGCTGTAGCTGTGCTTCTTCTGCTCGAATTAAATCTTCTACTAGCGGCGGACATAGCACTTGATTTACCGATAAAATAAATTCAGCGAACTGTACAGACTGAAGTTGCTGTCCCGGCAAAAATTCTTGGTGAGAATAACTCCCTTCATTTTCGGGACGGCTACACACTCGTATTTTCAGTAAATTGGGGTCTACAATCCAATATTCAGGGATATCAATTAAGTCATATTCTGCCCGTTTACGGATGTAGTCGTCCCGCCAATTTTGACTGGTAACTTCAATCACTAACAGCGGTTTTTCTTCAAATTCCAGCACTGCGGAACCAGGTTGCGCGCAGACTTGTTCCCAAAGACTCCGAGTGCAAATCACCACATCAGGAACGCGCGAAGAGTTTTCCTCGGTTCGGACTGCGGTAGTCACAACTGCAACTAGCGGTAGATTGTGTGCTGCAAAGAAGCGTCGAAACTGGCAAACCAAAAATTCAATGATTTTGATATGTATAGCTGTGGGTGTTGGCATTTCAATTATCTGTCCCCGATATAATTCATAACAAACACCCGATTCTCCCTCATAGTCGAGATACTCTTGAAATGTGAGTTTTTGGGTAGAAATTAATACCATGTTTAGTCATCTCCCTTTTTCGGTGAGCTTACTGTAGTATATTGTACTCTTTTTATTGGGGATTGCTATATCATATCGTTTCCGGTTGCATCGGAATTATTAGCAGCCCAAATGAGGAGACGGCAGTGCCGTGTCCCTACAATTAATCGTAGGGACACGGCACTGCCGTCTCCTCTATCTCATTCCGGCGTAGCCGGAATTGAGATCAACTATCAACTATCAACTGTCTAAAACAATTGTAGGGCGAGCCTAAGCCCACCCTACAAATCACACTGAATTGCGCTACATATTAATAGGTTTCAACGTGCCAGCGACCGTCTTTTTTCAATTGTTTCTGATAGGCAGTCCAGTTAACATCGTACTTGCTAGATGCCGCCGACATTCCTTCATCAATGCCGCCTTCCATTCCTTTCAAGCCACAGATGTAAGTGTGAGTTTTGGGTTGTTGAACCAATTCCCACAATTGGTCGGCGTTCTCTTGAATCCGATTTTGAATGTACATCTTGCCGCCTTCAGCATTCTTTTGTTCGCGGCTGATGGCATAAGTCAAGCGGAAATTATCGGGGAATTCAGCTTGTAATTGCTCCAATTCTTCCTTGTACAGAATGTTGGGAGTGTAAGCAACTCCAAAGAACAGCCAAGCTAAACCTTTGAACTTGTACTCTGGATTGTTTTCTTTGAACATCCGCCACAAGTAAGCGCGGAAAGGAGCAATGCCAGTACCAGTAGCCATCATAATAACGGTGGCATCTTCGTCATCGGGCAAGAGCATTTCCTTGCCTACCGGGCCGGTGATTTTGACATCAGCCCCTGGTTCCAAGCCGGTGATAAAAGTCGAACAAACGCCGAGGACTTGTTCGCCTGTTTCTGGGCTTTTGTACTCTAGCCTGCGGACGCATACAGAGACAGTTTTGTCATCGACATCATCTCCGTGACGTGTGGAGGCGATCGAG
>CASBQF010000093.1 GCA_949127775.1 Oscillatoriales cyanobacterium PMM_0080
AATTGAGTTAATTTGTCGTCTTGAACTTGTTCAAAGGTTAGTTCGACGCGGGTATCTTCTAATGGGGGAGTATGGCGGTTGATGGATTGATTGAGGAAGTCGCTGTAGCTTAAATTGCCTCTGGTGGAACATTGGGCGCGGCCGCCATAGAGGGCGAGGCGAATCGCGTCTAGGAGGGTAGTTTTGCCGCCGCCATTCATGCCACCAAATAGGATGACTGGGCAGGCATTTCCGTCTTTTTCGGGGCGGAGATTGATGGTTTGGGTGCCTGCGTAGGGGCCGAAGTTTTTGAGGACGAGTTCGAGGAATTGCATTGTAGATTTAACGGATGGGTGGTTGGTGGGGGCGGCGGTTAGCAGCGGATTTGATAATTAATCAGCGACTAATCATCCGTTACATCCGTTACACAATCCGCTGCGAATCATCCGTTACATCCGCTACACAATCCGCTGCTAATCTTCTCCCCCTTTGCTACCAATCGATCACATCATTTGAATCTTCCTCCTGGTTTTGGGCCGGAATACTGGGAGGTAAGGGGAGTTCGGCATCTGTTTCTTCGTATGATCCCGAACTTCCCCTCATCCAACCTCTGCCATGTGTTTTCGGCCGCCACAGGTATGGTTGAATGTGTTTCTGCCAACCTTGTACAGATTTTGGTGGCAGAATGCGGTGATATTCTAATTTGCTGCGCCCAAAGTTTATAAATAAACCTACTTTCGCTCCTGTCGCCGCTAAGTAAGCTATGATTTGAGCTTTATCTTTGTCGGTCATTGGATAATTTACGGCTTTATCCTCTACTACAATACATTGATTGACCCAATGGTCTAGATAGAGGATTCCCATCCAAACTTGACCATCGTAAATTTGTCTGGGATACTCCATTTCTGTTGTTAAACCTGATTCAAGCATTTCTGCATCAAAGGATCTTTGGTAATGTTTTTCTCTTAAACCTTTTTGCGTCCTCCGGTGTACTTTCATTGCACAGCCGATGATGCTGAATGTCAGATCCTGATGGGGAATATTAGAGTCTATCATGGTCGTAAAAATTTGGTAATTTAAACGATGAGGCTTTGGTAATGCTGCGGTTAGTTGACAACCATTATATGCGATCGCACGGGGCGGCTGTCAACAAGTTTTGGGTATCACCGCAGGCGGTTGTGTGCTAATCGCTATGTTTTCCCTCTCCTACATCTGGAGTAGAATATTTGATATCGGCCCAAGATAGCTGCTTACTTTGACTGCTGCTTTCAAGTTCTTCTTTGAGTTTGGCAATATCAAGGGTATCGTTTTTTGCAGAACTGTTGGTTTGGGCGATCGCACTTTTGACTTGCTGAATGTTTTCGCTGGGATTAGCTATAACAGCATTCACCGCTGTTTTTAAGTTGCGTTGATAGTGGGCGTTACCAATAGCTTCATCCTTCGATCGCGAACTGGTTTCAAAGCATTTGTCCAAATCCGCGTAAATGCCTGTACGGCGGGGTTTTGTGTAATATTGGCGTTCTGTATCAAGGAGTTTTGCCATCAATTCGAGGTGCATTTCGTCCTCGCTGCAAATTTCTGCGATCGCAGTCCATTCGTCGCTACCTAGAAGTTTCCTTTCGGCGGCGGGGCGGGAATCGGCAAACGGTTCGCCCGTGACTTCTTCGTAAATTCGGGGCAAACTGTCGTCAAATTCATGCTTTTGTTCCAGCCAAATGCGGCGGATTTCGCTAAGTTCTTCCGGGGTAATTAAGGTGATGTCGCGCATTTCTAGGGGTGCGGTTTTGCGGATGTGGGTTTGTGCTTCCAAGACTCGTCTCAGCCAGTGTTCTCGCCAAAATTTGGTGTAGGGCCCTGGGATGGGTTCGACGGAGGTTGTGTCGTCACCCATGTTGCGTTCAAACAGTTCTACTCTACCGTAGATGCGGCGGAAGTCTCTTTTAGGGCGATCGTTTTTAATGTCTAATTCGTTGCGAATATCGAGGAGAGGCTGCATCCATTCTTTTTCCTCATCGTTTTGAATCATTGCCTCCATAGATTTATCTTTGTCAACCATTGTGCAAACCCAGCAGCCAAAGCGAGAATCGCCACAGCTAGGAGTAGAAGTATCAACAACTAAAGGGCACTCATTGTCTGCTGTAGCACCTCTATACATGGTAAATAATTCTTTATTGTTATTTCCCCAAGGGTTGTCCCACTGCATTAGGTACAGCCAAACTTCATCATCACGCCAATCCTCAATAGGGGTATAAATTAAAGAGTTAGGTAAACGAGAATTAGGGCTAAGTCGATCGCGTAATCTACCTGCTTCATACTTTTTCATTGTTGCTGCACGTTTAGTGCTTTCAGCCTTGCGAGTACCCAAAACCACAATAGTTTCACCATGTACTCGAACCAAGTCTCGGATAAATTGATTTACAGGCTGAATTTTCATCCTATCTGTGCACCATCGAAATCCATTACGAGGTGCTGGATAGCCTTTACCAATTAAGCATACCCAGAATGTTTCTTTCACCTCTGGATGCAGGAGATGCGGGGAAATAGGCATTTTTTGCTCTTGAGCAAGTATCTTGAGCTTAGTTAAAGATTTACGTACCCAAGTCGAAATAATCGGATTTTCAACGAAAGTATCAGTTGTGATTACATGGATAGTTTTTGTACGTTTTTCTATCGGAAGTGCTGCGATCGCGTTCCAGATAAGCTGCAATACTGCGGTGCTATCTTTCCCGCCACTCCAACCAATTAACCAAGGTATAGCGTCTAAGCAGTATAATTCTTGAATTTCTTTAGTGAGCGCTTTTATCTCTTCAAGTAACTGCGGAACAGTTCGCGGTTCAAATAATAACATCTGTTGAACTTCTATCACGTTATAAAACTCCTATCTTGCTAATTTTTAATTTTTATGATAAAATATGCTTGCTAGCATACTGATCCATCTGTCTATTGTTATTTGCCCTTTTCACAATAGCATCCCTGGTTCACGTACCGTCAAAAAGTTATAATAATTAAATAAATTTCCCCCCGCATTATGCCAGAAAACAATTACCCAGAGACAGATTCGAGCCAGAAACTTGACGAATTTCTAGAGCCTTACTTTGCCAAGTACCACCGTCAGAAGTGCTATCCAGGGCTAATGTTTCAGCAGGGGAAGCGGAAGATGGTGCAAATCAATATCCCGGCTGATGACTTGCCTACCCTCCTCCAGGCAAGACCATCAACTGGCAACGATCCTGATTCTGGCAAGAATCGCCCAGAGATCAAGGGTCATGCTGAGGAAGTAAAACAATATATTCTTAAGCGTGCTAGAAACGATCAACCCTGGATTTTGGGTACACTGACAGCAAATATCGATCCTGAAAAGATTGATATTATAGAACTAGGTCGAGGGATTTGTCTAGTAGTTATTCATCGTGGTGTTAAGTTAGATATTACTGATGGACAGCATCGCAAGCGCGCGATTCACGAGTTAATTGAAAGTGCTGACGGTGAGTTAATAGGTGATAATGATTTCCCTATTACGCTGGTTTTAGAGGAAGATTTTAACCAGTGTCAGGCGGATTTCCGAGATATGGCGCAGACAAAACAACTGGATAAATCATTGCTTTTATCATTCGGTGAGTTTGAAGGTAGGGTTGGTATTACCAAAAGCTTACTTGAAAAAGTGCCAATGTTTCATGGAAAAACAGATAAAATCAAAACTAATCCAGACAGTAAAAGGAAACTTGTATACACAACTAATTTCATAGCTAAATTGGTTAGTTGTGCGTTTAGTGACAGCCCAATTGATGAACTCAAAGATTATGACGTTGCCGAATCATCAAATATTTTGGCGATATGTCTTAACAATTTGTTTTCAGAATGTAGTCAGACTAGACATATTTTTGAAACCAGTGTTGAAAATTTGAGTGTTGAAGATGTTAATCAGTTTAAGGAATACTGTATCTTAGGTAGAAGTGTAGGGTTAGAAGTTTTAGGTAGGTTGCTATACTGTACCTATGACACAGATAGCAGCCAAGATTTTGATCCTAAAAAAGTATCGGAATTGGCACAACTGGATTGGTCTAGACAAAGCCATATTTGGGAGGGAAATGTTGTTTTATCTAACTCCAATCCTAGTAATCCAATAGCATCCTATAAAATCACAGCTAGTGCTAGTGCTGTAAAAATGGCCGTCGAGGCGGCAAAAGCTGAGTTGGGATGGATTTAACAAATATTGTCCGCGTAGCTATGCCTAAATCTGCGGTTAAAAAAATTTGCTCTCCCACCCCCAAATCAAATATGTCCTACAACGACTTCAAAACCATCGATCAAGCCGTCTCAACCCTGGATCTAACCGTTGAAGACATTCCCCACTTATTCAGTCAAATTACCCCGATCGCACCTTCAGAACGTCTCAAGCAAACCCTAGACGAAACCTTAGACTTAGCCTCAAGTATCAGCACCGAAAAAGCTCGATCGGAATTAATCATCACTCCCATTTTACTCGAAATACGGCGCACTTTTCACAACAAAATTGGCTACTTTTCCGGCAACACATTTAACGTAGAAGAAAGTAAAGGATTAACAGGGGCTTGTGACTTTCTCCTCAGTGCATCGAGCAATCAATCATTGGTGACTGCTCCCGTTTTGACATTGGTGGAAGCAAAAGACAATGATATTAGAATAGGATTGGGACAGTGTGCGGCTCAGATGGCAGCAGCTCAAATATTTAATGCTCGTAAAGGGCAAGAACAATCGGTGATTTATGGAGCGGTTTCAACGGGTACAAACTGGAAATTCCTAATCTTAGAAAATCAGTTGTTAAAAATTGATTTGACTGAATATTTTATTACTCAGTTAGACCAAATTCTGGGCATTCTTGCAGAACCATTCAGACGCTATTTTAATTGAATTCACAGTTAGCTTTTATTAGGCATCTGGTAAAAAGCAGGTTTTGAACAGGCAGGATGCCTGTTCCACAAGAATTATGCCAGATTTCTATTGTGGCACGGGCGTCCCGCCTGTGCTGAATCTGCGGTTTCCAAACCCAGCCTCGTCTTCAAATAATCAGTCATCCAATTAACACTCGCCCTCGATCGCAAAACCCTCCCTTTTACCAAAATTCCACCCTCCCAATCAGGATTATAAACCGACCAATCAACCTCAGACAAGCCAGTCAAACGTTCCTCCCAACTCTCAGGAAAAACGGACAGCAAAGCAGCCCCAACTTCCCCCAAACTCTCCAGTACAACAGCGTGACAGTGTACGGAATCCCGACGTATTTCCGCCGCCGCAACTTGCTTGTGCAGAACTAATTGCCAATCTGGAATAAAATTACTAACCGCATTCCAATAACTAACCGCCTGTTGTATTTTTTGAGTAAGTTCTGCCTCTTTTTCCTGTTTTGTGGCGCGGTAACGAGGCGGTTTCGCGTGTTTGCTGCCGTGCATATTAGACAGCAAAGCCATCATAGCGCGATCGATCGCACTTAGCGTAAATAATTTGGGCGATCGCCCATTCAAACTCCCCTTCTCCATCTCCGTCAAACACCGGAACACCTCAACCTGCTTAACAACCGCCTTCAGCACCAAAGCCGAATCGCCCCGGTGGTTGTAAAGTAGACTTAGCGACGACTCCAAAGGAACTTGAAAACCGTTCAAATCAGCAAACATCTGCTGCGACTTTTCCAACCCAACATCGAGAAACAAAATCAGCGCCACCGTCTCGTATCCCAACTGCGGATTTTCCCTCAAAGCCATCTCAAAAGCCGCCCGCCGATGCTGTCCATCATTAATAGTAAACTTAGCATCCATCGGGACTCGCAAACGACCGATTTTTCGTTCTTCCGCCAAATCTCCAACAGCTTCAAAAGTAATATCCGCATCAATAGAAGCAGCGATCGCCCCACAAGTGTAATCCCCAGAATTCTTGACAAAATAATCAGCAATTTCGGGAATTCTAGCATGGTTAAGTGCGCGTTTAGCCCGTATAGATGGCGGCAAATCTTCAGAGTCTAAGGGAAACAATTTCGGCAAAAAACGCACCGGACACATTGATACGTAATATTCGCGGCCCGCTTGAATTCCCCGGATCACCGGCAAAATGTATTCAAAGGAAGGAGTAAGCATATTTTAGAATTGGGAATTGGGCATCGGGAATTGGGCATCGGGAATTAACATTTATTGACTTTTTGTCTGGCTTGTGGTATGTGTTTGGGCTATAGCAAGATAAGTCAAGTATTTCACAAACTTTTTTAAAAAACAAGACTTGACATCAATTTTAACCCATGATATTTTTGAAAAAATAGCCTAATTATATAAAAAATGCCAATGACTACCAACCCAGCGGATGACCTCGCTAATCAATTTTTGGAAAAAGAAAACCGCGAAAGACAAGAAATCGCACTTTTATTAGACAATTATTTAGGAAAGGACGATCGCATTTTCGTCCAAAAAACCCAGATGGGAAACAGCGAAGCCTACATCGGTTCAGTCACCCTAGAATGGTTAGATTCCCGCGTCCGTTTCGCCTCACAAATGCCGCTTTTTCGCCAAAAATTTGACCTCCAAACTAACAATATCGTCCGCGACGATGAAACCATTGACGAAATCATTCAGCGCCCCTTAGATTGGTCGCGCCAAGCCGCCCTCACTCAATATTTAGCAGCCCGAAAATCCCACAAATTCCCCGCAGTTTTAGTAGTCGTCAGTCCCCCGTGGGTAGACAATCCTGTAGCAGAAGAATGGGATAAAAACGGCGTAGCAACTAAATCAGCCGCTGAATTCACATCCTTTGATAAAAACGGGAATTTAGGGCTATTAGATGTATCTCAAAAAGTCTCGATTTTTGCCTTAGACGGCCAGCATCGGCTGATGGGAGTTCAAGGTTTAATGAGTTTAATTAAGACCGGAATCCTGCAAAGATACAACAAAAATAAAAAACCTGTCGGCGCTGCAATTACTCTCGAAGATTTAGCGGAAGAGTATCAAATTGACCCCGAAACAGTGTATAAATTAGCTCACGAAAAAATCGGGATCGAGTTTATCCCGGCGGCTGTGGCTGGGGAAACTCGGCAGCAAGCACAACGGCGCGTGCGATCGATCTTTGTGCACGTTAACCTGATGGCGGTGACACTAAGTCAAGGCCAATTAGCATTATTAAATGAAGACAACGGATTTGCGATATGCGCCCGCAAAATTGCCGTCACCCATCCCTTATTGAAAGAACAAGAAGATAGAAATCCCCGCGTTAATTGGGACAGCGCGACAGTCGCAGCCAAATCAACTGTGTTAACCACATTGCAAGCGCTGCAAGATATGTCCGAACGGTATTTAGAATATAAATTTCCCCATTGGAAGCCGGAAAGAAAAGGTTTAATTCCCATGCGTCCCGAAGATGAGGAACTGAAAGAGGGAATAGAAGAGTTTCAGAAATTGTTCGATCATTTAGCAACTTTACCCAGCTATCAAAGAATTGAAAGCGGCGAAGAAACAGCCGAATTGCGCCGATTTAGTTTTGAGAAACCTGGAGGCGAGGGAAATATTTTGTTCCGTCCAGTCGGTCAAATTGCCTTAGCTAATGCTTTGGGAATTCTAGCATTTAGAAAGAAACTTTCGCTAAAATCTATTTTCGACAAACTCCGCAGGTACGATGTGGATGAAGGATTTAGCCACATGGACAATCCTGAGTCTGCGTGGTACGGGATTTTGTACGATCCGAATAAAAAGCGAATGCTAGTTTCTGGGAGGGATTTAGCTACTAAGTTAATTGTGTATTTGGTAGTAGGAATTCAGGACGATATGGATCGGGCTCATTTGCGGCAAGCTGTCGCCCAAGCGAGGACTTTTGAGGATAAAGCCGTTAGTTTTAATAGCAGGTTTGTGCATCCGAAAGAGGTGGGATTGCCGCAGGTACTTAGCTAATTTTTATTGGCAAAGTCCACAGCAGTGAAGACTGATAAAGCAGGAAGCAAATAGATTTTGTATAATTGAATCTGCACCTTACCTAGAACCAGATTATGACCATCGCTGAACAGATTTATGCGATCGCCAAAATCCTTCCCAAAGACCAAGCTAGTGAAATCCTCACTTTCGCTGAATTCGTCTGTGCTAAGCATTTGAGCGCGAATCAACAAACAGACACCGTAGACTCTCCGATTCCTTGGGCTGAATTTGTTTTTTCCCTGGCTGGAACTTGGGGAAAAGATTTTCCATCTCTAGAAGATATTCGTGCTGAATCTGGACAAGACATTTTGCGGGAGAGTTTGTAAATGTACGTTTTGGATACAAACACCTTGATCTACTATTTCAAAGGTCAGGGACAAGTTGCTCAAAACATTGCTAATGTTTCTCCCCAGGAAATAGTCGTTTCTGCGATCGTTATTTTTGAGTTGCAAGTCGGCATTGCTAAATCCAATTCGCCGGCCAAACGCACTCAACAACTTCAGCAACTTTTGAGCCGAGTTAACGTTATTGCTTTCGATCGCGATGCTGCTCTTGCGGCTGCTATAATTCGCGCCCAGTTGGAGCAACAAGGTACTCCCATCGGCCCGATCGATGTTTTGATTGCAGGGACAGCCGTAGCCCTTCAAGCGATTCTTATCACCCACAATGTCAAGGAATTTTCTAGAGTTTCGGGACTCGCGATTGCAGACTGGTATTGACTACCTTCCCAACTAAAATGTTGTTCAATTCGTACTTTTAAGAGTATATCGTAATGCCCCAATTCATCCGCAAACAGAACCTGGATGCTGGGTGGTTCAGACATCAATACCATCCCAAAGTTCTGCAATAGGGTGAACTTTGCCATCTTCTACTTCTTGAAGTGCAATCCGAAGGCTATTGAGGATATCTTCTTTAGATAGCTCTTCTTCATCTTCTTGAAACAGTTGGGACAGCGATTCCAAAATCAGGGTTTCGATGGGCAGGTTGAGTTGGCTAGCTTTCTCAATAAGTTGCTGTTTTAGGCGATCGCTAATGGTGAGGTTAATTTGCATGGATATGCCTCTCAATTTTATTAAATAACTAACTGCTACTATTTCTGACTATTTCTAACTTGCGGCGGATTGCAGCTTGAACTTTTTCATCGAAATCAGGATCGCTAGGGCTTGCAATAATCCTTAGCGGATACTGATTGATTCTATCTAAATATGCCTGAAAAGCGGCTCGATCTCCACGATGTCTCAGAAAATACTTTTTCAATTCAGTATTCGACATTGCATTATAATTAACTTGGCTCATCAGCAAACTCCCCATTGGGTAAAATTTGGAACTCAAGCTCTTCATCATATCCAGCCAATATGTATACGTTACAAGTGCGATCGTCAACACAAATAAGATGGATAGGCTGAAGCATTGTGTACGTCAATTGATAACAGATGCGATATAAACTCTCTAGCTGGGCAGCATTAGGCATTTTCAAAGCACTCCACCTAATACTTAGGTTAACATATAACTCAATATTTTACCTCTGAATTTAGATATTTTGTACCATGTCACTTTAACAAAATTAATTCCGCTGCTACGGGCAAATGATCTGATTCTGTTGCTTCTAAAACCGAACTCGATTTAGCACCCCAATGCTTTGAATGCCAAATATAGTCAATCCGACAAACCGGATAAGTTAATTTCAAGTTAATTTTTTTCGCAAAGAAACCGTGAGGCCAGGTAAAACCAAACCCAAATCCAGATTCTAGGAAGGCATCTCGCAAAACTTTCTGCACATTGTAATAGTCTTGACTTTCGTCTGTCATATTAAAATCGCCCGCGACAATTACTGGCAAAATTTCTTGTTGAATGCGCTCTACTAAATCTTGAATTTCGGGAAAACGTTGTTTGTATTTGTAAACTGGGATTTTGATAAAAGGGAGTATATTATACATTTCAACCCAAGGCCCAGTTGCTTGCATATTATAAATGACTATTGCTTGTTTGTCAAAGTTGATAACTGCTCGCTGCTGTGTTTCTGGATGATTGGCTAAGTGCAATATCTCGCTAGACATAATTGGATATTTGCTGAGGATTCCGACGGGTGGAAGATTAAGTTGATAGGGATAGTCTGCTTTCAATGAAGTGAAAACTGCGATATGTTGTTTGACAGTTTCTTGTAAAAATATTATATCTGGTTGTTTTTGGTCAATCAGTTTAACTAAAGTTGGTGACTTCGTTATATTCCAACCCACATTGTGGGATAAAATTTTGAGGCTAGGCTGGGAATTTGTGATGCTTATTGGCTGTGGTGAAAAATATTTGACGTGCAGCCAACTCAATAGTAAAATACAAGCAATTGATGAAACAATAAAAAACCAGCGATTTTTGATAAGTGAAAATGCTATGATTGGTAAGAATAAAATGGGTAACAAAATTAATGGAGTGAAAGTGCTAATAAAAGCAACAATCCACAGCCGATCCCAAAAAATTAGCCTGAGAATCAAGTAGCCGATAATGAAGGCTGAATAGCTGTAAGCTAAAAATATAGCGACTTGTTTTAAAAGTATTTTAATTGTGTTCATTTGTAGCCTTTCATTATATTGTTATGACTCAGGTTTAAAATAGGAATTTGCTTAAATCAAATTCTTCAGTTGAGCGAGGTTGACTGTCTCTTTCCGAAATTAAAATCAACAAAAGCCGATCGCTATAATCGGCCGCACCCCGCAATTCTTCTCGCAAAATCTCCAGTCCGCCATTAGCATATTCTTCAAAAATTTGCAAGCGCTGTGCTTCTAATTCTCCGTCGAGATGGGAGAGAATTTGAGGATTTTTGGTTTCCGCGATCGCAATTAACTTAATCGCCATATCATAACCCCTTGATACAAAGATATCAACATCAATGGAACCAGGTTCGCGCTTAGAAATTTCTCCCAAAGGTAAGCGTTTCTTCCGCTTATTTCCCAAGGATGCGGCAAAGGCTATGACATCAGCATAAGTCTGAAAAGGTGAGGATTTGTATTCCGACGAAGTTAATGATTTGACTAAATCGGCTTTATCTTTAGCAATTCTAATTCGGTTAGCAGCCATTGGGATTATTTGTTGATAGAGAAACCGCAGATATGAGGCAGATAAACACAGATTAACGCAGATTTATTTCAGAATGTTCGTAACAGCATAATTTTTTTTGTAAAACCTCCTCTGGTTTCCCGGCGCTTGGCTTGTGCGTTTAAAATGCGATCGCCCGAAATGCCATAACTCAACATCAGTGCATCTATCACCTCATATAAATCAGCCAATTCTGCTACCAAATTATCCTTGTCAGCCTCAGCCACCTCCGTCGCTTCCTCAATCAATTTCAGTCGCAAAGCTTGACAGTATTCTGTCTCAGACAAAACAGCAGTTTCACACTCGATACCACTTTGTCGAATAATTTCAGGAATGCGATCGCGCACCAGCTTATGATACTCTTTTTCCATGTCAAACACCCTTCAACCTTGACTAAAAGTTTGAATCAACCAGCGATTAATCTCCCCATCATCTTGAGTTTGACTCCGATTCAAAGCTTCCTCAACTAACGCAATTTCCAGCCCAGGTAAGACTCGCGACTGTTGAATTCTGCCACTACCTCCGCCATTAATCGCAAAGCCAAAAACCTCCCCTGTGTTTGCACGATCCACCCAATATTCGCTAATTCCTGCATCTTCGTAAAGCAACCGCTTGCTACCTAAATCATCATTAAAAGAAGATGCACCAATTTCTATGACCAAATTAGGCGGATCGTATTGATCCAAATTAATAGGTGAATTGTTGTTTTTAGGAGGCACTCTCAAATCTGAACCGATGTAGTAAGCTAGATCGGGTTGAAACTCACGAATACCCACTTTACGAAAACTGGTATTTGCAAACTGAACTACTCGGATATTTCTCAACGTAGCAAACAGAATAACCACATAGGAAACAATGGAATTATCGCTGCCGTGCAATGGCCCTACTGGTGACATTTCTACCCTCATGTGTTCTCGATCGTAATAAAACTTGCCTTTTTCCCAAGCTGAATCATCAGCGAAGGCTAAAAACTCTTCCCACGTCGCTTTCACCCAAATATCCGTTTCCAAAACCCGTGTAATTGCCGAACTAGAAACCATAATCCACCTCTACAATTTCTGTGTATTCAAACTCATTTGGACTTTGCTTAACTAAAGGATAGCGCATCCCGCCCAGTTCGATCGCATCTTCTTCACAATCAGCTTTCGGAGAATTGTACACCAACACATATTCCCTACCAGTGCAACTTTCCATCTCTTGAGCAACTTCTCCGCGCCACTGAGTTTTTGTTACCAAAATTACCAATTGATTCGCCAATTTCGGCAACTTATTGGCAATTTGTTTACGATAAATCTCGTCCAAACTACCAAAGGGAGAATCCATCACAATCGGAAACGTACTACTATCCGGGCCCATCAAAGTATTCTTTTGACTCCACTCTCGCACGCCGTCAATAATTCCGCCAATAAATGACAAGCTGAGGATTTGATTTTCGCCCGTAGAAGCTGCAACTAAAGATTCTTTCCCCGATGTATTTTCGACTAATGTCAGCTCGTATTTATCGCTCAATTTTGGTATATAAGGTGTAAAAGAAATTTGAGTGAAAATATCCTGCACTCGCTTTTCTAACTGAGAACAAAACTGTTTCTCTAAACGCGATCGCACTTCAATTAGGCGATCGATCGCATCCTGAGTCGCAGCAATCCGGCGCTGGGCTAATATTTGTTTTCCCTCATTCATTTGTTGCTTATCAATTTGCTTATCGAAACCTGCGACTTGCACCCTCAAACTCTCAATCTGCTGCTGGTTAGAGCCAGATTCCCGGTGCAATTCTCCAATTTTGACTTCAATTTGATCCAAGCGCTTTTGCAAGCCGCTGACATCACCATCAGGGAAATTTCGCAACTTGCTGTGAATACCATCTAACTGGTTTTCTACCCTAGAAAGTTCGGTTCTACTACGACTAATATTAGCTTGATGACTGTCAATTTCTGACCAAAAATCTGTCACTTGCTTATCAAGTTCATCTACACGATCGCTAATCCGAATAGTCGTTTCTTCCACATCGCCAACTCCCGCTTTGTCCATCCAATTATTAACATTCTGGCGAGATTCAGAACCCTCAGTTAATTCTGCACCGCAGATACACCGTTCCGTCGCTAATAACTCTTCTAAAAACGGTCGCTGAATCCCCGAAAGCAATGAGCCGCCTTCCCGTAAGTTACCAACAATTACTTGGAATTCAGCCGCTGCATCCAACAAGAAGACACCGTAACCACGAAGAGAAATTGCTCGTTTCAGAGCATCTGTAGCCTGGACAATTTGTTGCTTGAATAGATATTGCTGCATTTCTAATTCATCTCGCAATTTCTGTAAATCTCTAGCACCACCAAGTTCTAATAAGTTACCATTAACTGCTTTTTTTAACTCCCCTTGGTTCGTTAATTCCTGTTCAATTTCTACTTGTCGAGATGAAAGTTTTTCAAGTTCTTGTTCGAGCTTTTGTTTGTCCTTTAAAAGCTGCTTTGTCTCGGCATTCCCAATTTGTTTTAAGTCTGTTTCGAGAGATTTTTTGGCTTCTCCCAAATGTCTAACAGACCGATTTAAAACTTCCACTCCTAGTAATTCCTTAGTCGCTTCAGCAATTTCAGCCTTTTTGTCATGGCGAACAATCTGCTCAATTCGTTCTCCATCAAAAAAGAAATATTGATGCAAACTTTCCGGCAAAATCCGCCCGATAATATCATCAGGATGTTGGAAAGGTGGCATCCAGCGGCCTTCATCTCCCGCTACCTGCATAAACAGTTCACTTTTGGTATGTTCTACGGTATTTTCACTTTTGTAAGCGCGACAAAGGCGTTTTACTTGGTAGCGCTTGTTGTCATGTTCAAAGATCATTTCCGCCCAACAAGCTACTCCTTTTCCCATTTCTGCTTCAGCCAGCGCTCGTTTGTTCACTAATTGCTCAACTGCGGCAAAAGCGGCACTAAACTTTTCGTACAATACCCAAGTAAAGGCATTCATTAGTGCAGTTTTTCCGGCTCCATTATTACCGTGAATAACTGTAATATTTCTATGGCCACAGGCTAGTTTGATTTCAGGAGTTTTGCCGTAAAATTGACGGAAGTTACAGATAGTAATTGATATCAGCTTCATACAATTGCTTCCTTAATAATTTTCAAAATGTCATCGTTGATGTGGCGGGGAGCTCTCATATACAATTTATCTTTTTCAACTTCCAATACTCGTTCAATGATTTGCCGTACTTCGGATGGCGCATTAGTAATTGGTTCTTGCACATCGCTCAAACCTTTGTCAGTTTGATATGAGGAACGCTTTTCTGCTAAAATATTGGTTGATATTGATGTGCTCTGGTTATCTTCATATCTAAATGGTACGATCAGATTTTGACTCAGATTATCAGTCATATTTTTTGGAAAATATTAAAAACGAGTAACTAAAACTGCGATAACAGAACTTACGAAAAAAGTGATTGGCGTACTACTTATACCCGTAAGGTGCGCACTGCGCACCCTACATAATTAACTTCTGCGTAAATCCTGGATAAAATAATTCTGTACTCTCAAACATAAACCGAACCTGAATAAATGTCAAATATCTAATAACCCGTACCGTCTCTGAAGTTGCAGCAATTTCACCCTCGCTTCTCCAGCATTGTCGGCTAAATCGGCAAATTCCAAGAATCGTTTTAACTCTTTTCGGAGCAAGTTGCGCTCGACTTCTAAAGTTTCGCGGCCCAAATCAGGCGGCAAAACAATCATGTCAAATAAAGTGGCTCTTTCCTTCCCTGGATGCGGCCGCAAAATGCGTCCCCGGCGCTGAATGAATTGGCGCGGATTGCTGCTACTTGCTAAGATTACAGCATTGCGAATTGCGGGAATGTCAACGCCCTCATCTAAACACCGAATTGCTACCAAACCTTGCAATTCCCCACTCTCAAATTGTTGGCGCAATCTTTCTCTTTCTACTGAAGGAGTTGAGGCAGTATAAGTGTTGACTCGATAGCCTAATTCTGAACCCAGTAACTTAGCTGTTTCGGTTAGTTGGCGGTTGTTATTTTGGCGCGTCGCACCTTCCACTGAACCATCACCGCAGTAAAATAAAGTATGTGTGGTATCGAGACGATGAATCATTAATTCTCGTAGGGCTATTAACTTATTTGCAGCAGCCCCAATTAACCGAGCTCGCTGCATTAATAAAGTTGTTAAAGCATCGTTTTCTTCTACTTGTTCATCACCAGAAAGTGCCCACCCAATTTTTTTGGTTAAGTATGAGTATTTTCGAGTCTCGGTTTCGGTTAATTCTACGAAAATTGGATAGTATAAATAATGTACGAGTGCTTTTTGGCGGATGGCATCGGCTAAGGTGAGTTCCGGCTGCAAAACTGGGCCGAAATAATCTAAAATAGTTTCAGTCCCCTGTTCATCAAAATGCCTTTCGGGGGTGGCGGAAAGGGCGAGACGCAACCCAATATTGCGCGGTAAACTTTGTCCTAAACGGGGCGCGCCTAGGTTGTGAACTTCGTCTCCAATGATTAGGGTTTTTTCGGGGAAATATCGCAGTTGCGATCGCAAACTATCTCCCATTAAGGTAGCATTAGTAGTGATAATCGTCAGAAATGCCCCATCGCCCGTTAGCGAAGCCCTCGATGCCGATCGAACTTGATACAAACCAGCAGCCAGCTTATTTTGCCAATTACGGCTATCTTCAAAAGCCAAGATAGGTTGTAAACCAAATTTTTCCGATTCACGCGCCCACTGATTAACGAGGTGGCAATAAGGGCAAATTACGAGTAGGACTTGGAGGTTGATTTTGTGGTATAATTCAGTGGCGATCGCCAATGCAGTAATCGTCTTACCACTACCAGTCGCCATCTTCAGCGTACCGCGCCCATTATTGGCAAACCAATTAGCAACCGCCACTCGCTGATACTCGCGCAATTGCAGCGATGGCGGCATTCTCGGAAACCCAAATTGTGAATTATTTGCTGTTGAGTGATTCACCTTTAAATGCCGTTAGATGCAGTATTCCCTAAGCTAAACTGTAACTCATTTCTAACTAAAACTTAACAGCTCAAACAAATCATCCGCCGACATTTGTAAATTAGACAACACATCGAGGATGGGTAAAATATCCTGATTCTCTTTAATCTCAGGTTCTTGCTGTGGTTTGAAAACAATGACTAATCGTTCTTCCGGATCAATCAGCCAGCCCAATTTAGTCTGATTTTTAAGGCAAAACAGAATCTTATTAATCACGCGAGTTGAACTTTGATCCGGCGACAAAATTTCAATTATCCAATCGGGCGCAAGTTCAAACCTATTCTCAATTTCTCCCTGAGAATTTAGAGGAATGTGTGGCCACTCGAATACTGCGATATCTGGAACAATAGAACGTCCACCAAAAGAGCAGCGCAATTCTGGAAACGCATAAGCTAACTTGTGCGGTTTTCCAATTCGATTAATTACAGATGGGAACTCAAATTGTAACGTGCTGTGTTGTCCTTGCGGCATATCTTTTTGATAAATTTGACCATCAAAATACTCGCTAGCCGGCTTTGTTTCTGGAAGCAGCAAAAACTCTTCCAGAGAAATCTTTGACGGAGACTGAATTGAAGTTAGCATAAGCCATTAACCCCTCAAAAAATCTTAAAAATTCAGATCGTTGTCAGTTTCCCAATCAGCACAACTTTCAGATTCCACACCAGTAGGGTGCATCGCACAAACCAACAAATTCCCTCCATAAACTTGACCATGATAATTGTGACAACCCTGACAAGCCGGCTGCTGAGTTGGTGAAGGATCTACATAAGTCACCATAGACAAATCTATCTCATCAAACTGCGGATCAAAGTCCCGAAAAATTTCAATTATCGGTTCGAGAAATTCATTAAAATAACCATCAAATTCCTGTAAATAACCATCAACTTCAGGAATTAGGTTATTTTGTACTTGTTCTGTAAACTCTTCCGAAATCTTTGTCAAAACGTCCAGCATTTCGACAAACTCTTCGCTGATGTCGGTGAAAAAATGCTCTACTTCAGAAGCAGCATTTTCCATTACTTCAAAAAAATCTTTAGACCAATCTTCCATGAATTTGACAGCTTACTATTGCAAAATATTTAACCGACAGATGCAGCCAGTCTCATGTGAGCAGATCGCACCTACTTTCAATTCTATAGTCCAGGAAGCACGGGCGACTAGAAACCCCGGGTTTTTAAACAAAAATACTTGCTGATTACCGTCAATCTCGGTTGAAAAACCTGGTTTCTTGGTTGCTAAGGTATGTGGGTACAAATAAACATTAGATGGGGAGGGCGGGTTTTGCCTTTATGTCTGGGGTTATAT
>CASBQF010000094.1 GCA_949127775.1 Oscillatoriales cyanobacterium PMM_0080
GCAGAAGCTGAATGGTTATTGTGGGCTGCATAACTCGCGCTTTCTGAATGAGTTATCTGGGATATTTTGATACCATTGCTTGCCTCTTCTGTTGTATTCTGGTCGTTTGATGCAAGTTTTTTTGCTGATTCTTCCTGCTGAATTCGACCGTCTAACTGCTTGCTAACTCTGACAATAACACCGCCATTTTTTGTAAATTTAAGAGCATTATTGAGGAGATTGATCAATATTTGTCGTAACTTCAACTCGTCAGTTTCTACGTATTGCGGCACGTCTGGACTGTGGTCAAAAACTAACTGCAAGTGCTTGTCATCTGCCTTAAGTTGAAACATATCGTCTAAGTCATTGAGCAGCCGATAGAGGTCGAATTTTTTGGGATTAAGCGTGGTACGCCCAGATTCAATTTTAGATAAATCGAGTACGTTGTTAATCAGAGTGAGCAGGTGTTCTCCGCTGCTGTTAATTATGCTAATATTTTCTTGATGTTCTGGGGATAGAGTTTGGCTGCGAGTCATCAGTTGGGAAAAGCCGAGAATTGCATTTAGGGGCGATCGCAATTCGTGACTCATGTTAGCCAGAAAGGCACTTTTAGCTTGATTCGCTACTTCGGCTTTGTCCTTAGCTACAGCCAATTGGGCAGTCCGCTCTTGCACTCGGTGTTCTAAAGTTTCAAAAGATTGTTGCAGTTGTTGAGCCATGCTGTTAAATGACTTGGCTAATTGCCCCAATTCGTCGGAGCGTTTGCTTTCTAATGTGGTGTTCCATTCACCTTTAGCAATATTTTTGGCTGCTGTATTTAAGCGCAAAATAGGATTTATTACCCACCTAGAAGTCTGAATACCGATAACTACAGCTACCGCTAAAGCTGCCAAACATAGCCAAATAGTCGTCCGGGTATTGGCATTTATTTCTGCGGTGAAATCTGCTTCGGGAACAACTACGACAATCAGCCAGTCTAAACCTTTACCGTCTTGGAAGGGCAGGACTTTCAAGAATTGTCGCTTGCCATCTATTTCAAAATTCAATAATTCAGATTTTTTAATTTGGTTTAATTTTTGAAACTGTGAATTTAAATATTTAGCTGTAGCTTGAGTCACAGGGTTGCTACTTTCTCCCACTTTAAATAATATTCCTTGATTGTTTTTCATGCGAAACGGTTTTTCGCTAGTAGAAGTGGCTAACAAAGTACCCTGGCGATCGATAATAAATGTTTGACCTGATTTTCCAACTTTGAGACTGTTAAGAAATCTGCCTATATAGTCGAGACGCAAAGCGGCAATTAATACTCCTTGTACCTGATTTTTCTCACTATATACAGGTTGGATAGCACTGAGGATTAATGTCGGCTCTAAGAAGGAAACATAAATAGAACTCCAAATTGGTTTACCTGCTTTGATAGCGCCTTTGTATGCAGGATGTTGCCGATTATCAAAGTTTTTAACAACGGTTACAATTGTAGTGCGCTCGCCTTGCTGGTTGGTATTGTAAGAATAAAAATTTAACCCAGTAGATTTTTCTATTACATTAATAGTTCGGGAGCCGTTAGACAGTTGTTCTCCGGATCTATAATCTCCGTTCTCGTTGCCAACGGCAGTAAAATTGATATAGGGATATAATTGGACTTGCCGCCCCAGATATTTCTCCCAAGCTGATAAGTTTTCCATCTTTAACAACCCGAGCTTGACATTATCGAGCTTGCTTTGATTGATTTGATGGGGAGTTGTCAGGTAAAAGTGGAGATTTTGCTCGACACGCAAACTCACTTCGCTCATTAACTGACTGGCAAGGTTATTAACGGCTTTTTGCCCGTTTCTAAAAGAGAGATATCCTACAAGTCCCACGGCTGCGACGATTTGCAGTACGAATGGAACTATGAGAACAGTTCGCAACGATAATTTGTCTAAAATTTTAGGAACCATAACATTCAGAGTTTTTGTGAATTTAGGCTAGAACCGTTGTTGCAGAGCCTGTCTTAGCATTGTACTCGCCATCTATTGCCGACTAGAAGAAAGGAATTCATGCGGGCGAGAAGAGATGTGGTAGATGCTAAACCCCGATCGAATGTGAACCTAATTTTTGGTATATTAAAGTCCATTATTTTACCCATTGTCGTATTATTTTGACAATTTAGGGGGAAATTGTAGTCTCAAGCTGCGAGAACCGCCTGATACCGGCTCGCCCGCGCGAGCTGAATCCTTATGCACCAAGTGGTTTGGAGACTGGCGATCGAATTTGCGATCGACACTAGCCATTTTCGGCAAGACGTGCTATAGTGACAAAAGTTGAGGGCACGTAGCTCAGTGGATAGAGCATCAGGTTCCGGTCCTGAGGGTCGGGGGTTCAAATCCCTCCGTGCTCATTTGGTATTTTTATTGTAGAGCAAGAATTTTAGGTTAATTGGATTACCGATCGCCCTATGTTTCCGCTCAAATTTCGCTTTTGTCGGTTTCAAGTATCTCTAAGGCGGCGTTGCTGAATTTAGGTAGGATTCACTCGCTTAGGCAATCCCTGAAATTTAGAGTAGGGGCAATTCATGAATTTCCCGGGCAATTCATGAATTTCCCCTACTCTAAATTCTGGAGGCCAATCATACTCCAAATCAGCAACGCCTAAATTTTTAGGCCGCGCGGACACCACACAAGACTTTTAATCTAAATTATTGTATAAATTAGATGCACGCCAGCTTATCGACTACTTAGGAGGGCGGGCTACGGCGAAAACTCAGGGGGCTGAGGATTTGATTGAGGGCACGCAATTGTTCAGCAGTACCCAAACAAATCAATATATCTCCTCCTTGAATCGGAGTTTCTCCTGTTGGCCCGACAATCAAATGGCTATCAGGATGACGAATTGCCAAAATTAAAGCACCCGATTGCGATCGCAACTTGGCATTTCTCAAAGTTTGTCCGACGTAGACACAACTATTGGGATCTACCAAGAATTCTTCCATGTAAAAAGAACTATCGGTGCCCGTCAAAACACCGTCTAAAAAATCCATCACTTGAGGCCGCAAAGCCGCCGCCGCCATCCGTTTTCCGCCCGTAATGTAGGGGGATACGACGGCATCAGCCCCGCCCCGCTGTAACTTCTTTACGGCTTCTTCTGTAGTCGCGCGGGCGATCGCCCGTACCTTCGGATTCAGAGTTTTCGCCGACATTACAGTATATAAATTCTCGGCATCCGACGGCAAAGCTGCTACTATGCAAATTGCGCGATCGATCCCCACACTCAGCAAAATTTCGTCTAGAGTAGCATCCCCTTGGACAGAAGTGTACCCAAGGCTCAAAGCTGCCTCAACTGACTGTATCGCAGAATCTATCACTATAAAAGGGATATTTTCTGCCTGAAATTCCAAAGCAATCTGACGCCCAGTGCGCCCAAAACCGCAGAGAATATAATGCCCGATCGAAGAATTTACCAAACGCCGCTGCTGCCTAATTCTTGCTCTTTCTTGAAAATATCCTTGAATGAGGGCTTCTGTAAAGCGGTTGACGATGAAACCAATAGCAATCACGCCCATCAAAATTAGGCATATGGTAAACATTCGCCCGCGTTTACCGAGGGGATGAAGTTCACCGTAGCCCACAGTTGCTAAGGTAAATACGGTCATGTAAACGGCATCAAGCAGAGACCATTTTTCGATCTGCCAATACCAAAGAGTACCCGTGCAGAAAATGCCGCCAAGGGCGATTACGCTGCCCATTAACTGTGTTTGCAGTCGCTGGTATTTTTGCTCTAGAGTTGAATACACCGATCGCCCTGACCTATTATTTCTTAGAGGCTACCAAATTTAAGCATATGCAGATTCATAAATTGTGAGAAATTGGGTTTGGAGGAAGGTCAACTCGCTCATCTAACCATTATGGGATGTGATGATAATTCTTTAAATCGCTGTCCAGTGACCAGATGAACACTTCACTCATCCGAAAGCGTTCACGCGACTTGTTAAATTCTTCAATGATGCTCATGTCTCCAAAGCTGGTTCCTTCTAACTTATCAGGAGCTTTGTTCTGTCCAGCCCGATCGGGAAACTGGTCAATCCACAGCAATATCTCTTCCGTTTTCGGGAATGTAGTAAGTCTCCAGGGAGCTTGTCCATTGAATGCAGCTTTAACTGCTTCAACAAAATGTTGAGCTGTTTTTCTTCGCATTGTACCATCGCCATTTTGGGCAATGTGGTTGCCTGTTTCCAGGATAGTTGCCATAGGTAACAAAAAAGTACAGCCTGATTCAACATAGGTCTGAAAATCTTGGAGGACTGATGCTCGATCTTGATTGCATTGGGGAACGTTGAGGAAGTTAAGGAATACGCTGGTATCGATTAGGCATATACTATTCATTACCGTACTCCTGCAAACGAGACAGCCATGCCATCGCTTGTTGTTTTCTTTCTTCAGGCGTGCGCGGCGACTTGACAAACCGATCGACTATCCCAGCAGTTACCAGTTGTCCGAGTGGCCCTTGCGAGATCAAACCCGGAAATTCGCTCATCTCTCCGAGTCGTACAAGACGGCTATCTCCTTCTGCTGAATCGCGGAAACAAAACACTACATCACTGAGCGCAGCATCTGGCAAAGCATCCATCAGGGCTGGGTTGTGGGTAGAAAGCAGTACCCGTAACTTACGCCGCTCAGCAATATCCCGGATGCTGGCGAGTAGATGCTTGGCGCGGTTGGGATGAACGCCGTTGTCGATTTCCTCGATGACAACTAGACTACCTTCGGTAGCCGATAGCATAGCAGCCGCGATCGCCAATACCCGTAGGGTTCCATCAGATAACAATGCCGCATCACAATCGCGACGGGTATTACCAAAAGTCTCCGCCAGTCGCACCATCACTTCATCCCGTGGCCCAAAAATGAAATCTAGCCCATCTATAGCCTGTTCTGGTAGACTCTGGATGAACTTGAGAATTGTCTGTTGATTGTCGGGGTTATTTTCCCACAGGCGAAATAGGACACTAGAAATGTTTTTACCATCTTCTTGTAAACGCTTATCAGACTTGAAACTGTACTCGCGCATTCTCGCGGGGACAGGATCAAGAAATAGGATATTCTGCAATACTCGTTGATATTCGCGGACGGTTTCAGGAATGATTTTTTGGGACTTTAAGTGCTTTGCATTAAAATGAGCCGGGCTATCTAATTGCATGAATATAGCCATTTGATCGCTACACGTTATTCGTGGCTTCGTCCCCCCCCTTTTAAAATTGTTATATGTCACACCAACATCAGTCCCAATTCCTTGAGAGGGCAGGGCGAGATCGTATAGCGCGACTAGACTTGTCGAGTCAACAATTCCCTCACTACTGATGTGCATCTCTCCGTCACGCACATTGACGGTGATATCGAGTTGGTTCCAGTCTGTTGAATCCAAACGGCAACCGATCGTAAAACTTGACTCTCCTCGATAACATAAATCACTAACTCGACCGCGTACAACCCGATCTACACCATTCACCGCATATTGAATACTGGAGAGTTTTTGTCCTTGTGCCAGCCATGACAGAAAGCGCAAACCTTCAATGGCATTGCTTTTCCCAGCAGCATTGGCTCCTATTAGTACGGTCAGCGACCCAAGAGGCAATCGGCTTGTACTGTAACTTTTGAAGTTTGCGAGGGTAAATTCGGTCAGCATAGCGCTCATATTAAAACTCTTTTCTGAATGCAAGATATTGGAAGGTTGTCATCCCAATATTTCTCTAAATATATTTAGCCGATCGCCAAATCCACACTAACTACAAATTCGGGAAAAGCCAGCGGCGAAACTTCGTCGCCCCGCCAAAACCTCAGCATTAAACTGTAACCGTTAACCGTTGGTTGGCGGTAAACTTCCAAGCAGTTTTCCGGTAAATTGACAATCCAGACTTCCTGAATTTGCGATCGGGCATAAATAGGAAGTTTCACGTCTCTGTCATAGTCTATGGAAGTGTCAGCTACTTCTATTAACAGTAAAACTTCCGATGGGAGGGGATGGGCAGTTGAATAGTAATCGGCGCGAGGTTGCAGCAATACTAAATCGGGTTGCGGCTCAGTGCGATCGCTCAACTGGACGAGATTTTGTACGTCAAAAGTAGCCAAATTTTCGGGAATTTGGCTGCACAGTCGGGCTAAGCGCCTCACAGAGGAAGCATGACGAGTTCCAATGGCTGCCATTTCAACAAGTTCTCCTTCTATCAATTCTACGCGATCGCCCTCTGAAAGAATCCCAGCTTTACTCATATTATGGTATTCTTCTACTGTGAAAAGTCTTTTGAGCAATTGCACAGCCATAACTCACCGTTCCTCTAGTTTTGTGTTCTATTATAGTTGATGGAAACACAGCTATATTAACCGCAGCAATAAAAAATTACAACTTTGGTGGAGATTTTTTATTCAACTAACCGCGAAGGCGCGAAGGATGCGAAGGAAGAGAATATAGCAATCCTAAATCATTTTCAATAACTGGTTAAGAGGCTCTTAGCCTAGGAATCGATGTCACTATTGAAGAGCCTCGTCTGCGAAAATGGAGGCTCTTCCTCCGGATCTGCGTTACTTTTGCTCTTCCTGGTAACGAGTAGAATGAGTAAATCACTTAGGATTGCTATAGAAGAGCAGAGAACAAGGTTAACTCAAAAATATCTATCAATAGAAAGGTGTAGGCGGCTGACTAATTCGCTATCTTGAAAACAAGCAGCCAAAACCTTCAGCAATCTGTAACGGTTGGCTCTTTTGCCAGGCTGCACAATAATTTGAGTTGACATAACTTGATTCCATGCAAAATACCGCAGATTTACTCCCCAAAATCGATTCGCCGACTCTTCCAAAAAATCAACCTGCACTTCCAAATTACGAAGCAGCCGATCGCCAATTTGTCAATTTGCTAGAGGTGGAGGATTTAGACAAGACGGTGGCGGCAAAACCGTTACTTGTGAGCGATTTTGAAAGCGCAATCGCCCACGCAATTCAAGCAGCTTACAAACAGCAACCGGGCGATGATGCGGCGCACCGCTTTTTGCAGCGCGTACTCTACCGGATCAACCGCCTCAACTTGTTTTGGTACGACGATTTGCGCCGCTACAACAACGAACGATCGCACTATTTGCGTTCTGTGCGCGATCGCATCGAAGAACCTTCGCAACAGTGGGAAATCGCCCAAATCGACGTTGCAGCCCTGCAAAACATCGAGGATGTCAAGCAAGCTCTGCGCGATCGCGCGGCGGTAGATGTCGATCCAGAACCCACCGAGAGCGATCGCTATTTGCGAGAACAGATGACTGAAGAGGGATACAGACACCTGCTGGCGATCGCCTCCTTCGACGGTTTAATTGAATCCAGCCGCGTTTCTCGCATCATCGGCGGTGCCGGCAACGAAATTCAGTCAACCCTGACGCGGGTGCTGATCGAAGAATACGGCGGCGGTCGCTTAGCCCGCAAGCACTCGACTTTTTTTGCCCAAATGCTGGCAGAATTCGGGATGAGCACGGAACCGGAAGCCTATTTCGATTTGGTACCTTGGCAAGTGCTCGCCAGCATCAACCACAACTTTTTGCTTACCGAGCGCAAGCGCCATTTTCTGCGCTACAATGGCGGACTGACTTATTTTGAGGTAGCGGGGCCCGTGGCTTACCGCAATTATCTAGCCGCCGCGCAGCGTCTGGGCCTCTCGCAGGCTGCGATGGGCTATTGGGAACTCCACATCCGAGAAGATGAGCGTCACGGGCGCTGGATGCTCGATGAGGTGGCGATCCCGCTGGCTAACAAATACCCGCAGGAGGCGTGGGAATTGGTGTTGGGCTACGATCAGGAGAAGTCGATCGGCGATCGGGCTGGGTTGGCTGTAGTGCGATCGATCCAAACCGCACAACAGAATTAAAGAATGATAGAGGACACGGCAATGCCGTGTCCCTACAATTGGGGTAGGGACACGGCAATGCCGTATCCTGATTTCTGATAATATTGATTCCGATGCCAACAGATTTGATATGACGCACCCTACGAAGGCTTTATGTTACAAAGCTGTCAATAACTGAATTAGCTCGATCGACAAATCTCTTTGCGACTTTTGCTGCTTCTGAAACAAAACTCCCGCCAGCAGATAGATATTTTCCGAATAAAAAGCCATGCCCTGTTTTCGGAGATTGGCGATCGAGCTTTTCACCTTAGACTCGGAACTGTAATAGCCAAAAGTTAAAGGTGCAATCTCAAAATTCGCCACCGAGTAGCCTCGATCCAAGGCATAATCGATCAAACCCACAGGATTAGAATAGCTAGAAACCATCAGCAAAACTTCGTCGCAGCCCAAAGATAAAAGTTTCTTAGCAATTGTAGAACCATCAGTCCCGCCGTGCAACAGCGGCTGATAAATCTTATCATCGGCGGCTGGTAAGTAAGGCGGATTTGAGATTATACAATCCGCCGACTTGTATAAAGGCGAATCAAAAAAAGAGCAATTGTGCACGGAGTATTGTTCGCTCAGTTCATATTGCTTAACTTGAGACTGAGCAATTTTCCAAGCTACATTATTCAGCTCAAATCCCTGTATTGTTCCTTCAAAATCACTTCTCAGCAAAGATTTAATAACTGGACTTCCCTCTCCAGAACCAAACTCTACGATAAGTCGAGAATTCTTGCTGGCGTTTAACACTAAACTTTCCAAGCAGTGCGCGTAAAAATCCGATTCTTCCGGGCAATGGAATACCTGTTTCAGGGGATTGGATAAAGTGAGCATAAATTCTGTAACAAAGTTTACTTTTTTTAAAGTATCGAATAACTAATAGTGCAGCCATCTGTCGCAAGAGCTATTTTATCAACTTGTGAAATCTATCTCTTCCTGCTTTATCTGCTGCGATCGAATAACTATTACTGCCGACACAGAATAAAATTTACAAAGTTAATCCGATTGACAGATTGCAATTAGAACGATTGCTGTTGATATAAGTATATGAGCAACTAATCGTGAATTTTAAGAGTATCAGATATGACTTTTTTTAATTATTCAGTTCCACCTCTGCGCCGCAAGCAGCTAAATCTTGACGTTCAAGATTTAGAAGGACTTTGGTACGTTGAGTTCCGCCTGGGTAAAAATCGATTTTATTCAAGATTTTATACTCGGCTCGACCAAGCTTGCCTGCTGTGGGGCTTGCTATTAATACCCATGTTCGGAACGGCACAATTTTTTTCGGTGAGTTGGATGCTACAAGCAGGTTTGTGGTCAGTGCTCAGCCTCTTAGGTACAGTCGCAATGGTCAGCAAAACTTACTATTGGGTCAAAATAGAACGCGTGACTTGGGTGCTTTACGGTTGGATAATACTGATGCTATTGGGATTACTTTTGACCGATTTTGGCATTTTTTTAGGTTGGGGAAAACTGTTGGCAAATCTCTGTCCTCTTTGGTTGGGAATGAGCGGAATCGGGTATTTTTTGACGGGATTAGCAGTGCGCTCGCGCGCGCTTTTAACCGCAAGTTTTTTTCACCTGTTGGGAATTTTAATTTTGCCTTATACTGGCGGTTGGTCTTTCCTGTTTACGGGAGCTGTAATGATATTTAGCTTGCTTGTTTTAGCCGAATGGCAATGGGATATGCGGCACCCGATCGACCACGCTGCATTAACTCCAGAACAGCAGGATTTTAATCAGGAACAGCACCGACTCCGACAGCTATCAACCTAAATCATTACCCATTCGTTCGATCGTTCGGACTTCAGTGTTTATAAAAAGTGGAGGACTTAAGTCCGAACGATCAAACCTGATCAGGGTTATTTGAGCGGATGCGATCGGACTAATGACTGATAACTAATTGCCACCAGACTGTACAGATTTGTGGGTTTGGTTAGTATCGTCGCCCTTGTGATGCCACGTGCCGCCTTCCCCTTGAACATATTCAGACTTTACGCTGTTCCAAGCAACGCGATTAGCAGCATGTTGGCTCATTCCATCTTCACTAGCACTCTTAAAAGCAGCTTGAAAAATATGCCGTGATCCTTGGGGCAGTTCTTGTGATTCTGAAGGTAATGTGTCAAATTGTTGTTCGGGCATAATGACCTCCAATTATTAAATATAATTTCAATCTTATATACTAAAAGCAACTACCTTCCTCTCTCTAAAAGCAAGTTTAAGACAGTTGTTTTCTCAGTCCGAAGACAGATGTAATATTAAATTTATTGTTATCCAAAAATGCAACTTGCTTACCGTTATCGGTTGGGTCAGATTTGGGTAATTTTCCCGATCGCACAGCCATCAATCAGACTTCGGCTTTTTCACCTGCGAACTAAGAAAGTACGTCAGCGCAGCGATTACTAAAGCGATACTCGCTCCAAAGGGAAGGATATTCGCCCCGCCGTTCCACTTAACTACCTCAGAGAGAAACAATACACTCAATACTACTACAATCACGCTGGTGAGTTTGCTTTTTAGGTCATCGATGGTGTGAATCTCCAGCCAGTGTGGTACTTTGATGCGCTCGTCAATAAACAACTCGTAAAGTCCGAGTGCAGTAATATAAAATACTGTGGCAAGCAGAAACAAATCTACAACTTCGATGAAAGACAGAACCAGTCTTTTGGAGTTTTCGCTCGAAACCTCTCCCGCAGTTATAACGTGAGCTATGGTGGTGATAGTTTCCAGGGCACCGTAGATCAAAAGCGTCACAGAGGCTGCAAAAGAACCGAGTACAGCGATTAACATTAGATAGCGACTTCTGGCAAGAATTCGATGCAGCATAATTGATGTCGCCTTGGGAAACGTCTTAGAAAAGAACTGCTCTCTGGCATACCTTTGACTTTACTATATCAGGGTTTGCCCGATCGCACTCACAAGCAATTCTGCTCATCCGCCCCGACTGGTTAATCTAATCTCGCGCGCGATAGTTCGGATCGCATCGCCCTCAGTTCGTTTTCTGCCAAAGGTGGCGATGCCAGTCAAAGCCAGTTCAAAAGGCATTGAACTTACCGGTTAACAAGTGTCAAGGCAACTCTAAGCAGTCGCCAACAGCTTTTTAAGATAATTTAATTTCCTGGTAAAGTTTGAGCAGTATTCTGTTAAAGCCAAAATTTTCAGCAGCAAGTTAAGGAAAAATAGCACTAAAAAACATATTAAACTAGCTCATCTGACGGAGCTAAGCGAGCGAAACACTAACCTCAAATATTTCAGATTGACGGGGTTTCTGTCCCCACGCGTAAGTTTTGAGATACCTAATCGGCTGACAAATTAAATATCATCCACCACGTGAAATAAAACATCATTTTGTCAAAACTATTCCTAAAGATGAATGGCGAAGTGGGACGATCGATCGTAGCTTATAACTTGTTAACGTGGTCATGTAAGTTTGCCAGTAAAAAAATAATCAAGTTAACGCGACTAAATTCATTTCTCGACCTTGATTATTCTGCACCGAGTATGAGGAAAGTTGCACGTTACGCTGTCAATTTGACCCTGCGGTTTTGGCATCAAAAGCAATCGCAGCACTCTACAAAGTAAAAGCACGTATTAACCATGAAATCTTCTAAATTGTTGAAAATTGTTTTAGCGAGCGCTTGTACTTTAGGTATAGCAACCGTTTCCTTAACAGTGCCTGCTTCTGCACAATCAGGCGGTGCTGCTGGAGGCGGTACGACGGGTACAAGCGGTACGACGGGTACAAGCGGTACAAGCGGTACGACGGGTACAAGCGGTACAAGCGGTACGACGGGTACAAGCGGTACGACGGGTACGGGTACGACGGGTACAAGCGGTACTAACGATACGACGGGTACAAGCGGTACGACGGGTACGGGTACGACGGGTACAAGCGGTACTACCGATACAACGGGTACCACAGACGGTACGACTGGGGCGAATTCTGGAGTTTTGAGTGCTGGGCGCGATCGCCCCAACAATCTGGGGTGGCTCGGTGTCCTGGGCGCCCTCGGTTTGCTCAACTTGTTTCGCAAAAACGCTACAGCGACGGATCATCGATAGTTTCGGGCGATTCACGCTCGGGATAGATTCGCTTGACTTACTCTTGAACACTTAGAGGCTTAGAAATTCATGAATTTACTCAATCGCAAAAGTTTGATCGCAAAATTGGTTAGTGTTGCCGGAATTGCCGGCGTTAGTTCCTCGATCGCTGTGCCAGGATTGGCAGAATTAAACCGCCAGACTCACGGCTTCGACTCCTCGGGCGATCGACTTTTTGAGTTCGCTCAAAACTCTCCCAACAATCGTAATTCTCCTGGCTCTCCCGCTACTCCCAGCAACAATAACAATCCCGGCAGTTCTTCCGACACTCCCGCTACTCCCAGCAACAATAAGAATCCTGGCAGTTCTTCCGACACTCCAACTACTCCCAGCAACAATAATCCCGGCCGTTCTCCGAACACTCCAACAGGCGAAAGTTCCCCTAATTCTCTCAGCAGCACAGACAGCAAATTTGTGATGGAAGCAGCTCAAACTGGTATGCTAGAAGTGCAACTTGGCGAGTTGGCCGTGCAGCGCGGTTCTAGCGCTGGTGTCAAAAAGTACGGGCAAGAAATGGTTGAGGAACACACGCAGAAAAATCAAGAACTGATGCAATTAGCAAAGCAAAAGGGTGTAGAAGTTCCCACCGAAATGAGCAGCCAGAACAAAGATTTGACCGATCGACTTTCCCAGCTCTCGGGTACAAGTTTTGACGCAGCTTACAAGCAAGCCATGATCGACAGCCACAATCAGGCTATTGCTCTGTTTCAGGCTCAATCTCAACAGGGACAAGATCCCGAGTTGAAGGCTTGGGCTACCCAGACTTTGCCGAACCTTCAGGCGCACTTGCAAATGGTTAACCAAATGTTGGCAGATACCAGCAAGCCGTAATATTAGATAGAGTTCGATCGGGTTTTAGGCGATCGGACTCTACCTTTGCTGCTGCGAGACTTAGCCTAAATTAATCATTTTTAACAGACGTGCGATCGCCGATTTATTCAAACCACAAAAAATTAGTTATATCGTTTCCGGTTGCATCAGTATTGTTCAAATGTCCAAACAGTCAACAATCAGATCCAGGAGTGCAACCGGAATTGATATTAGTCCTCAGTGTCCACAAAAACAGTCACAGCCGCCACAGCAATTAGCATTTCATCATTTTTATCATTCAGAGAGGCGATCGCCCTTCCAGCCACAATCATGCCCCCTTGTTCCACAATCAGAGTTTTGCTCCCAAAAGGCAGCGCCGCCAAAACCTCGTCATGCCGCACTTGTTCCGGATAAGGTACAGCCACCTTTACCTCAACAATCATCTGATTCGGATCAGTCAAACCCGCGACTTCCCAGACGCCTAAAAGAGCATTATGGGCGATCGCATTTCGTACAGCCCTAGCACAGGCTACAGTCGGTTCCTGTCCGTGCTGATCTATACCCATCCCCATCTCAATGATGAAACATTTACGCGCCACAGTTACCCCTTTGTTGATTTTTGTTTATAGTCGTTAGCGAAGTCATCGAAGAGGATCGCACTCTTTCCCAAAACAATTATCAACCAAAATGACCGCTATTGATATTATTTTATAAATCGATATAACCACAAAACAATAATATCAGTTCAAAAAAAGAATGCAGCTCCCGCCAAGCTCCAGAGCCTTAGATCCTCAGTCATTCTTAATTTAAAATACACAACATAAAATCTAAAATGGCATAACTTATGGTAATATAACCAAATTCACCATTCCTCGCGGACTGCCAAACTCATCGCCAGCTTGAATCATGGATAGTTTTCTCCCAATAGCCTACTTTCAAAACCAATTTCTCCCATTTACCGACGCCAAAATTTCCATAGCCACCCACGCGCTGCACTACGGAACCGGAGTTTTAGGCGGATTGCGTGGAATTCCCGACCCCCAAAATGCCGATCGCATATTACTATTTAGATTAGACCGCCACTGTCAAAGATTAAGTCAAAGTGCCGGCTTCCTCAACTGCAATTTACCAGCCGACAAAATCCAACAAGTAATCATTGATTTTGTCAAAAAAAATCAGCCCAAACAATCATTTTATATCCGTCCATTTGTCTACACATCAAGTCTAGGAATTGCCCCCAGACTACACAACGTAGAAACAGACTTTTTTGTTTACGGATTAGAACTTTCCGACTACTTACCCAAAGAAGGAGTCAACTGTAGAATTAGCTCTTGGTATCGTCAAGAAGACCGCAGCTTACCCTTAAGAGGTAAAATTAGTGGCGCCTACATCACATCAGCCTTAGCCAAAACAGAAGCAGTAGAATCCGGCTTCGACGAAGCGATTATGATGAACACTCAAGGAAAAGTCAGCGAAGCTTCAGGAATGAACATATTTGTCGCCAGAAACGGTAAATTAATTACTCCAGGTTTCGATCAAGATATTCTCGAAGGAATTACCAGAGACAGCGTAATCACAATCGCCAGAGACTTAGGAATAGAAGTCATAGAAAGACCAGTTGACAAATCAGAACTGTTGATTGCAGACGAAATTTTCCTATGCGGAACCGCCGCTAAAGTTACACCAATTAACCGAATAGAAAACTATCATATGCCCAAAAACCGACCCATCACCGAAAAGATTTTGGACAAACTCACGGGAATTATAGAAAATCGCGATAGTAAGTACAAAGAGTGGGTATTTCCCATTAGTTTGTAGTGAGTAATTTAGTGGTTCGTAGGGTGTGCACTGCGCACCGATTGAGTTTGTATCCCATCGCGTGGCCATTGGTTGACTTTTTCAGGTAGTAGGGTGCATCAGTTTAGTAATTCTCAATCATCATCGACAATCAAATTCTGACGCACCATTTATTCCGTGGTGCGTCAGTTGTGAGATTGTTAATTTGTTGCGAAAATCTCTCTCTGACGCACCCTACATCTAAAGTGGTGCGTCAGTTGTGAGATTGTTAATTTGTTGCGAAAATCTCTCTCTGACGCACCCTACATCTACATCACTACGAACCTGGAAGGACTAAAGTCCTGACTACGAACCTTTTTTATTCGCACAAAACACCCGCGTGATGCCGAATGTGATCCTCCATAAAACTCGCAACAAAATAATAACTGTGATCGTAACCTTCCTGCATCCTTAAAATTAGCTGCTGTCCCACTTTTGCACAAGCATCCGCGAACACATCCGGCAACAATTGCCCGTCAGCCAGATACGAATCATCAGTACCACAATCAATCAAAATCGGGCAGTTGTATTGCTTTTGCAGAACTAATTCGCTCGCATCCCAAGCCTTCCAACTCTCCTTATCGCCACCGAGGTAGTGTCCAAATATTTTTTGTCCCCAAGGGCTACGCACGGGCGCACAAATAGGCGCAAACGCCGAAACTGAAAGATAGCGATCGCCATTTTTCAACGCACAAATCAAAGCCCCGTGTCCGCCCATCGAATGACCGAAAATTCCCTGTTTTTCGCGTATCACCGGAAAGTTTGCCGCAATTAAATTCGGCAATTCATCAACCACATAACTGTACATTTGATAGTGAGAATTCCAAGGTGTGGCTGTCGCATCCACATAAAAACCCGCGCCGCTTCCCAAATCCCAATTGTCGGCTTCCCCAGGAATGCCGGTATTGCGCGGGCTAGTGTCGGGGGCAACCAGCATTAACCCATATTTTGCTGCGAATTGCTGCGCCCCCGCTTTTGCCATAAAGTTCTCTTCTGTGCAGGTTAATCCTGACAGATAATATAGGATTGGTACGGGTTTTGTTTTGGCTTGTGGCGGTTGGTAAACAGTGAATTTCATCTCGCTGTTGCAGGTTAAGGATTGATGGCTGTAAAAGCCGAGTTTGCCACCAAAACTTTTATATTCCTTGTGCAGTTTTAGGGATTTTGATATCATGTTAATTCTATTTCATTTGTAAATTAGATTTTTTTACCGCAGAGAGCGCAGAGGAAGAGAGAAGAGAGAAAGTTTTTTGTTCAAAATGTTAAAACCGTGCGAATTACTTTGCCTTTGTGCATTAAATCAAAGGCTTCATTAATTTGCTCGATCGGCATTACTTGAGTAATCAAGCTATCGATATCAATTTTACCATCCATGTACCAATCAACTATCTTCGGAACATCGGTTCTGCCCTTCGCGCCGCCAAAAGCCGTGCCTTTCCAAACCCTACCAGTTACTAATTGAAACGGGCGGGTGCTAATTTCTTGGCCGGCTCCCGCTACCCCGACAATCACGCTCACGCCCCAACCTTTGTGACAGCATTCCAAAGCTTGGCGCATCACATTAATGTTGCCGATACATTCAAAAGTGTAATCAGATCCGCCTTTGGTTAAATCTACCAAATAGGGAACTAAATCGCCTTCAACTTCGCGGGGATTGACAAAGTGAGTCATGCCGAATTTTTCTGCCATTGCTCGCTTGTCTGGATTCATATCTACGCCGACAATCATATTAGCTCCCACCAGGCGCGCTGCTTGAATTACATTCAAACCTACGCCGCCTAAACCGAAAACTATGACATTAGATCCAGGTTCTACTTTCGCTGTATTGATGACAGCGCCGATGCCAGTTGTGACGCCACAGCCAATCAAACAAACTTTGTCAAAGGGAGCGTCATCGCGAATTTTTGCTACGGCTATTTCGGGTAATACTGTATAATTAGCAAAGGTAGAAGTTCCCATGTAATGAAAAATTTTCTCGCCATTAATTGAAAACCTGCTCGTGCCGTCGGGCATCACGCCTTGTCCTTGAGTGAGGCGAATTGCTTGACAAAGATTGGTTTTTCCGCTCAAACAATATGCACAGTTGCGACATTCGGGAGTGTAAAGTGGAATTACCCGATCGCCCTTTTTGACACTTGTCACTCCCGCCCCAACATCCGCAACAACCCCAGCTCCCTCGTGGCCTAGAATCGCCGGGAACAAACCTTCGGGATCGGCGCCGGAAAGAGTGTAAGCATCTGTGTGACAAACACCCGTCGCCTTAATTTCTACCAGCACCTCACCAGCCCGTGGCCCATCTAGATCGACCGTTTCAATGGTCAAAGGTTGGCCGGCACTACGAGCAACTGCTGCTTTTACTTTCATCTTTCTTCCCTGCTGCGATCGATTTGTTAAATGCTCCGTCAATATGTATTCTATTACTTAATTTGAAAATTGCAGCAACTTTATGACAAAATTAAGTAGTAAGGTGCGCAGTGCGCTACGTAATATTCTACCAACTTTATGACAAAATTAATTGTAATTACCGGAGTCAGTCGTGGTCTCGGTTTAGCAATGACCGACAAGTTTATTGAATTGGGACACACAGTTTTAGGATGCGCCCGCTCTTCCGAAGCTGTGGAAAAACTCAAACAAAAATATAGCGAACCTCATAATTTTACTTGCTTGGATGTCGCCAGCGACGAGCAAGTCAAAGCTTGGGCAACAGAAATTTTGGCAAATTACTCAGCGCCAGATTTGCTGATCAACAATGCAGCTATAACTAATCATCTCGCGCCTCTTTGGAATATTAACAGCGAAGAGTTTTCAGAGGTAATTGATGTTAATATTAAAGGTACTGCTAATGTGATTCGCCACTTTGTCCCGGCAATGATTGCGAAAAAAAGTGGCATAATTGTCAACTTTAGCTCCGGTTGGGGAAGGTCAACTTCGCCGCAAGTTGCGCCCTATTGCGCTTCCAAATGGGCGATCGAAGGACTGACGCGCTCCCTAGCACAAGAACTCCCGCGAGGCATGGCGGCCGTTCCTTTGAATCCGGGGATAATTCACACAGATATGCTGGAAATCTCTTTCGGAGAACACGCGGCAAGTTACACATCTGTTAAAGCATGGGTGCAAAAAGCAGTGCCTTTTTTACTCAAATTGAAACCTTCGGATAATGGCGTGCCGATGACCGTTCCAGGATAATAAATAAGTTGATTACAAATAAAGATTAGATGGGGAGAGGGCGGGTTTTGCACTTTTCTACTGGCTTGTATCAGAGATTCTTAGGGGAGGGCGGGTTTTGTACTTTTCTACTGGCTTGTATCAGAGATCCTACGCTAAACCCGCCCCTACAATATACTAGGAAATTATCTGGGTTCATCCGTGTTTATCTGCTTAATATCTGCGGTTTATTTATCAATTAACAATTTATGCAAGAAGTCTAATAAAATAGTAAAATAAGATTCCTGTCTTATCCAATGCCAGAACTCTTTCCCCAAATAGCCACTGTGAACTTGCCTCTTCCCTCGCCCTCGCAAACCCAAACCCGCAAAGCAGACCACATCCGAATCTGCCTCGAAGAAGACGTACAATTTCGCGAAACTACCAGCGGACTCGAAAACTACCGTTTTACTCACTGTTGTTTGCCAGAACTCGATCGCACCCAAATCGATTTAACCTCCACATTTCTCGGCAAAAAACTAGCCGTACCCCTGCTAATATCGTCGATGACGGGCGGCACAGAACTAGCCCAGATCATCAATTATCGCCTCGCCGATGTCGCTCAAACATACAAACTGGCAATGGGTGTCGGTTCCCAGCGCATAGCAGTTGAAAGCCCTGAATTGGCTTCTACATTTGCCATCCGCAGACGCGCTCCCGATATTCTGCTATTTGCTAATATCGGAGCGGTACAATTAAATTACAATTATGGTTTGGAAGAGTGCCAAAAAATCGTTGATATTCTCGAAGCAGATGCCCTTATTTTACACTTAAATCCGCTGCAAGAGTGCGTTCAAACCGAAGGTGATACTAATTTTAAAGGACTACTAGATAAAATTGCCAAGTTGTGCGATCGATTACCAGTACCGGTGATTGCAAAAGAAGTTGGTAATGGTATTTCTGGAAAAATGGCACATAAATTGTTGGGGGCTGGAGTAAGTGCGATCGACATTGCCGGAGCAGGAGGCACTTCTTGGGCGAAAATAGAAGGACAACGAGCCAAAGATAGCAAGCAGCGCAGATTGGGCGCAACCTTTGCCGACTGGGGAATTCCGACAGCCGAGTGTATTGTCAGCACCCGCGCCGTAGCGCCAGATGTTCCCCTGATAGCCTCTGGAGGCTTGCAAAACGGCTTGGATGCAGCGAAAACCCTCGCCCTCGGCGCGGATATGGCGGGACTGGCGCGACCATTTTTGCAAGCCGCAGCGCAATCGGAATCAGCCACAGCCCTCTTAGCTGAGGTTTTAATTGCAGAAATTACCACCGCCATGTTCTGTACGGGATGCGCTAACTTAGATGAGTTAAGACATTCTGGGGTTTTGGAAAGGTTAAGATAGAAAGATGTCAGTTGTTAGTTGTTATTTGTTAGTTGTTATTTGTTAGTTGTTAGTCGTTAGTTGCCACCAATAACCAATAACCAATAACCAACAACCAATAACCAATAACCAATAACCAACAACCAATAACCAACAACCAATAACCAACAACCAATAACCAATAACCAATAACCAATTATCTAAATGAAAGATTTCGTAAAATATACTTGTGCAAGTTTGCTGGGAACCTTCCTCGGATTGTTGCTTCTGGGTGGCGTTGGATTGGGGGGACTGGTACTGCTAATTGCTGTCGCGGCATCATCGTCTAAAGATTCAGGGCCGCAAGTTAAAGATAAGTCTGTATTGGTATTAGACCTTTCTTTAAATATCACTGATAGTAAACCAAACCGCAGCACTAGCGCGGCAATTCAAGAAGCGCTTTCGGACGATTCTGGCGATTCTGTGACGTTGCGGAGTGTTCTGGATGCGATCGACTCTGCGAAAAAAGACCCGAAAATCGTGGGCCTTTATCTCGAAGGCAGTTCGGATTCCAGCAGCAGCGGGTTTGCTAATCTTAAGGAAGTTCGATCGGCATTACAGCGTTTCCGAAATGCCAAAAAACCCATTTTTGCTTACCAAATGGACTGGAATGAGCGAGATTATTACCTCGGTTCAGTTGCAAATACAATTGCTGTCAATCCGTACGGATCATTAGAAATCAACGGTTTTAGCAGTCAGGCTATGTTTTTGACCGGTGCTTTGGAAAAATACGGGCTGGGAGTCCAAGTGACTCGCGTCGGTAAATACAAGTCAGCCGTTGAACCATTTTTGCTCAAAAAAATGAGTCCCGAAAATCGCCAGCAAACTCAAAAGTTGCTCGGAGATATTTGGGGAGAATACCTAAAAACTGTCGGGCCAAACCGCAAATTGACAGTTCCGCAACTGCAAGCGGTGGCAGATCAGGGCGGAACTTTGATGGCTGACGAAGCTCTCAAAAGTAAGTTAGTTGATAAAGTTGTCTACTTTGACGAAATTGCGATCGAACTTAAGAAACTGACAGGAACTGATGCAGAAAATAAGTCTTTCAAGCAGATAAGTTTGAAAAACTACGCGAGAGTTGCTGAGAGTAAAAACTCAACTCATACTAACAAGAAAAACCAGATTGCTGTCCTTTACGCTGAAGGTGAGATTGTAGACGGGGAAGGTGGCCCAACTCAAGTAGGAGGCGATCGCATCGCTCAAGAAATCCGCAAAATCCGAGAAGATGACAACGTAAAAGCCCTAGTTTTGCGCGTCAACAGTCCTGGAGGTAGCGTCACGGCATCGGAAGTCATCGGACGCGAAGTCGCGCTGACGGGCAAAAAGAAGCCAGTTATCGTGTCGATGGGAAATTTAGCAGCATCCGGCGGCTATTGGATTTCGATGGGTTCTAGCAAAATCTTTGCCGAAGCTAGTACGATTACTGGTTCGATCGGCGTTTTTGGAATGTTATTCAACGCCGAAAAGTTGGCTGCTAACAACGGCATAACTTGGGATGTGGTGAAAACCGCGCGTTTTGCGGATATTAACACGGTTTCCCGCCCCAAAAATCCTCAAGAATTGGCGAATATTCAGAAAATAGTCGATCGCATTTACGATCGATTTGTTACTAAAGTCGCCGACTCCCGTAAACTACCGAAAAACAAAGTACAAGAAATTGCTCAAGGCAGAGTTTGGTCTGGCACGGCCGCCAAACAGTTGGGTTTAGTCGATGAAATTGGCGGCCTAGAAGATGCGATCAGAGCCGCAGCTAAGCAAGCTAAACTCGGCGACGATTGGCATTTAGAAGAGTATCCAAAAAGCCGCAGCTTGGAGGAACGAATTTTGGAAAAATTTTCCGGTGTTCATGTTTTGAAGCCAGCCACCAAACTCGATCCATTAACAGCCGAAGTTAAGAAAATGCAGGATGAATTGGCTGTAATCAAGTCCATGAACGACCCCCAGGGCGTTTATGTTCGCTTACCTTTCGACTTGCGGATTAATTAACTTTACTCTTGAGTCTGCGGAGGCAGACTACCCTTCGGGAAGGCTAACGCCTACGTTTGTGTAGCAGCGGTTTCAACCGCCGAGTCTAATCTTCAACCAGCGCACCATCCGGGTTTTGTTTATGTAGCAGCGGTTTCAACCGCCGAGTTTCAACTGCCGAGTCCGATCTACTGAAAAACCCGGCTTCTTCAAGAAACCGGGTTTATGAATACCCTAAAAGTCGATCGGCTCGGAATTGGTAATATTTGTTATGCAGCACGCTGAGTCAACAATCCCCAGACAAAAAGTACCACGATCGCACCAATAACTGCAAAAGCTATGCTGGGTAAAGTCAATGCTCCGAAGGAAGCTCCCGCGCTCGTCCCGACAAAGGTTTGACCTAAATAACCTCCCACCAGCGCGCCGATAATTCCTAAAACTGTTGTGGCAATAAAACCACCGCCTTGAGTTCCCGGATAAATGGCTTTGGCGATCGCACCGGCAATCAGTCCTAAAACAATCCAAGCAATAATTCCCATGTCTTTTTCTCCTGAATTCTTGAGCTTTTCTCGTGCCTTGTCTTATGTTCTTAGAATAACAACCGATCTCTCACTCTTACCTCTACCGCAGGGATGAACCGAGAGTGGTAGAATTTCTGAGGAATCGTCCCATAAATGCAGTTATCCTTCAAGCCAAAAGAAATCTCAGAAATTTTTCTCTTGACTTTTTGTGCTTTAGTGGTAAAAAAAATTACAATAATTATCTAAAATAAGGAAAGTTTGCGGCCGATGGATCTGACTTTGTGCATGATTGTCAAGAATGAAGAAGCAACACTGTCGCGGACTTTGGACAGCGTGAAGGGTATTGTTGACGAAATGGTTATAGTAGATACCGGTTCGCGCGATCGTACCCGTGAAATTGCCCGAGAATTTGGGGCGAGAGTTTATGACTTTGAATGGTGTGACGACTTCGCAGCGGCGCGCAACGAGTGTCTGAAGTACGCCCAGGGCGACTGGATTTTGGTTTTGGATGCCGATGAGGTGCTGGTACCGGAGATTGTACTTCAACTTAAGCAGGCAATTAAGGGGGATCGGCTGCTGTTAATCAATCTCATCCGTCAAGAAATAGGTGCATCTCAATCTCCCTATTCCTTAGTGTCGCGCTTGTTTCGCAATCGCCCCGGCATCCGCTTTTCTCGCCCTTACCACGCAATGGTAGACGACAGCGTAGCTGAGATTTTGCAGCGCGAACCGCAGTGGAAAATAGTTTCTCTCCCCGATGTGGCGATTTGGCACTCTGGCTATCACAAAGATGCGATCGCCGCCAAAAGTAAATTCCAAAAAGCTCAAGCAGCAATGGAACGTTATATAGCTTATTATCCAAACGATGCTTACGCGTGCAGCAAATTAGGCGCTTTATACGTAGAAAGTGGGCAACTCGGGCGGGGAATTAATTTATTAACTAAGGGCTTGACTGCTGTCGCCATTGATGATTCTATTGTTTACGAACTCAACTATCATTTAGGAATTGCTTATCGCAAGCAAGAGCAACTTGCCAAAGCTAAGGAACACTATCAAGCGGCAATTAATATAGATGTTTTTCCGGCCCTCAAATTGGGTGCTTACAATAATTTGGGCAATTTGTTCAAAGATGAAGGAGATTTGAAATCTGCTGAAAAAGCTTACAAAGCAGCCTTGAAAATTGACCCCAATTTCGCAGCAGGACACTACAATTTAGGACTGACGCTAAAAGCAGCCGGAAATTTATCAGACGCGATCGCCTATTATCGACAAGCGATTAAAATCGATCCCGAACACGCCGAAGCGCATCAAAATTTGGCAGTAGCTTTGTTAAAAATTGGCAAAATGCCCGAGAGTTTAGCCGAATTCAAAAAGGCGATCGCCCTTCACGAACAGCGTCGTCCCTTTGAAGCAGAACGCCTGCGCCGGGGACTCCAAGAAATGGGTTTAATTTAAACCTGCATATCTACTTTCTCGCTAAGTCAGTAATTGGTACAGGCAATCCCCGGTGGTTGTCCCTCGATCCCGAAGGGGTAGGCACTCTTGCATTGGTGTCAACAATCGCCTGAAAACTTTTGTATATCTGGTTTCTATCTAAGGCCAGATCCCCCTAAATCCCCCGAAAGCAAGGGGGACTTTGAGCTGCTTCCGGTTCCCCCCTTCTTAAGGGGGGCTAGGGGGGATCTGGCCTAATATTCAAATAGTAAACCGGTACTAAGTTTGACCTTAAGTTGACACCAATGCTCTTGGCACTACCCCTACAAATTGCCAAAAATACCAGCCAAATCAAGCAATTATCTCTACTTTGCCGCTGTCCAAATCGTAGCGCGCCCCAACAACTTTAAGCTTGCCCGCTTTCACAGCTTCAGCCAAAATAGGCGACGCAGATTTTAACTTATTTACATTCATTTTTACATTAGCTCTAACTGCGTTATCCCAAGCATCGCCCAATTGATTTTTTGTAGCATCAACGGCTGGTTTAATCGCCGCCACCAAAGTGCCAATGTGACCCGGCACAGCTTTACCATCTAAAGCCGCTTTCACCGCACCGCAGCGTTCGTGACCCATAATTACTAATAGCGGAACGCCTAATTCTAATGCGGCATATTCCATATTTCCGAGAACCCCATCGTCGAGAAAATTTCCAGCTACTCGAATATCAAATAAATCCCCTAATCCTTGATCGAAAATAATTTCAGGAGCAACCCGCGAATCAGAACAAGCCAGGATGGTTGCAAACGGATGTTGAGCCTGTGCTACTTCGACAATTCGCGATCGGCTTTGGTCGGTAAATGTCCGTTTTTGGTCAATATACCGCTGATTCCCGTCCATCAATTTCTTAAGAGCATCGTCGGGAGTAATCTGTGAAATGGGCTCTAAATTTGCAGCTTTAGCTTCTTTAGCTTGTAAAAGAGTGGATGCAATGCTGGCCGCCAGCATCCCTGCACCCGCCCTCAAAATTAGATTACGTCGCGAAATCATGCCTGTTCTTTCGCTTTCAGTCATTGCTGGCAACTTTGTTCAATTTTTTGTACTCACAAGCATAATATCTACCATAACTTCAGCCAGACTTCTTTACTTTTTCTTTACAAGTAGCTGCGGTAAAATTTAAACTTCAAAAAAGTTCACTCTTTTTATTTCATAAACTTAACAGCAGTCATCCTTCTGCCTGCGCGGATGCTATAATGTATCCAAAACGACAAATTATTTATCAATGTATCGAAATGTCTTACGTCGCCAGTATTCATATTTATCCGGTCAAGTCCCTTGACGGCATAGCAGTCAGTCAAGCCACTATTCTTGCTAGCGGAACTCTAGAAGGCGATCGCTCCTTAGCAATCTGCAATGAAGCAGGAGAATTTGTTAACACTAAGCGCAACAGCGGAGTGCATTTTCTGCGCCTATCATTTGACCTCAAAAATAGAATTGCTGGGCTGAAAATTCAAGACACCGAACAAGAAATCTTTTTTCATATAGATAGAGAACGCCCGGAAATAGAATCTTGGTTGAGCAACTACTTCGGCTTCCCCGTCAAATTAATTGAAAACTTGCTTACAGGCTTTCCCGACAATACCGCTGCACCGGGGCCAACGATTATCAGTACCGCAACAATTGCCGAAGTTGCATCTTGGTTTCCGAGAGTTTGCGTTAACGAGATGCGCCATCGCTTGCGAGCTAATATTGAAATAGGAGATGTCCCGGCTTTTTGGGAAGATAGTCTTTTCTCGGAAGCCGATGAAATTGTCAGCTTTCAAATAGGGACTGCAATATTTGAAGGTATTAATCCCGGTCAGCCTTGTATCCTATCTACACGAAATTATGCGGCGAAAGAAGCTTATTCCAGCTTTCAAAAGGTACTAACAGCCAATCAAAATCAAATTATACCGGATTTCGTAAAAAAAGGGGATTTAAATGATTTAAATCGGCTGATCGTAAACACGCGAGTGCCACATCCAACAGCCGGAAAAATCATACATATAGGAGATGAAGTTACAATGCTCAGCGTCAAAAAATCCCTATAGGAAATATGCTGAGAACCCCGTCCTTTCAAGGCGGGGATGAAAGCTAGCCGCAGGCATAAGAGCTGCCAGTCAAGATTTGGGATTTTGTTGTTGTCATAATATCTACAAAATGATATAATGTTTTGTAGAGTCAACCAATAATCATGCTAAATCTCAGTTACGAGTACAAATTAAAGCCAACAGACGAGCAGATTTCGGAAATAGAACGAACGCTGGGGATTTGTCGCAAGGTTTGGAACTACGCATTGAGAGAACGTAAGGATTGGATTAACTCTCGCAAATGTCCGATTAATGCTTGCTCAATTGTCAGCGAGTATATCATTCCGGCAGATGCGCCCTACCCTAATTACTTTGTACAGGCTGCTGGGCTGACCAAAGCTAAGGTTTTGTATCCTGAGCTTAAAACAGTTAATGCTCAAATGCTTCAGCAAGTTCTCAGGAAGTTGGAAACGGCATTTGTTGACATGAAACGCAAAGGAATGGGATTCCCTAGATTTAAGCACAGATACCGAATGAGGTCTTTTGTGTTTCCGCAGATGCTTAAAAACTGCATCCAAGGAAACTCGATCAAACTGCCTCAATTGGGTACTGTTGAGTTCATTAAGTCTAGAGAAATTCCTAAGGGGTTTGTAGTTAAACAAGCTCGAATTGTGCGAAAGGCTAGCGGGTATTTCGTCATTTTCTCGTTAGAGTGTGATGTGAATGTTCCTGAGCCTGTAGCCAATGGATTCCCAATTGGAATCGACATAGGGCTAGACCAATTTCTAGCAACTTCTGAAGGAAAGTTAGTTAAACGCCCTAAGTTTTTAAATACCGAACACCGCCAGCTTAAATTGCTGCAACGTCGGTTGAAGAACCAGAAAAAAGGATCTAACAACCGTCATAAGTTAAATAAAAAAATTGCTAGACTGCATCAACGTGTAACCGATACCAGAAAGGATTGGCAGTTTAAATTAGCTCATGAAATAGTAAAAGATGCGGGAATGGTATTTGTTGAAGATATCGATTTTCGAGTCTGGGCTAAAGGAATGTTTTGCAAACACACTTTAGATGCTAGCTTTGGGCAATTCATCTCGATCCTCTCGTGGGTGTGTTGGAAACAAGGTGTGTATTTTGAGAAGGTAAACAAAGATTACACATCCCAAGTTTGCCCTAATTGTGATACACATACTGGTAAAAAAGGACTTGATAATCGGGTTCATAGTTGCCATGAGTGCGGGTACACGACCCATAGAGATGTAGCAGCAGCTCAAGTTATTCGCAATCGCGGATTGTCCGCCGAGGGACGCTCGGTAGACATTAAAGAAGTTGCCTGTGGAGGCGGTCTGACGGGGACTGGCAACAGTCTAGTTAAGAGCCAAAGAGACAGGAAGAAGAAAGCATGAAGGCACGGCTTCAGCCTGCCGGAATGCAACCTTTGAGAATCCCCGCGCATTCATGCCGGGGAGTATACGTCAATAAATACCATTCCTGATTAGTTCTAAAATTTTCATGAAGACTTCATATCAAATATGCTAACACCGGGATTATACCGCGCAAGCGAGCGTCCCCGCTTGTGTCCGGTTCTCGTCGCGAGTTATACGAGATCGGATTGCACAAAAAATATTACTCCCATCTAAATACAAACGATATAATAGCGATAATGTGCGCAGTGCGCACCCTACAAACTAAATCGTTCTGACTTAAACGTCGCAATGACTAATAGACAAGATTGCAAAATAACTAGGACGGGCAAGATGCCCGTTACAAAAAAACATTTTTTCTTGTGGAACAGGCATCTTGCCTGTTACAAAATTTGATTAAAATGAATTTTGCAATCTTGTCTAATTCCCCATGCCCGATGCCCGATGCCCGATGCCCCATGCCCAATTACCTTTGATTTCTGTTGGTGTGATAAACTGCGATCGGTCTATCAATTCCTTTAAAACGGAAATCTCCCATCGGCTCAAAACTTTGGGGTAATCGCAGCAACTTGTAAGTAGCTTCGCTCACCACGCATTCTCCAGGCAGACAAATTCCCTCCATCCGAGCAGCTAGATTAATTGTCGAACCCAACACAGTATAATCAACTCTTTTAGAACTGCCGACATCGCCAATTATCGCTTTGCCGCTGTTAATAGAAATCCGCAATTGCAGCCGTTCGCCTAAACTATTATTGGCATTGAGTTCGTCAAGACGGTTGAGCATTCCCAAAGCTGCCGCCACAGCCCGATCGGCATGATCCGGTTGAGATTCCGGCGCTCCAAAAAATGCCATAATACAATCTCCAATAAACTTATCTAAAGTTCCTCCTTCCCCAAAAACTTCTTGCAGCATTTCCTCAAAAAAGTTGTTCAGCAAGCGGGCAATTTCAGGGGGACTCAACCGTTCTGACATCGCCGTAAAGCCTACAATATCTGCAAATAAAATACTGATTTCGCGTTCCACAGGGGGCAGTCGGTGGTCAATTAAAGTCCCCGTATTCATTAAATGCTGGACAACAGCCGGAGAGTGATAGCGTTCCAATCTTTGCCGCATAGTTTCTTCGGTGCGGAGTTTTTGTGTCAGCAGCCACCGCTGCACGCTAGAAGCGGCGATATTTCCTAAAGCTGAAAAAAAGCTCAAGTCTTCATCTCCTCCCTGATACCACTCTCTAGAAGTCAGTTGAGCGTCGCCATAAAGCACTCCAAAAACTGTATTTTCATCCCATAGAGGAACAGCTATCGCAGTGCGAATTCCTTTATCGATCATACTAATATTATCATCAAATTGTTCGTCAAACTGAGCATCGGCAGTTTTGAGAGCAACTTGTTCGTCTAATACTTTGCGGCAGATAGTGCGGCCGATCCAACTCCCGTCAGCGGGGATATATTTATTTTTAGCGGTGGGCTTGGCTGCGGTTTTAACTACTTCGAGTTCGCCGTTATTTTGGAAGTCTATTAAAAGTGCTAAACGTTCAATGTTCTTGATATCGCGGAACACTATTTGCTGGACTTGATCGAAGATTGCTTCGATGGATTCAGCAGTGTTCAAATATTTAGCGATATCCACTAAATATTTTAATCGAGAGATTGCTTGTTCGTAGTTTTTTTCAATTTTTGTATCTGGTTCTATCCACTGTTTTTGCAGTTCTTTGGCTTTGCCGAGGATGGTAACTCCTTCGGGCATGGTGCCGATTTCGGGAAGTTGGGGATCGGAGCGATCGGGCAAAACGACAATCAGATTGATCCGGTGTCCCAAATAAATGACATCGCCCTGATTTACTAAGTGAGGTTGGTTGAGGGGACTGTTGTTCAGTAGCGTCCCATTGGTACTGCCCATATCCTCAACTAGCCAATCCCCTGAAGCTATTTTAAATAAGCGAGTGTGGTTCCGAGAAATGTCAGAAAAAGGTAGTTGCAAATCGCATTCTAGCAATCTACCTATAATAAATTCGTCGCCTTCAACAGGCACGGTTTTTTCGATAATTCCATTAATTTGCAATTCCAGATTAAGTTCATTCATACATAGCACCGCTGTTGAAGTTCCAAGACTTTTATAAGACTTGGATTCATCAGATGAAATCTTCCAGGAGTCCGATCAAGTCGGCGGTAATTCCAAACCAAGCTGACCTAAAACACCAGTTCTAAAATCGTTTAACATCTGCCGCGCCGTTCGTTCGACATCTCCTTTATACCTGTCTTTTGCTACCTCGTGCAAATAATCTTCACCATTACTAGATAATGGATCTAATTTATACCTGGATTTAAAACCAGATACTGATATCAAGGTGTCGTCGATCGCCTCAAGCTCCCTCAGCAAATCTACCATAGCTGCTGCTACTACCTGATTGTCATAAGCTGCTTCGCCAATATCTTCGCAGATAGCTAATTTTATCGCATTTTCTTGATTGTTAATTCGGGTGGGAATCACTCCGGGGGCGTCTAGTAACTCAATTTCGTCAGAAATGCGAACCCATCGGAGCGATTTGGTGATTCCAGCTCTGCGGGCACTGTCCACAACTCTGCGCCCTAACAGCCGATTAATTAAGGCAGATTTTCCGACATTAGGAAAGCCCATCACCACGGCTCGGACTGGACGAGGTAGCATACCTCGATCGAACCTGCGTTTATTTAGCTGCACCCCAGCATTCTGTACAGCATCCGCCACATCATGTACTCCTTGGCCATGTTCGGCATTGGTAAAATACACAGTTTCGCCTTGAGACTCAAACCAAGTTTCCCACGCATCGCGCGATCGACCAGTAATCATATCCATGCGGTTGACAACCAATACTCGGGGCTTACCGCCCACCCAGCTAGGCATTTGGGGGTGGTAAGTAGCCAATGGAATGCGGGCATCTCGGACTTCGAGCACTACATCTACCCGCTTTAGTTGTTCTTTTAATGCCCGTTCAGCTTTAGCAATGTGACCGGGATACCAGTGAATTTTCATTAGTTATTAGTTGTTAGTCATTAGTCATTAGTCATTAGTCGTTAGCCATTAGTCATTAGTCATTAGTCATTACAATACTTCGGACTGTTTGGGATTTTAAACTACAGAATAAGGGTTTGAGGCAAGCCACGACTCACGACAAATCAAGAATTCCAGCCATTTTTCCTCAAAGTATCCAAACTATTGTTATTAGTCCGTTGGCAGTTGACCGCTGGCATTCAACCAATGACCAATAACCAATGACTAATGACTAATGACTCATAACTAAGGCACAATCAAAACTGCACAAGGAGACAGATTGATTACCCGACTGGTAACGCTGTCAGACGCCCCATCATCGGTTAAGCCCATCCCCCGACAGCCCATCACAATCAAATCGGCCCCAATTTCGTCAGCCACATCACAAATCGTGAAAGCAGGTTTGCCTTCCCGTTCGATAATTTCAGCTTCGATTCCCTGCTGGGAAAACATCGATTGGGCCTCGGACAGCAGTTTGGCGACAGCTTCCGGGGAAGTCATCACCTCAGACGGTGGAGTGGCCCCCTCAAGAGCGGGGGGCTCGACTACCGACAGAATAACTAAACGAGCGCCGTAGGTTTTCACAATATTCACAACCTTTTCGGCTGCTTCGCGGGCTTCTCGGCTTTGATCGACAGGAAATAAGACAGTCTTGAACATAGTGCACATCTCCCGGGCACGGACTCCGATAAAATGTTGAGGTTGAACCAATCAATGCAGCTTATTCCATCTTCCGTTTTTTTGTAGGGGCGCGATTTAATGCGTCCTAGGCCCAAGTGCAAGTTACCAGTGCCGACATTTCAACGGAATTCAACAAAACACACATATTAGGAGGTTAATTCTGTGACCAAAAAAACTGTAGCAAATTTATCGGCATCGGACTTATCGGGAAAACGGGTACTGGTGCGGGCGGACTTTAACGTGCCACTCGACAACGGCAGTATCACAGATGATACTCGCATCCGGGCGGCTCTGACGACAATTCAAGATTTAGCTTCCAAGGGCGCTAAGGTGATTTTGTGCAGCCACTTCGGGCGTCCCAAGGGTGTGACGGAGAAGTTGCGCTTGACTCCGGTTGCTAAGCGGTTGTCGGAATTGTTGGGGAAGGAAGTCAAAAAGACTAACGACTGTATCGGTGATGAAGTGGCTGCTACTGTGGCGGCGATGGCTGATGGCGATGTAATTTTGCTGGAAAATGTCCGCTTCTACCCAGAGGAAGAAGCAAATGATCCTGAATTTGCTAAGAAGTTGGCTTCTGTGGCCGATTTGTATGTGAATGATGCTTTTGGGACGGCTCACCGAGCTCACGCTTCTACTGAGGGTGTGACTAAGTATCTGAGTCCTTCTGTGGCTGGTTTTTTGATGGAGAAAGAGTTGCAATATCTTGGTAGTGCGATCGACAATCCGCAACGTCCCTTAGCTGCTATCATCGGTGGTTCTAAGGTTTCCAGCAAGATTGGAGTCATTGAAAAACTGCTCGAAAAGTGCGACAAATTGCTGCTGGGCGGTGGCATGGTTTTCACATTCTACAAGGCTCGTGGCTTGAACGTTGGTAAGTCTTTGGTCGAAGATGACAAGCTAGAATTGGCTAAGTCTTTGGAAGCTAAGGCGAAGGAACGGGGAGTGACTTTTCTGTTACCTACTGATGTGATAGTTGCTGACAAGTTTGCTGCTGATGCGAATACTCAAATTGTCTCCGTTGAGAATATTCCTGACGGTTGGATGGGTTTGGATATTGGCCCGGATTCAGTGAAAACTTTCCAAGCTGCTTTGGCCGATTGCAAAACTGTGATTTGGAACGGGCCGATGGGTGTGTTTGAGATGGAGAAGTTTGCTGCGGGTACTGAAGGTATTGCTCATTCTTTGGCGGGAATTACTAAAACTGGTACTACCACAATTATCGGTGGTGGTGACTCGGTGGCGGCTGTTGAACAGTTGAATTTGGGTTCAGAAATGAGCCACATTTCTACTGGTGGCGGTGCGAGTTTGGAGCTGCTCGAAGGTAAGGAATTGCCTGGTGTTGCTGCTTTAGATGAGGCTTAATTAAGTTGAGTAGGGCGGGCAGGAAGGCCCGCCTTGCTCAATTCAAGTCTAAATCTTTGGCTGCGAATGCTATTTTTTTTTTTACCGCAGAGAGCGCAGAGACCGCAGAGAGGGAGAAAATACAGAAAGAAATGGGTTTAAATTCTACTGTTTGCGAGTACGATCGATCTGAAGTGGCAGTGAGGTTTGTTTGTGAAATTTAAAATCTTGGCAAGTGTAACGGCAACTTTAGCAGTTTTAGCCCCGTTTTTGCTAGCAACTGCCGTCAAAGCTGAAAATCCAGATCATGTCCGGCAATTGCTGGAAAGTAAGGAGTGTGAGGGCTGCGATTTGAGAAATGCTGATTTGTTTAAGGCGAGTTTATACAGGGCTAATTTAAGAGGAGCTGATTTAAGCGGAGCAAATCTCTACGAAGCTAATTTGCTAGAAGCTGATTTAAGTGGTGCTAATTTGGCAAATGCTAATTTAGTTAATGCTGAGATGTTTGGTGCTGACTTGGACAGTGCTAATCTGCGAAATGCGGATTTGTCTAATGCTTTTTTGGGACGAGTCAATCTCACAAGAGCTGACCTGCGTGGTGCTAAACTTTTTGGTGCTAATCTGGGCGAATCTTATCTGCTTCAAGCTAATTTATCGAATGCGGATTTGAGGCGCTCGCTACTGTTTAGAGTTAATTTGAGTCGCGCGAATTTGAGCGGAGCGGATTTGTCTTTTGCTGATGTGCGCGATACTAATTTGCAGAATGCTATTCTGTCAAATACTAGGCTTCCTAAAGCTCAATTGAGCGGGACAAATATCGATGCGGTTAATAATTTGAGACAGGCTGATTTGGAGCGTGCAAATTTGCGGGGTACGAATTTGGGGCCGCAGGTTTGTGTGACAACGAATTTTCCCTATTGTGTTTTTAATTTAGAATAATTCGGTCGTAGAGTGCGTCAGTCGCGATTATTTTGGTAGCTACGGGAGTTTTTGACTGGCTGGCGCACTCTATCTATATTGATTGATATCTGAGCTAAGTTTCAGGTGCTTTGTATCCCCTTTCTAGGGCAAATTTCACGAGCTGCGCCCGATTTTCTAGTTGTAATTTGCTGAAAATGCTGCCTAAATGAGCTTGCACAGTTCGGGGGCTAATAAATAGTCGATCGCTAATTTGTTTGTTAGTATAACCCTGAATAACTTCCCAAAAAACTCTTTCCTCGGCTGGTGTTAGGGGCAGAGGTGCAGGGGAAGGGATCACTGCGACTACTTTTGGTTCTTCTGCTCTGGCGTTAGAAGTTTGTAGCAGTCGCACAATCTCGGCGTGAATGCGGTGGGAGCGCTCTAACTGCGCCTTCACCTTTGCCAAGATTTCTTCAGACTGAAATGGTTTTACCAGATAATCGTCAGCGCCGATCGCGTGACCTTCAACTTTTGACTCCATCTCACCTTGACCTGATAAAAATATAAAGGGGACTAACTGTCCCAAACGGGTAGTGCGCAAGCGGCGGCAAAACTCAAACCCGTCCATTTCCGGCATCATCACATCTGAAATTACCAAATCTGGGGGAGCATTCTCAAAAATCGAGAGCGCCTCAACGCCAGAATTAGCGCATTGAACCCGGTATCCTTGGCTTTCGAGGTACATGGCTAAGACTGTTTGACAGTCTGCTTCGTCGTCAACTACTAATATTCTTTCCATGACAGGCTTGCACCAATTCCAGTTGACAGTTATTGAAACTGCGGCCCCCAAAGTAGGAACTTAATTGAGTTTACCTGCTGCAACTTGATAAAATCTCCCAATTTCAAGACGCCACAATTTCTCAAGTAGTCCAATCACGGGCGCCGATCGCATAAAATCGGAATAAGTAGAAGAATATCGGGAAAAATTTCCTTCTTTTATTCGCTCGCTCCTAAAAAGTTACAACTTTTTAGGAGCGAGCGTCAACTTTTCCGCAGAAAATATAGAGGTTAACAAAAACAATTTTATTTTATTATACAGAAATTTTCGTGACACTTACACTATTCCCAGACCGGACATGGACAGGTTTTTAGATTTTTCGGGTTCGGATACGGGTACAAAAGGGATAATGCGAGCAGGTACTGGTAGTAAGGACTCAGTACACAAACGCTGGCCGGCAATCAACAGACTTTCAATTATCGGGGCGGGTTCGGGGCGGCTGAACAGATACCCTTGCATGATGTCGCATTGATGCTCTTTCAAAAAAGTTAGCTCTGCTTCTGTTTCTACTCCTTCAGCAATGACGGTCATCTTCAGACTGTGACCAAGTAAAATTACTGCTGTGGTGATAGCAGCATTTTGAGCGTCTTCGTTGGCATTTCGCACGAATATGCGATCGATCTTTAAGCTGTCGAAAGCAAATTGCTTGAGATATCCTAAAGTGGCATAACCTGTGCCGAAGTCGTCAATGGCAATCCGAATTCCTAGTGCTTTCAGTTCGTTTAAAGTAGCGCCGGCGACTGTCGCATTGTCAACCAAAGCGCTTTCGGTCATTTCTAGTTCTAAATTAGCTGGCTCTAAGCCTGTCGTTTCTAATATTTGCACGATTCGCGCTTTCAGGTCAGGGTCTGACAATTGGCGGGCTGACAAATTTACTGATATCGTAAATGGGGAAAACCCTGCCGCCACCCAACTAGCTGCTTGAGCACAAGCTGAAAGCAGTACCCACTCTCCAATCTGAATAATTAAACCTGTTTCTTCGGCTAAGGGAATAAATTCGGCGGGAGAAATTATACCTCGATCGGGATTTTGCCACCGCACCAAAGCTTCGGCGCCGATAACTTGTCCGGTAGCAATGTTCACCTGTGGCTGGTAGTATACCTGAAACTCTGCTCGTGCTAAAGCGCGGCGTAGCAAGACTTCGAGAGCCAACTTTTCAGGGGAGAGGACAGAAACCTTGGTCGATTCGTTAACTAAATCTTTGAGTCTGGCTTCTGCTTGGTGAAGTGCGAGTGTCAGCGGTTGAGTAATAGTTTGCCGCTTGGAGATGCGAGAAGCAATGGCTCCCAGTAATTCAGCCTTAGTAAACGGCTTTGTCAGGTAATCGTCGGCCCCCAATTCCATCCCGCGACGAAAATCGGTTTTGTCACTTTGAGCCGTGAGGAAAATAAATGGAATTGTTGCAGCTAGAGAGTTTTGTCGCAATGTCCGTAACACGTCATAACCATCGAGCTCTGGCATTTGCACGTCGCACAAAATTAAATCGGGGATCTCTGCAAGTGCCATCTGCACCCCAAATCGACCGTTTTCTGCCACAATGACGCGGTAGTTGTGAGATTCCAGGAGTTGTAGAAGAGTTTCCCGGATTAGTTCGTCGTCCTCAATTACCAAAATTTTGAGCATGATACTTAGATAACAGATGGCACTATATATCAGAACCTGACTAACTCTAGCATACTCAAACTAGGGGGTTAATGATTAGGCCAATTAGCCAATAAATGATTAGCCATTTGGCTAAAGACTTTTGTTGGGTTTTTAAGTAAGAATCAAGGAAGTGGCAAAATTTGGAATAATTCGAGGTCTTTCCAGAGCAGAAAACTGCTGCGCGAGGCTTGTTGGATAAATTTTTATTACGAAATATCGGTTATTTCTCATAAAAATTGTCGCTAACACCGTTAAGGCACGGATGCGACAATAGGTTATACAATGTCTGGTTAATTATCTGTTACAAAAAGTGTTTGATCGATCGGACTTGGTTCCTGGGATGGATGCGGACTAAAGTCCTCACAGACTATTCATTACTCTAATCCTCTTCCTTCTAGGTAGAGGTCAACAGTTAACTGTTAACTGTCAACTGTCAACTGTCAACTGACAGGCTTAGTAGAAGTGGCACAGAACTTGCGATCGACAATTGTAGAACTGATCCTGACAGCCTGCATTGGTGATGACGGAACGATCAAGTCTTGCGGAACTACAACTGTTTTCTTACAAACAAGCTCGCTGCTGCCTACAGAGGCAAAGTTCCAAGCATAAAATTCGGGGTTGCTGACTGTCGCCGTGGCAGGAGATAAACCTAGTGCAGTCACCAATACTAATCCCAATGTTACTAAAGCTACGATCGCAAATTTCAGCATATTCTTTTTTTTAACCGGAAGATTTACCCGATCGGGATTACCCAATTATCGCTCGATCGCACTTCCAGCGTCAATAGCGGTTATTCTGTTGCTAGATTTAGCTCGTAGGCGATCGGCTCCGATGCCTGAGAAACTACTACAAATTCATAAAAACCAGCATCATCGAGCAATCCAGACCAACTAAGCCCTTCTGCGTCTTCCAACAAAGCTTTGGGTTTGTTTGTCCGCCCAGGAGAATAAATTGATAGCAGAGTAGATTTGCTCGGAGCTTGCAAATTCACGCGCAAAGTTTGATTTTGAGCGAACCGGGCAATGTAAGCTTTCCCTTCTCCGGGCTTAAGATTGCCTGTGAGGGTTTTGCTTTTGGCGCGGCGATCAAATTCAACGCTTTCGACAGTTGCTCCTGCTTCCAAAGATGTGAGGCTGTCGTCGGTAATTGCTTGCCAAATTTGCCCGATCGGCAAACCGATGATATTGCGATCGCGCGGTTGTTGGGGAAACCAATGAAAGAACTTAGCATCAGCCAAATCGTACAAAGCGCGACTGCTCAAATTCAGCTTATTAACCTGGGTTTTCCAACGATCGAGATCCCCAGTGTCGTAACTTCCCAACCGCGCTCTAGCGTCGCTGCTGAGGTTTTCCAGCTTGTCGAGCAACTCATCGCCGATTTTCTGCCATCTTTCGCGCCACTGGCGATCCTCGTCGCCTTCTTTTAACAGCCGCCCGCCCAATTCTGGATATTTGGCATAAAAGTTCTCGTCTACAAGGTTGACGTAACCGCTATAGAATCGATCGTCAATTTTGAGCTTTGAAAAGCGATCGCGCAAAGCATCTTCTTGCTGCTGTTTCGGCCCAGAGCTCTGCGGAATAGGCGCAATAGTTTGTATTTTTGATTGCAAATTTAACAAATAATTGCCCGCAAACCAGCCAACTCCCCCCATACTTGAGAGCACCGTCACCACAAACAAAACCATTTTCCAAGCAGGCATCTTTTGCTGATTGGCAATAGCAACAACTCGCACCGGAATTCCCGGCAGTTTCGGCACGGGTTCGGGTACAGGTATCGGTACAGGTATCGGCGAGTGTTCCGGCGGCGGCTGCGTGGGCGCAAAATAGGCTGGCTGCGACTGTGGCGGCATCGGCGGATTGCCGGAGAGAGCGACCAAAACCTCGCGAGCCGAGGAGTAACGCTGGCTGGGACTGTGAGCGAGCATTTTATCCAGCACCAGGGCCATATTTGGAGACAGAGAACATTGCGATCGCCAGTTCCAATTCAGCGTCTGGCTATCGAGCAACTGATGCGGTTCCTTCCCCGTCAGCAACACCAAAACCGTCGCCGCCAGAGCGTACAAATCGCTGTGCGGATAGACGATTCCCATTTGCATCTGTTCGGCGGGAGCATAACCGAGCTTGCCGATGCGAGTCGCGGGGGCGGGAGTGCTGTTACCCTCAGCAAACAGAGACTCTACGGTGGCTGCGACTTCTTTGACTCCGCCAAAGTCAATCAGCACCGGCATCCCGTCAGACAAGCGTAGAATCAGGTTGTCCGGGGAGATGTCGCGGTGAAGCACTCCCAAGGAGTGGATGTATTCGAGCACTGGTAAAATCTGGATCAGCAGTTGATTGATTTCGGCTTCTATGAACCGCAAACCCTGACGTTTTCGGGCATCCAGCAAAAAGCGGTAGGTTTGGCCAGGCACGTAGTCTTGGACAAGAAATAGGTAGCCTCGATCGATAATACTGACTCGAAACAGTTCGCGGAAGCGCGGGATTTGATTGTGTTGCAGCTTGTAGAGGACTCCGGCTTCCCTCTCGAAGAGTTCCTCGGATTTTTGCAGGGCGTAACTCCCTTGTACTTGGGGCGCAAATTCTTTTAAAACACAGGGTTCGTTAAATCTGTGGGCATCTTCAGCCAGGTAGGTGCGCCCGAAGCCGCCGTGTCCCAATTCGCGCACGATGCGGTAGTGGTTGTTGAGAGTTATGCCGGGGTAGATAGGATTAGTCATCACTTATAGGTAGATTCTGTAGACTGTCGCGACTCCTGTTTGCTCGGACTATAAGAAATATTATCCTTAATTGGTATTGAAATTCGATCGATAAGTAGTTTTGCTCGATCGGCTATGAGTTCTGAAAAGGATTATGTTATTATATATTTAGGATAACAGTTGATAATTCAACTTAAAATATGCCAGCAAAAGACATCTACCACAATAATGTCAGAACAGCCCTAGAAAAAGATGGCTGGACGATAACCAAAGATCCCCTACCCTTAAAAATTGGCAAACGTACTCTTAGCGTCGATTTGGGTGCAGAAAAACTCTTTGCTGCCGAAAAGCAAGGTCGTAAAATTGCTGTAGAAGTAAAAAGTTTTGTGAGTCCTTCACCAGTTCATGACTTAGAAGAAGCTGTTGGACAGTATATTATCTACGAAGATATCCTAAAGCGATCGGAACCTGAACGGATCATATATCTGGCCATCCGTGCAGAAGTTTATGCACAAATTTTTTCCGAACCTATCGGACAGGTTTTGTTAGAAAACAAACGATTTAAATTAATAATTTTTGAAGTATTAAAGGAGACAATTGTCAGATGGATAGACTAGATGAATATCGCCAATTTATTCACGATATCTTAGATAGTTACGCCCAGATTTCTTACGGATACGGAGAAATCAAAAGTAGCGTTATTGTCGATCGCGAACAAAACAATTTTTTACTGATGCACGAAGGCTGGCAAGGGCCTCAAAGAATTCACGATTGTATCGTTCATGTAGAAATTATTGACGGCAAAATCTGGATTCAACAAGACGGTATAGAAACGGGAATTACCGCAGAACTTGTAGAATTAGGAGTGCCTAAAGATATGATAGTTTTAGGGTTTCATCCGTATCACGTTCGGCAACATACGGGATATGCGATCGCCTAAACTAGCTTAAGATACAGGAAAACTGGAAAGAAGGGCGATCGCACATTTTGTCTAAAAGCGCGATCGAACACCAAACAATTAGTTTTAACTCTTAACAATTACCAGAAAGAATTGGTTTAAACCCTCTCCCTTTGAGGGAAAAATTAAAAGAAGACTATTCATTGCTTCAATCCTCTTCATTCTAGGTAGAGGTAGTTTTCAACTGTCAACTGTCAACTGTCAACTGTCAACTGAATGAACGCTTTATTTGCCGTCAGCATCTCTAAGAGCAGCCAGAATTTCTGGTCGTTTCATTCGGGCGTAGTTGCGCACTTTCCGCTCTTTGCCGATCGCCTTTAAGCGTCTCAACGAACAACTATCGTAATCTTCGTCTTCCTCTTGGGGCGGAAACGGCAACTCTAACTGCAACTGCGGTAGCTGAGGTTTCGACTGCGCCTTCGACTGCTTCTGACGCTGGGTTTTCGGCTGCTTTTTCATCTCAGGCTGGATTTCTGAGTGCATCGCAGCGGCTCCCAGTTGGCTGCGGAGCGTGGCGATTTGATTTTTTAGGTCATTTTCAACATCTGCGATCGAGTCAGCCACAAACTGATTAATTATTTGGACTGTGCGCTCTAATTTTATTGACAGCACTTGTTCCAGTTCATCCAACTGTCTCAACGCACCTTCAAGATTTATCTCAGAAATCACCGCAGATTTCGGAGAACTCTCGCTGCCAGATTGTTCAATTTTTTTAGCCAATTTATCTACCTTTTCGTGAAATGTTTTTTCAATTTGTTCGATTAGATGCTTAATCTGTTCTATTTGATCGCGATTCCCTACGGGATAGCTTCGCTTCACGAAATTATGCTCAGTTAGAGCTTTTACTTGCTTTTTCAGCAGGTCTTCATTTTTTTTAACAGATTGTTCTATTTGTTTTGTGAGACTCTCTACCTTTTTTTGAAATGATAGCTCAAATTGTTGCAGTAGATTTTCAATTTGCGCAGTTTTTTGAGTCTGTTGTGGAGCTAAAAGTGCCATTTCTGCTTGAGCAGCAGCTACTTCCTCGTCGGTCATTTCAAAAACCCATGCCCACATTTGCTCAATGCCGAGTTCTTTGGCAACAATACACCAATCTGAGCCACAGACAACTTCATATTCTTCTTCGTTGCTGTAAGCTTCAGTCCCGCGTACAATTAAAGGAATTAAATTGCTGCCTTGCTCGATGAGACTTCTCCTGAGAGCTTCGCGACGCTCGCGGGGAATTTCCCCCCGCTGATCCTCTGGTACGGCAATTTGCGAAGTGTAAATTTGGCTGTGACTAATTGGCTTAATCCGCAAATATTCAACTATTCGGTTTTGATCTTGCGATCGCTCCATCTTGTTACAAGTCCTCTTTTGTCATGAAAATTAGGTATTTTAGGTATTTATAGCCGAAGGAAGAAGGAAGAAAGAAAATATCATCCCTCGAAATGGTTTCAGCAATTCATCCAGCAACAATGTACCATCTACGCGGCTTGCTGTGGGAGGACATCCCAGGCGATCCTCTTCGAGGGCTTCGCTAACGACAAAAGTTACTGCAATTCCCAAAAAAAGCCACTCTGATGAGTTTAACTGGCTATGGGACAACAAGTATACATTTTTTTTACCGATCTTTACTTTTGTTAAAAATTAGGATACGACATTGCCGTGTTCCTACAATATTATTTTGGGGTAGGGAGACGGCACTGCCGTGTCCTACCTATCTCGTGCAGCCGGAATTGATATTATGAGTATTTTTGCCACTTGTCAATCATTTTAATCATAGTTTTGTCGGTTAACCCATCAATACGTTTGACCGCAGTTGTAAATGACACAAACGGCTGCACATCCCGTTCTTTGAGGATTCTTTTGATTACTGGAGACTTCAAGCCAGCATCTTGAAAATTCGCCAACATTTTAGATTCATCTAGGGTATTGAGTGCTTCCAAGACCGACATTGGTTGGGAAGTTAGGCTTTCAACTTCTGGTATCGCCTTTACCACCACCTGTTTTTCGGGTAGCAACTCTGGTTTAAACTGATTAATTCTGTTGGCTAACCCAGCTTCAACTAACAGAGATACTTGTTCTAAAATGCGGTTTTCAACATCTTGTATACTCTGTGCTAACACCTTTTTTTCACGGGCATACTCAGCTTTTAATTCATTGATTTGACTTGCAAACTGGGCTTCAATATTTGTTAGCCGTTGTTCTAAACTGGATGATTCGACGAAAGAAACCGGGGTTTTGATTGAATCTGCGGGCTGTGACGAAAATACTTCGTCAAAAAATTCGGTTTCTGGACTCTCAAGTAAATTGTCAGTTTTGGCTGATTTCCTCAGCGCTTGAACTTGCTCTAGGAGAAGTTCTTCATTTTCTGGTTCAAGAATAAACGCTCCGATTGTCTCACCTTTCATAGGGTTGATTTCCCTGGCTTTCGCAGCAGCGTGGTATTCAAAGTCTCCGTCTACTATTTCGTAGGCATCCATACCGTTGCGGCGGAGAATTATGGGGTTGATCAATCCTCCTAATTCTAAAATTAGTTGTGCGACTTTTTCTAAATCGCGATCGGCAAAATTGGCACGGGGAACTGTCGATGTAATCTTTTTTACTGCTACCAATGACGGGGATAACTTTTGCATTATTTACTACCTATTTTTTCCAATACTTCCATCGCTAAGACTTCAAATTCTTGGGCTGCGAGTGAATCTGGCTTAAAATCGAGCACCGAAATCGGATCGGCTATTTCCATATCTCCCACCATCTGAGTTTGTTCTGCACACTTAGCAAAATCATCTCTTTCATAAATGACACTTTCCATGATTTCAATCCCGTAGCGTTGGGGAATTATCGCCCTCCGTTTTGGCAAACTATACTGCACAAATTTACCATTAGTTGAGATTTTACAAGCAAGTACACCTAAAACCTGTAGAGGATTTTTGCCAATTTGTTTTTTGAATCCATTAACTTTTTTGATAAAATCTTTAACATTAATCAATCCTTGATTAGCAAAAGGTTTTAAGTCAGAAGGAATAATTAAATAATCGGATGCAATCAGGGCAACTCTGGCATAAAAATTCAAAGATGGCGGCGTATCAATCAGTACAATATCGTATTGATCTTGTACTTCTGCTAATTTCTGAATCAGAATCATTCTACTGTAATCCAGTGAATTGAGTTCGGTTTCATATTGCATTAAATCAATATGAGAAGGAATCACATCTATGGCTGGAGTGCAAAAATTAGATTTTCTTGCGACTTCAGCTATTGTGTAGAAATCTTCTGACTGCAAAATGTGCAAAATATTGCTTTGTTTTAAGTCATCTTGTTCTTCGTCATCAAATTTGACTAAGCCTGTGGCAAATGTTGTATTGGCTTGGCTGTCTAAGTCTATCACCAAGACTCTTTTACCTTGCTTGCTGAGGGCTGCGGCTAAATTGACTACTGTTGTAGTTTTGCCGACTCCGCCTTTATTGTGGTAGACTGCAATGATTTTCATGATATTTTGAGTTGGGGTTTGAAAAATTATATCTAATTTAATTTCTGGTTTAATTTCTGTATTAATTGGCACTGTTTCCAGTGTATTTTCCAGTTCTGAGATTTGATTATGATTGGGTTCTGCGGTGGCGGAATTATATTGCGGTAGTGGTGATTCGCTAGTTAACTCAGGAGTAATTAAGTCAGTTTTACTATTTTCTAATTCGAGATTATCTGGGTTTTTGACAAGTTTTAAACTGTCTCTGCCAACTAAGGCGTAAATTTCATCAATTTTAGTTTCAATGTCTTGTCCAGCACATTTAAAGACTAGCTGAATATCATCGGCGATTCTTTCGTAAATTCTAATTTCTTTAGCATTGGTGATCAGTCCGTAGCGAATGCTTAAACTGGTCAAGTAACGCTTCAGTTTTCTGATGTGACGATCTAAATTTTCCTTGGGATGTTTCGCCTCAATTACTACACTCATCGGCGAGTCTGCATCGATGACTATGGGGAGAACTTGGGTTGCGAAGGATAGGAAGTCTAGGCGGATATTTCCAAATGCTATTTCTTGATGCCAATTGTCGGGTGTATAGCCTAACTTGGGCAGTAGGTAGCTGACAATTAGTTTGGTTTCTACTTCGCTTTCGTTGCGGCAGTTATTGGGATTGAAAGTCATGTTTGATTTGTCTAACATTTCTTGGTAGGGTGCGCACTGCGCACCTTACGAAAGCCTAACATTACGAATTGGTCATTGGTTATTGGGCATTTGTAGCAAATAACCAATAACCAATAACCAACAACCAATAACTATTTGGTTTGAGCTTCAAAAGCTTCTAATGTCTGATAACCGCCGGCGGGATCGTACAGGTGACAGTTGTCGGCAATTCGCTCCATCAAAGCCCAAGAAAACTCGGTTTCATAGAGGTGTGATTGCCAATTTTCTTTCAAGCTACTGTGGGCTAGGCGCAAGTTGTACCAGGGAATAGCTGTTGAAAGGTGGTGGGGAACGTGGACGTTAATGTCGTGGCACAGGAACTCTACCCAGCGGGGATAATCGCAGTGAACTGTTCCTGATAGTTGGGCTTGAGCTTCGTTCCATTCTGAGGCTTCTTTGAATGAAATGTCTGGTGCTGTGTGATGAACGATCGTAAATGTGCTCATCCAGAAATGGTAAACCATCCAGGGCATTAACCAAAATTTGATGAATCCCCAGATGCCGGTGGTGGCAATTAATGTGGGAAATACGATCGCAGCACCGATCAAAACAAATAACACAGAAAAGCGGACTTGTTCTTGTTGTTGTTTGCCTTTGAAGCGCCACCACATGAAGTGGACTTTGGCCCAATGGGCGATCGAGCCAATCCACCACATCCGACCGAATATTAAACTATAAGCTATTTGCAAAACCTTGGGAGCAGCAGCGTAATCGTCTGCTGTCATGGGTTGCCAAGCATTGTCTTCACCGATTTTGTTGGTGTGCTTGTGGTGATAATTGTGTCCGTGTCGCCATGCGTGAAACGGGAACATCAATGGCAAAAATGCTAAATGTCCGACTAAATCGTTTACCCAGCGGCGGTTAGCAAATGAGCGGTGTCCACAGTCGTGTCCGATCACAAAAAAACCGGTTAATCCGGTGCCTGTGAAAATCCACATTACTGGTAATAGAAACGAAGGCGATATTGCTATGCCCCAGTAACCGACGGCAACTAGCAAAACGTTGATGACGACTTTTGTCCAAGCTTTGCGGGGGTTTTTGACGAATACTTCCCGTGGGAGGGTTTTGAGAATATCTTTGAGGCGCAAGTTGGATGTGTCACTTGCCGATGTCAAATTTAGTGGTTTTTCGATCGATGCTGTCATAAATTGATTTCGACTCTCCGTATGCCATGTGGATGGCTTAACAAGATTAGCGCTATAAAAAAGCGCAGTAAAATATCAGCTCGTGTCAGCCAGTGGCAGACGAGTTGAGCTTTAGGCAGGTGCGTTTTTGCAAATGCTAGGGCTATCCGCAGTTAGGACTTTTTGGCACTTTCGGCAAAAAGACTGCGGGTAGCAAAACCTGAGTTTCGATAAGACATGAGCAGCACAATTAGTATGAGCTGCTGTTGTCGGCACAGTTGCTGTTGCTGCCAGAAATGGGGTCGAGAGGCGACAATCCAGCGATCGAGCGTTGCTGTTTGAGGGTTTGCACTTGCAGGAGCAAGGAGTCGATTTCCGCTTGCAGGTGCAGGAACTTAACTTGCTGGTCGGCTTGGTACGGACACTTAACCGAGTCTACTTTGCGGGTAAAACCGATCGATAGGGTAGAAGAACTAGCCATTTCGGTATTGCTCGCGATGATTTGAGGCCTAGAAAGAGTGGAGGAATTATTTGACATTAGCAATTGAGTAGACATATCTACACATTCACACCATTAAGTTACTTTAACCTGAACCGATCGTATTAAACATCAAATTAACCGATCGAGCTAAAATTGGTGTAAATTCCTCGGCCATTGCCTAAAACCATTGACATCGTGACCCTGATTTTACCTGTAACTGACTCTGCTCATAACTCTACTGCCCGCGCAGCGAAGCCGAAAAACTACGGCTGGCCGGGCTTGATCGAAGCTTATCGCCGCTACTTGCCGGTGACTGAAAGCACGCCCGTAGTGACGCTCCACGAAGGCAATACTCCCCTGATTCCAGCACCTGCGATCGCCGCTCTCATCGGTAGAGATGTGCGCGTCTTGGTCAAATACGACGGCCTCAACCCCACTGGTAGTTTCAAAGACCGGGGGATGACAATGGCGATTTCCAAGGCGAAGGAGGCTGGTGCCGAGGCGGTAATTTGCGCCAGTACGGGCAATACTTCGGCAGCGGCGGCTGCTTACGCCCGACGTGGGGGGATGCGCGCTTTTGTGTTGATTCCCGAAGGTTACGTGGCTTTGGGCAAGTTGGCCCAAGCTTTGCTTTACGGTGCCCAAGTGATTTCGATTGTCGGTAATTTCGATCGGGCTTTAGAAATTGTCCGAGAAATGGCCGTCAATTACCCCGTGACGTTGGTAAATTCCGTAAATCCTTACCGCTTGGAAGGCCAGAAAACCGGAGCTTTTGAAGTGGTGGACGCTTTGGGCGATGCCCCAGACTGGCTGTGCATTCCCGTCGGAAATGCCGGGAATATCACAGCATACTGGATGGGTTTTTGTCAATACCATCAAGCCAAAAAATGTTCGCGGCTACCACGGATGATGGGATTTCAAGCGGCGGGGGCTGCACCGTTAGTGACGGGACATCCGGTGTCGCACCCAGAAACTCTGGCGACGGCGATTCGGATTGGGAACCCTGCTAGTTGGAATCAAGCTGTTGCTGCTTCCGAAGCCAGTCGCGGCAGTTTTAGTGCTGTCACCGACGAAGAAATTCTGGATGCTTACCGTTTGTTAGCATCACAGGAAGGGATTTTCTGCGAACCTGCGAGTGCAGCTTCTGTGGCCGGTTTACTGAAGGTGAAAGACCAAGTTCCGACGGGAGCAACGGTAGTTTGTGTGCTCACTGGTAACGGTTTGAAAGACCCGGATACGGCGATTAATCACAGCAAGAACAACTTTAAACAGGGAGTTGCTCCGAGTTTGGATGCGGTGGCTGGCGCGATGGGATTTTAGAAGGGAAGGAAGAAGGAAGAGGGAAGAGGGAAGAGGGAAAAAGTTATGCTCAATTCGATTCTTCTCTTCTCCCTCTTTGTCTTTAGTTATACGATCGGTTGTTGGGTTGAACTTGCGCGTACAAAAGGTGTTTGATTGCGAGGAAGGCGATCGGACATAAGATTATTCTGGCTTTAAAACTTTGGCTGCTGCTTCGTAGCGCTGGATAATAGAAGCGCGATCGCCTTCCTCAGTTATTTTTTCCAAACTGCCGCGCTCAATCATACCCGCATGACGCAAAAGTACGGCTCGGTCTTTATTGTAGCGGGTGTAAGGAGCAATTCTAGCGATCGCTTCCAACAACCGAATTGTTACCGCCACATCTGTATACGCGTACTGTCGAATCTGGTTAAAGGCACTATTAACTAACCCTTCAAAAGTCGCTACTTCAACGATGACGCGCAAATTATGTTCGCCATCGTAGCGGTAGGGCGAGGGAAAATTCCGTTGCGCTATGCGAGACAATCCAGCACTCAATCTGTCAATACACCGAATTGCAGTAAACGGATCGTTGACAGCAGGAGAAATCGCGCGCAAGGCAATTTCAACTAATTGATTGATGGGAAACTCTGCATCCTGATACTCTGTTCGTTCCTTCCCTAGAATAAACGCATCGTTAATTAGTTTAGTAGTAAGTTCCCGATCGACCCGTGTTCCCGGCAAAACTACCGCTAAATCGCTGCCCTTAATTATAAACTTTCCCGGTCGAGTTTTCACACGGACAAGTAGATTGTACTTGCGGGTAATTTTCATTAATTCATCATGATCAATTGCTTGCAGATAACCATCGCCAGCGGCTTTAACAGGGCTTGCTTCTTCTTCAAAGTTGGCTGGAATTTCTCCGATTTGCCATGATTTTTTTGCTGCACTATGCCCGATTTTTTCGGGGAACAGCCTATCTATTGTTTTGTCTAAATCCTCGCTAACATGATTAATAACGTGGGATGCTTGAATGATGGTGGATGCGTGATGGATAAAGTAAATTAGCACGCCCATACTGGCAATTGCCAGCATCGTACCGACTGTAACCGAGAGTTGCGGCACAAAAAGACTGTATCCATCTCCTTCAGCATGAATAGTCCGCAGTACGAGCAAACAATAAATAAACGTGGAAATGAAAGTGCCGAGCACGATTTGGTTGCCGGTATCCTGCATAAAATTGCGCAGCAATCGGGGGCCGAAATTTGAACTCGCCAACTGAAGCGCCACAATAGTAATGGAAAAAGCTGTAGCGACAACGCTCACCATTGAACCCGCAACCGATGACAGCAGCGATCGCGCTCCATCTGTTCCGCCGGTGTAAATCCACCACCAGTTAGGTGTATTGCCTGTGCGATCGAGTGTTAGCATTGCTTCGGCCAAAATTATTGAGCTCGCCGCCATCAACGTCGGGATAAACCAGTAGCTAGAGTGCAGCGAATCCCAAAGTTTGTTCAACTTGACATTTTTCATGACTTGCGATCCAGTTAAGATTGTCCGTTGCGGTCAGTTTGCGATCGTCCTGGGGCCAGTTTTCGCAAAGAGCCGCCAATACTGCGAGGTTTAGGAATTTTAGTTTTGCCCGCTGGCCATCCTTCGCGCTGTAGGGAGCGATCGCCATCGGTTTCTTCGGTTTGGTCGTGAAACAAGATTTGGCGCGTGGGATAAGGCAAATCGATGCCGTTTTCCACGTATAGCTTTTGTTTAATAGCAGAAATTACCTGGTCGCGCGATCGCAAATCGTCAATTCGGCGCGGCGGAGCAATCCACCACCGAACGCGGATATTGACGCTACTTTCTGCTAGCTCAACCACCAGCACATCGGGTGCAGGATCTTTCAAAACCTCATCTACGCTGTACAATGCTTCCAGTATTAACTGCTTGGCGTGGTCAATATCGTCACCGTAACCAATACCAACATCGTATTCCATACGGCGTTTATCAAAAGCAGTATTCACTGTCACCGAATTCGTAAACAGTTCGGCATTGGGAATGACAATCCGGCGACCATCATAGGTGCGGATTGTGGTAGCGCGAGTCTCAATATTTTCTACCGTTCCCTCAAAATTTTTAAACACAATCTGGTCATCGATTTGGAACGGTTCCGTCAACAAAATTAGGATACCGGCTAAGAAGTTTTGCAAGATATCGCGAAAGGCAAAACCAATCGCCACCCCGCTAATTCCCAGCAGTTGTACCAAATCGCCCGCTTTAAATGTGGGAATTACAATCGAAAGAGCAACAAACAGACCAACTAGAACGATCGTACCCTGCGCCAACCGTCCTAACACCAGCCCCAAATTTCGTGCTTGGTGGTGGTTGCGAGTAAGTCGCCTGACCGCTCTCTTAATTGCCCTGCCCAAAAAGAAAAAAATTGCAAAAACAATTAACGCCAGCACAATATTGGGCAACAGGATAATCAAGCCGTCGATCATGCTCTGAATCTTTGCCCAGACTGCCGATATCTCTGCCTTCATGAAGTTTCCTCGCGCATCACTCGTTCTCGATAGTATTAAGAATTAGCTCGGTTCAACTCTATCTAAAGACTGTAGATTGGTACGGCACGAGGAAGATTTTTCGGCGGTTCTTAATACTTTGAATCTAAATCCAAGCTGGGAATATAGCACAGTTACATCAATTAGCAGACAATCCGTAGATGCGGAATCATCAAGAAGTTGATAAATTAATGCCTCCTAATTGCAGTCAAAGTGAAGGCAATTCATGAATTGCCCCTACGGAGCATGGTTTCCAACCTGACGGATTTAAATCCATCGTCCCGGTTCAATTTAGGGGCAATTCATGAATTGCCCGTCAAAGGTGAGGGGTGATATCAAATCCGGCTGCGCCGGAATGACAAGCGAGGAGACGGCAGTGCCGTGTCCCTACAATTAATCTGGCGTAGGGATACGGCACTGCCGTCTCCTAATTTCACCTAATAATTCCGATGCTACCGGAAACGATATGACGGGGTGACACTCTTTCTTGATTCGCCAACAGTCTCTTGAAACCGCGTCTATACAAACTTTCGTGTCGTCGGGCGAGGAAAAAAATAACGGGAGTGCAAAACCCGGATTTGGTATAAATCCCACCTGCTGAGGGTACTCCCCATGCCGAAAATTCGTGAATTTATAACTCCTACTCCCTAAAAGGTGGTAGACCAAGTAACGGGTTTTTAGAAGGCGGAAGTTGGGCCTGATTGTGGCGGATCTCGATCCTCTTCGAGGGCTTCGCTAACGCACTTTCTGAATTTTCCGTGTTCACAGGTACTATTTCCATAGAATATACTGTTTCTGTTTTTGCAGGAGCAGGATTTCTGGCTTTCGTGAGCAAGTCAACAGCATCTCCGAGAGCGCTAGTTAAATTTTTGCTAGTTTCGGCGTGGAGGGCTTCTTCTAGTTTGAGGGCTTGAGCAAACTGCTTGATTTGTTCAAAAGCCCGATCGCGCTCTTCGAGTACCGCAACTAATTTAGCTTTAAGTTCATCAACTGTTTGCAATTGTTCGACTTCCTGCTGGCGAGCAATTCCAGCTTCGTCACCTTCAGACACATTGGGAGAAAAATTCTGGGATTCCTCGATTTTTGCTTCCAAATTAGCGATACTTTGCTGAGTTAATTTAGCATCATTCCGTCGCTGCTCAGCTTCGGTATTATACAGTTGGCGCCACTGAGCTGCGCTTTCACCGGCTTCGTCGCGATCGCGTGTCATTTCTGTTAACTGCTGTTGCAGTCGCTTGATTTCATCTAACCACTGTCTGACATCCTGAGACATAATATTGATTTTATATTGGGGGATTTGGAGTTGGGAATTGGCAATTGGCAATTGCGAGTTGATAATGCCTTAATTAATTAACGACTTACGTTATATCGTTTCCGGTTGCATCAATATTGTTCAAACAGTCAATAGTCAACAATCATTTGTAACCGGAATTGATATTACCTCATCTTTCGCCCCGTTTCCTGTGAACTATGAATATTTTTTATTGGTTGCGTTACCTGATTTTAGCTTTATTTAAGGCGCTTTTGAGGCTGCTGAGAGCAATTCAACGGAAATTTGGTCAGTTTTGGCTTTTTTGTCAGTGTTTGACGTGGGACACGCTCAAGGAGGTGTGCGTGAAGGCAGGAGAGCAGCGGTTGCCAGGGTTATCTGCGGAAATGGCCTACAATTCTATGTTGGCGCTGTTTCCGGGGCTGTTGGCGGTGTTATCGGCGATCGGCCTATTTGAACCTTTGCAATCCACACTTTATCAAATTGCCGGTCTTTTGGGCGAAGTTATACCCGATGACGTGCGAAATTTGATTCGTAGTTCCCTCAAAGAAATCCTTTCATATCGCAACCAGCAACTATTTTCCCTCAGTTTTGTGGCAGCGCTATGGGCATTTTCTGGGGTAATGAGCGCCGCAATGGCTGCACTCGATCGCATCCATGACATCCCGGGCGATCGGACTCGCTCTTTTGTGAAAGCAAAATTTATTTCTTTGGGACTGAGTATCGGTACGATCGTACTATTAATCCTAGCATCGGGCGTAGTATTTCTCAGCGATTTAATTGTACAAGCTATTGCGCGCCAGAGTTGTTTGCTGGAGTCTGTCGCTAATTGCAATTTAAAAGATGTTAAAAATTGCTTGCTCCCCGCCACAAGTTGCCCTTTAGAGTCAGAACTATTAGCTATTTGGCGGCTGTGGCGCTGGCCTAGTTCTTTGGGAATTATATCTGTCACCTTTGCCTTCATTTACCGTTACGGCCCAAGCCGACACCAACGAGACATTCCGATTTTTTCTGGTGCTGTTTTTGCGGCTGTTTTGTGGGCGCTGATTTCAGCTTTTTTTCGCTTCTACGTTTTGCATTTGGGAAATTATACTTGGACTTATGGGACGATCGGCACTTTTATTGTTTTGCTATTGTGGCTCTATCTTTGTTGTTTGGTGATGCTGATTGGCGCTCAGTTGAATGTGACTATTGGGAAAGCAATGAAACTCAAATAATGGGCATTGGTAATTGGGCATTGGGCATTGGGCATTAGACCTCTCAAATAATTATTGTAGAACAGGCATCCTGCCTGTTCAAAACCTGCTTTCCTGGATATATCTATTGGTAATAACAACCGTCAGCGAAATATTATTAACTATCTGCGGATTAAAGTATTCAAGATACCCGCAACAAAAGACAGAAAAATTAGTATCCAAATAACAGCACCAGGAAGGAATGTTAAGAGGCCAACACCTCTGAGAATCCAAACTAGCAAAGTTACGCCCAGGATACTCAGAAAGATGCGGGTTGATAGTCGCATTTGAAATCTAGGAGAATTAGTCATGTTGAATATTAAAGTTTTGTCTGGATCTAATGATAGCTGTTTTATTGAGTGCATCTGATGTGCAGGTAAATATATTCGTATTTGGTTGAGATGGTAAAGAAGATCGCCCTTACGAACAAAAAAAGCGATCGCCCACGGGAACTAACAGAAACTAGCAGAAAGATGACAATCCATAACGCGCTGGTGAGAGAATTGTTAGGTCGATCGCCCTTTGTGAGTTGTCCGGGCGATCGACCTTCACAACCGCAGTCTACTTTTCCCCAGCCACCGCCACCGCTAAATTCCAATCCGGCCGCAAATTTTGAGCTCCCCGCAAATAAGGATGATAAATTTCAATGTGTGCCGGCCAATTAACGTGAATTAAAAATCGAATGCAGCGCGGCAAAGAACCCTCAACGTGCATTTGCTGGACATCCAACAAAGGAACATTACACCAGTGAGGACGTTCGCGGGCGATCGCAGCCGGAAACACAGCATCTAAATCGCGAGTAGCAGAAAACGTAGCACTAATAATTAAATCTGGATTTATATCATTTTTCCCTTCTAATTCATCTAATAATTCTCTCACTGCTTCTCGAATTGCTGCCACCGAATTATCGCTAGCAGTTGTTGCTCCACGAATCGCCCGCACTTGCCATTCCACGCAAATATTCTCCATGTTTTGTCAGTTGTCAGTTGTCAATGGTTATTGGTTATTTGTTACTGGTTATTTGTTACTGGTTATTTGTTACTTGTTATTTGTTATTTGTTATTTGTTATTTGCGTTGGCGTGAGCCCTTCGATCCTTCGACTCCGCTCAGGGCGACGCTTCGCTCAGGATAAACGCAGTCGTTGGGTTACTTGTTATTTGTTGGTTTGTCAATAACCAACAACCAATAACCAACAACCAATAACTAATAACCAATAACCAACAACCAATAACCAATAACCAATAACCAATAACCAATAACCAATAACCAATAACGAATGACTAATTTATTTAATCACGAACGATACAACCACAGCGGTAAACCGCTACTCGTCATCTCAAATTCCAGCCAACTTTTGTAAGCCGAAAGTCCGGATGTATCCAGACTACTCCCCAAGATGCGATTTAGGAAAGGTTTTGATTTTTCCAGAGTGCAGGACTCGGTTTTTTCCGGGTCAAGTCCAGCGAGTTCCGCCGTCCAGCGGCGAGCGTCCTCTTCTGTTCCTAGTCGATCGACCAAACCCAATTCTAAGGCTTGCTGCCCTGTGAAAACACGGCCGTCGGCAAAACTTTTAACTTTCTCAACGGTGAGTTTCCGGGCTTCGGCAACGGTTTCTACGAACTGCTGATAGCTGGTGTCGATCAAATCTTGCAGAATTTGCTGTTCTGGTTCGGTTAATTCGCGATCGAATGCCAAGATATCTTTGTATGGGCCAGATTTAATCACCTGAAAAGAAACACCTACCTTTTCCAATAGCCGTTCTAGATTATTGCCCCGGATAATCACGCCAATACTACCGGTAATTGTACCGGGATTGGCAACAATATATTCGGCTCCCATACCGATGTAAACACCTCCAGAAGCCGAGATATTGCCAAAACTGGCAACAATTTTAACTTTTTCGCTCAAGCGCTTCAGGGCGCTGTAGATTTCCTGGGAATCGCCAACAGTGCCGCCGGGAGAGTCTATCCGTAGCAGCAAAGCGGGAAACTTCCGTTCCTCAACAGTTTTGAGGGCTTCTAGAACTCGTTTGCGGGTATCTCCGGCAATGGCGCCGGTGACTTCGATGCGAGCGATTTGTTTGCGGTAGCGGGGCTTGAATGGCCAAATCATGGGCAGTTTACAGGCAATGTGAAATTTTGTAGCTAAGTTATAGTGTGCCTTATCTGAAGGAAGAGTTGACAGTTGACAGCTTGCCCTGAGCGTAGTCGAAGGGTTGACAGTTGACAGTTGACGGTTTTCAGAGGGAAGAGGGCCACTCGCGAGACTGAAGAAACCGGGTTTTTTCGAGAGATTAAGGGTTTGAGGCAAATATCTGGGTGAAAAAACCCGGTTTCTGGCTACTCGTGCGATCGTGAACAACACCGATATATAATTGTAAAAATTGCTTAACAAAACTACATCATCCCCACGAGAGCCACTCTCATCAATCATCTGGAGCCCTACCCATGCAGCTAAAACTTACCGATTCAAAACTGCCTTTCGCGCCATTGTTGCTAATTGCGCCGTTTTTCCTGTGGGGAACCGCGATGGTAGCCATGAAAGGAGTCATGCCCCACACGACTCCGCTGTTTGTCGCTGTCGTGCGTTTGATACCTGCGGGCGTGTTGGTATTGCTGGCGGCGGCTTTGATGGGAAAACAACAACCACAAGGTTGGAAAGCTTGGCTGTGGATTTCGCTGTTTGCCCTAGTTGACGGCACTTTGTTTCAAGGCTTTTTAGCAGAAGGTTTGGCTAGAACCGGCGCGGGTTTGGGTTCGGTGATGATTGACTCTCAGCCGCTAGCAGTGGCAATTTTGTGTTTGTGGCTGTTTCAAGAAAAAATAGGTTTTTGGGGCTGGTTGGGCTTAGTTATTGGCATTCTGGGCATCAGTTTAATCGGGTTGCCAGATGGCTTTATTTTGGGGCTGTTTCATCCTGAAAATGCGCAGCTTTCTGCTGATATCGGAGATTTATTTCAGGGTGGAGAATGGTTGATGCTGTTGGCGGCTTTGTCGATGGCTGTGGGTACGGTTTTGGTGCGCTGGGTTTGCCGCTATGTTGACCCGATTGTGGCGACGGGCTGGCACATGATTTTGGGCGGTTTGCCGTTGTTGGCAGTTTCGGCGGCTACTGAATCTGAGCAGTTTGTCAATATCGATTTTTCGGGTTGGATGGCGTTAGGTTATTCTACAGTGTTCGGAAGTGCGATCGCCTACGGTTTGTTCTTTTACTTTGCTTCAAATGGCAGTCTCACCAGTTTAAGTTCTCTAACATTTTTAACACCAATTTTTGCCTTACTGTTCGGCAATTTGTTTTTGGGTGAAGTGCTGAATCCGCTGCAATCGATGGGAGTCGGGCTGACGTTGGTGAGTATTTATTTAATTAATCAGCGGGATACTTTGGCTGAGAAATTGGGGAAAGGGCGGAATGGTGCAGCGAATTCGGAAGAGGAAGTGCAGTTATTAGAATCGTCTGAATTGAATACAGTTGAATTTCCCGTACAAGTGCGGGCTACAGAATTAGAGTCTGAGGTTTAGGGAATTGGGTAGGGAAACGGCACTGCCGTGTCCGTATTTCATGCGAGGGAATTGGGTAGGGAAACGGCACTGCCGTGTCCGTATTTCATGGGATTGAGAATGCCTATGGGGAGAATTAGTTAACTCTTAAATCATTTTCTATTATACGACATATAAATCTGGATCGTTACCAGTCATCCTCTTCAAAAATTTGAATGTTTCTACTCTCAATCTCTTCTATAAAAACTTTCAGACTAGGATTATCTTGGTAATGCTTCATTAAAACTTTATGCTTGCCATATTGTTTGGCAATTTCTCGATAATATTCGGATTTTTTAGCGTCAATTGTAAAATTGTGTTTTTTGGAAAGTGCCTGATTTAATGTGTCGAGACATTTTTGAGATTTAGATTTTCTATTGTCTGTATAATACAATGGGAGTAGCCAACACTCAATAGAGTCAACCGAAATTGCCAACACGATTCGCTGTTGATATTTATCGTAAAATTCCTCACCTATCACATCTCTGAATTTATCAATAACTTTTTCAATCAACTGCTGAATAGTAAATTTATTGCCATTTTCATCTCGACTGGGAACATTGTAATTAGAATTTTCTGAATCCACCAAAACATCAGTATCTATTTGAATAATGATATACTCATTAGATTGAAATGATTCTCGAAACTTTTTTGACCTGCAATAATCAAAAACTAGAGTCCAACCACCAGGATTTTTGTCTTTATCTATTTCTGGTTGCAGTGGTCTGATAACTAGATCGGATCTGTTGAAATATCCAGCTAAAATACTCTTAATAACAATCTGGTCAGTATGTCTTTCTGTAATCAATCCAAACTTAATCATATTAAAAATTTTCAGGAAGTCCGCCGATATAGCCTCTCAAAAATGCCTCTGATAATGATACAGGTTCTTGCCCCTCCAAAGGTTTAGGTTTGAGAATGCGTATTGCTTTAGTATGCCCTAATTGACTGCGGTAGATCACAAACAGCCGCTGTTCGTCATCATCTAAATCCAAACCGTCCAAAACTGCCGGGTTGTGAGTTGTTAAGATGACTTGTTTATCATTCTTTTTTGCAAGTTCGACTAATTCTTCGATTAATCGGCGACACAATCGAGGATTTAGGGAAGCGTCAATGTTATCAATTGCAAAAAATTTAGGCGTGAGTTCGCTGATGAACAAGGTAAAGTAAAATAGTAAAAACAAAAAGCCTTCATTCGAGCTTTTTTGGTCAAAGTAACTTAAATCTGTATCTAAGTATCTATCTGTGATTTGGAGAGAAGTTTGCATCGCTGATAAATTTTGAGGAACTTCAAAATCTTTAAACCAATCTATCAATTGCAACTTTTCTTTGATTTGATTGAGTTTATCTGGGTTGTCTGCATTCAAGACATTTATAAGTTTAAACAAGCCTTCACCATTAATGCCTAACGGTTGAATTTGTCCTTCTTTTTCAAAAGTTCGTAAAGCTGGGTTTTCAGGGGAGTAAATTATAAATTCATTTAAGTGAAGTATTGGAATGAATGATTCGGCATCTTTTTTGAAGTTTGAGAATACTTGTTCTGAAAGTTCCGTTTCTTCTTCTAATAGAGATTTTAATTTTTCTCTTCCCCCATGTTTTTGAATAAGCAAATTAATGGCATCTTTTAGAGAGTATTCAGAATCAGCAAAGAAGTTTTTACTAACCCACTGAGAATAGGGAGAATTATCATTTTGTAAAATACAACTAAATTGTTCTTTATCATTCTCTCTTAATTCAATGCTAATATCTTTAGTAAGATTATCCTTTTCAAAAGCCGATCGCATAAATCGAGGTTCTGTCACCCGAATTCCCCGTGCAGCAAGGAACTCATTATCCAGTTTATCACTAGCAGCCGCCGAAGCCAGGGCGATCGCCTCCAAAATATTGCTCTTACCGCAGCCATTTTCGCCAATCAGTACGGTGACTCGTCCTAATTCCAGCTTCAGCTTTTGAATAGACTTGTAATTTTGGATTCTGACTTCTTTAATCATCATTCAATCCCCTATAATCTTAGTTGACTCATTATATTTGCGATCGCATGGATCTCAAGGAACGCCTGCACAGCCACCTAATTCAAATTGTACGCGATCGCAATCCATACCTCGCATCAGCAGGGCACTTCTATGTGCAGCAATACATTCGCGAAGAGTTGGGACAGTGGGGAACCGTAGAAATCGACGATTTTGCGGTGCGGGGGCGAATTCATCACAATTTTATCTTGGATTTACCCCCCCTCAATCCCCCCCTTGGTAAGGGGGGGAAGCAAGAAAAGAAGCAAGATAATTTGCCGATTATTATAGGTGCTCATTACGATACTGTACCCGGGACGCCCGGGGCTGATGATAATGCTACAGGAGTGGCTGTTTTGCTGGAATTGGCGGCAGAATTTGCTTCTCGTCCCCTGAAATATCCAGTGCAATTAGTCGCCTTCGATATGGAAGAATACGGTTATTTTGGAAGCAGTCATCATGCTGCAAAATACAAGCAACAGCAACAGTCAATTCGGTTGATGATTTCTTTGGAAATGTTGGGTTATTGCAACAACAATCCCAATTCGCAAAGCTATCCCGCTGGCTTGAAATATTTTTATCCAAATTGTGGCAATTTTATTGCTTTAATTGGAAACTTGCGGACTGTTTCAGATATGATTACTTTGAGCCGAAATATCCGCAAATCTGGCCAGCCCTGCGAGTGGTTGCCGGTGCCGAATCGAGGTTTAATTGTACCGGATACTCGCCGCAGCGATCATGTTCCTTTTTGGGATAATGGTTATCCGGCGATTATGGTGACGGATACGGCTAATATGCGGAATCCGCACTATCATCAACCGAGTGATAAGATTGAGACTTTGGATTTGGATTTTTTGGCTGGTGTTTGTGGGGGGTTGGTTGATGCTATTCGGTATATATAGATTTTTTTTAATGAACCGCGAAGGCGCGAAGGGCGCGAAGGAAGAAGGAAGAAGATGAAAAAAGAAGATATGAATACTGATTTTCCCGATCGCACTTCGTGGCAATTTTGGATCGATCGCGGCGGTACTTTTACTGATATAGTAGCCCAAAAGCCCGACGGTACGTTAGTTATTCACAAGTTGCTGTCGGAAAATCCCGATCGCTACACCGACGCAGCAGTGCAAGGAATTCGCGATATTTTGGGGATTGCGGCGGGGGAATCGATACCAGCGGGGACGATTTCAGCGATTAAAATGGGGACGACGGTGGCGACAAATGCTTTACTTGAACGTAAGGGCGATCGTACAATCCTGATAATTACCAAAGGTTTCGGCGATGCGCTGAGAATTGGCTACCAAAACCGCCCGAATATCTTCGCCCGGCACATTGTTTTGCCAGAGATGTTGTACGATTGCGTTATTGAGGTTACAGAACGCTACAGTGCCCAAGGTGAGGAGTTAACTGCTGTCAATCCTGAGTTTATCCCGTTTTTGCAGCAAGCCTACGATGACGGAATTCGCAGTTGTGCGATCGTCTTTATGCACGGCTACCGCTATTCGGATCACGAAAAACAAGTTGCTGAAATAGCTAAAAAAATTGGTTTTACTCAAATATCAGTATCTCACGAAGTCAGCCCGCTGATGAAATTGGTTTCGCGAGGAGATACTGCGGTTGTTGATGCTTATTTATCTCCTATTTTGCGACGTTATGTTGACCAAATCACTAGGGAATTAAACCCCGACAAATCTACCAATTCCCAATTACCGATTACCAATTCCCCATTCCCCCAATTAATGTTTATGCAGTCAAACGGCGGCTTAGTAGATGCCGCCCAATTTCAAGGCAAAAACAGTATTTTATCCGGCCCGGCTGGGGGAATTGTCGGTGCAGTTCAAACCAGTAAAAAGGCTGGTTTTGACAAAATTATTACCTTTGATATGGGCGGAACTTCGACAGATGTTGCCCATTTTAACGGCGAATATGAACGCGAATTTGAGACGGAAATTGCAGGGGTGAGATTGCGATCGCCCGTGATGGCAATTCACACTGTAGCAGCCGGTGGCGGTTCGATCGTCTTTTTTGACGGGGCGCGCTACCGTGTTGGGCCGGAGTCTGCGGGCGCAAATCCAGGCCCTGCTTGCTATCGAAAGGGCGGCCCTTTGACTGTGACTGATTGTAATGTGATGTTGGGCAAAATTCAACCGGCTTTTTTCCCGAAGGTGTTTGGATTGCAGGGAGATTTGCCGATCGCCCCTGACGTAGTTAAGCAAAAATTTGTGCAGTTAGCGGGGGAAATTGGGGGCGAGAAGACGGCGGAACAGGTGGCGGAGGGGTTTTTGGCGATCGCCGTGGAAAAGATGGCTAATGCGGTCAAAAAAATGTCGCTTCAGCGCGGTTATGACGTTTCCGAGTATACACTGTGCTGTTTCGGCGGTGCGGGCGGCCAACACGCTTGTGCGATCGCCGATAGTTTGGGCATGAAACGGGTGTTTATTCATCCCTACGCGGGGGTGTTATCCGCTTACGGTATGGGTTTGGCTGATGTGCGGGCTATGCGCGAAAGGGCGATCGAGCAATTATTAACTGCCGAATTAATTGCGGATTTGGATAATATTTTAGCGGAATTGGAAGCGGAGGGAAAGAGGGAATTGAACCGCAGAGGCGCAGAGGACACAGAGGGAGAGAAAGAGGTTTTAATTATTAGGAAGCTGCATCTCAAATATCAGGGAAGCGATTCGGTTTTAATGGTGAATTTTGCTGGGAGTGTGGAGGAGATGCAGGCAGATTTTGAAGCAGCGCATCGACAGCGGTACAGTTTTCTGATGCCGGAAAAAGCACTAATTGTAGAAGCAGTTTCTGTAGAAGTTGTAGAAACAATGGATGTACTGGATCATTCTACAAATCCCCCATCTTGTGGCACAGGCATCTTACCTGTGTCCAATAATTCTACAAATCTCTCTTCTTGTGGCACAGGCATCTTGCCTGTGGCTGAAGCATCAACAAATTCCCCATCTTGTGGCACAGGCATCTTGCCTGTGTCCCCAATTTCCACTGTACAAATGTATGTTGCTGGTGAATGGCGGGAAACGCCTGTCTATCAAAGACACGATTTGCGATCGGGCGATCGCATTACCGGCCCGGCGATGATTGTCGAAGCAACTGGAACTAATATTATAGAACCAGGTTGGGAAGGTGAGATTACCAAAAATAACGACTTAATTTTGAACCGCAGATCCACACAGATGAATGCAGTTAACACCCATTCATCTGCGGTTAAATCAGATCCAGTTTTGCTAGAAATTTTCAATAACTTGTTTCGCGCCATCGCCGAACAAATGGGCGTCACATTGCAAAACACAAGTTCCTCCGTCAACATCAAAGAACGCCTCGACTTTTCCTGTGCAATCTTCGATGCCAACGGGCAATTAGTTGCCAACGCGCCGCACATTCCCGTGCATCTCGGTTCGATGAGCGAAAGCGTTTCAGCTTTAATTCTAGCACAAAGCAATACAATTAAACCGGGAGATGTTTATGTTTCTAACAATCCCTATAATGGCGGGACACACTTACCAGATATCACCGTAATTACTCCAGTATTCGATCGTGATTCCTCGCTTCCTTTGTTTTATGTGGCCTCGCGGGGACACCACGCCGACATCGGCGGCATCACTCCCGGTTCCATGCCTCCGAATAGTAAGATTGTAACTGAAGAAGGCGTATTGTTTGACAATTTTCAGTTAGTTAGCGAGGGCAAATTCCGAGAAACAGAATTACTACAAACCCTCACAGCCGGGGATTTTCCGGTTCGCAATGTCGCACAAAATATCGCCGACTTGCACGCGCAAATTGCCGCCAACAATCGCGGCTTAGCAGAACTTCTCAAGATGGTAGAACATTACGGCTTGGAAACAGTACAAGCTTATATGGGTTTTGTGCAAGATAATGCTGAAGAATCTGTGCGCCGAGTCATTGAGGTTTTGACTGATGGCGAGTTTACTTATCCGATGGATAGCGGCGGACAGATTAAGGTAGCTATTACAATTAATCAGTCAGCGCGCAGTGCGAAAATAGATTTTACTGGCACTTCTCCCCAGCAATTCAACAATTTTAATGCTCCGGCTGCGGTGTGTAAAGCGGCTGTGTTGTATGTTTTCCGCACTTTGGTAGATGACGATATCCCTCTGAATGCTGGCTGTTTGAAGCCTCTGGAAATTGTCAATCCGGCTGGCTGTATGCTGAATCCGCGCTATCCGGCGGCTGTGGTGGCGGGAAATGTGGAAACTTCGCAGAATATTACGGATGCTTTGTATTGTGCGTTGGGTGCGATCGCATCTTCTCAGGGCACCATGAATAATTTCACATTTGGCGATCACCGCTATCAATATTATGAAACAATTTGCGGCGGTTCGGGTGCTGGTGCAAATTTCGACGGCACTGATGCGGTACAAACTCACATGACTAATTCGCGTTTAACCGATCCAGAGGTATTAGAATGGCGGTTTCCGGTGCTGTTAGAAAGTTTTGCAATCCGGGCTAATAGCGGGGGGAATGGATATCATTGCGGTGGTAATGGAGTGGTGCGGCGAGTGCGATTTCTGGAGGATCTGACGGCGGGAATTTTGTCGGGGCGGCGGGTGATTTCTCCCTGCGGTTTGGATGGGGGTGAAGCGGGGAAAGTAGGGCGGAATTATGTTGAACGTGTGGATGGAAATGTTGAGGAATTGGGGAGTACGGCGAGTGTGGAAATGCAGGCTGGGGATGTGTTTGTTATTGAGACTCCGGGGGGCGGAGGTTATGGTACTATTGTGTAACACCAATAAAATCAACTAAATTATAGAGGTGACTGTGATGGCTGATAGTTCTTTCTTTGATGAGTCCAGAGATAATTCTTTAGTAAAATCAGAAATAGTTGCTAAATACTTTTGGGCGTGGGCAAAGGTAATTATACCCACAGCCAAAAAATGGAGTAATAAAATTGCCTATATTGATTTGTTCTCTGGGCCAGGTCGCTATAAAGACGGTTCCAAGTCTACTCCATTACTTATCTTGGAACGTGCTATTGCTGATCCAGATATGTCACAAATGCTAGTAACCTTGTTTAATGATAAGGACTCAGATAATACTCAGTCTCTTCAGCAGGCTATAGAATCCATCCCAGATATAAGCAGGTTAACCCATAAGCCAATACTTTTAAACAAGGAGGTTGGAGAAGAAATTGTTCAAGCAATTAAACAAATCAATAAGATTCCTACGCTATTTTTTATCGATCCTTGGGGTTATAAAGGCTTGTCACTTGCGCTAATCGGAGCGGTCATCAAAGATTGGGGTTGTGATTGTATATTTTTCTTTAACTACAATAGAGTAAATATGGGATTGCCTAACTCTTCTGTAGACAAACACATGGACTCTCTATTTGGTCAAGAGCGAGCTAATGCGCTTCGAGAACAACTAAAGTTGAAGAAACCGTATGAGCGAGAGTTAGTTATTGTAGAGGGGATTTCCCAGGCTCTCAAAGAAATAGGTGGCAATTACGTTCTTCCATTTTGTTTTAAAACAGATACAGGAACCAGAACTAGCCACCATCTAATTTTTGTTTCTAAGAATGTCCGTGGTTACTCAATCATGAAAGAAATCATGGCAAAGGAAAGCTCTAGTACAGAGCAAGGTGTACCGTTGTTTGAGTATAATTCAGCCACACAATATCAACCTTTGCTTTTCGAGCTATCACGACCACTTGACGATTTAGAAAATATGCTATTGCATGAGTTTGCTGGTCAAACACTGACAATGGAAGAAATTTATAATCGGCATAATGTTGGCAAACGTTACATTAGTAAAAATTACAAGGAATCTCTGCGGAAACTAGAACAACAGGGTAAAATCATAGCAGATCCACCAGCCAGTAAACGAAGGAAGTACAAAGGAGAAATTACATTTGGAGAGAATGTGAAAGTTACATTTTCACCAAAGTAGGTGATACTACTTTATTTGAGTTACGACTCATCTTGAAAGTGTAGCCCTTGAATTGCCTTTGATGTTTATCCCATGCTTCCGGCATCTCATCCCAAATTTTATCATCCAGAAGTCTCCCAGCAGCTTTAGGTGTTCTACCTCCCCATTGCTTGAAGAAAAACGCGACTTCAGCATCCTGACACTGATCTCGAATACTTTGAGCCCATTCTGCTTGCATCGGACGGTGTTTTTGTCCCGATTCTCCACCAACTATTACCCAGTGAATTCCGTTTAAATCAAGTTGCAAAGGCCCTAAAAGTGGTTCGCAGGATAAAAAGCGTACTTTTGCATTGACTTTTCGCAAAGAATCCACACGATGAACATAATTTTGATTCTCGACAGATACGCCCATCCAAATATTATCAGACCATTCAAGCTGAGAAGCTAACTCTTCTAAACGTTTATCTCGCTTTGTAAGGATTTGATAAATGTGGTGAGGAGTTTCACGCATTACATCAAAGACTTGTTTCAAAAAATCAAGAGAAATATCTTCATGGAACAAATCGCTCATTGAATTAACAAAGATACGACTAGGCTTTCGCCAACCTCTAGGTTCGTTCAAACGCTTTGGGTGTTCTTGAAAAGTAAACCCATTAGGGAAATTAGTGTGAAACCTTTTTGTTAATGCTTCTGCATAACAATGAGTGCATCCCGGACTGACTTTATCGCAGCCAGTTGTTGGATTCCATGTTCTGTCCGTCCATTCGATACCAGTATTAATGCTAGACATAGAAACACTTGACCCTTGAAACAACTAATTATCTTTTGAGGTGCGCTGGATACATAGAGTTTATATGTATCAATTTAGATTGATTCAGCATCACCTACAACTCTATTATATAATTAAATTGACTTAAATATCAACAGTTTTTCAGCACTTGCATCAAATGTATATGGTAGTGTAGAATCGTGCTGCAACAGCATTTATTCCCAAAACCTTTAGAGAACAATTGTGCAAGCACCTGTTTTTTCCGAACTCAACCATCCTGTGGTAACATCCCTGTTCCATCACAGCGATCAGGAATTATTAACGCTGTTTCAAAACTATCCCGATCAGGGTAGATACTTTACCGCGATTTTTTGCCGCTACGCTCAAATTGTACACTCTCTGATTCGTCATTCCGTACGATCGCCCGTACAAGGCGATTACCTCTTCGCCCACACCTGGCAGCACATCTATCACGAGCTCCGGGGCCTCGATTTGCGTCGCGAAGTCCAAGACTCTGATGACAGCAATCTCAACCTCCAAAACTGGCTGATTAATGTCACCGCTGTCTGCATCAATCAAGCTGAATTGCCTCCTGTTGAGACGATTCACTACTCTTTACAATCAGCTCCGCCTCCTTTGTGGTGCTATGTCAGACAAGCTTTAGAATTGTTAGCGCCGTTGCCGCGTTTAGTCGTGTTGATGGCTCAAACTTTTCGCTGGAGCGAAACTCGAATTGCGGCTTATTTGCAAGCTGAAGGTGAAGCTATTTCGCCGGCTCAGGTAAAGGCTTTGTTGCAAAAAGGATATCAAACTTTAGAATCTAATTTGCCGGAGGATATTCGAGCTATTTATCTAGATGAAAATCTGGATTATCAACAGGCACTTGTCTAAATATACACTATATAAATCCGCCCTTTCTAGGTGTAGGGGCGGGTTTTACCCTAAATATTTGGTAGGACTAATAGCATCGTAAACCCGCCCTTTCGCGAGGCATAAGGAAAAAATGGCAGTTTATCAAGTTCGGTTGGTGAATCAGGAACGATCGCTCGATCGCACGATCGCCGTACCAGACGACCAGTATATCCTAGATATGGCAGAAGCCGCAGGTATTCGACTCCCCAATGGATGCAAGCAAGGAGAGTGTTCTGCCTGCGTTGTCAAACTGCTGAGCGGCAAAATCGACCAAAGCGAACAAAAGTTTTTGAAGCCGTCAGAATTGCAAGCTGGCTACGCTGTTACTTGTGTGGCTTACCCGCTTTCTGATTGCACTTTGTTAACTCATCAAGAACAAGTGGTATATCAAGCATCTCTTTATTTGAAGTAATCCGAAATCTGGTTAATTACCATCTTCTCTTCTAGGAACAATGGAGGAGACGGCAGTGCCGTTTCCCTACCTCAAAATAATCGTGGATGCTAGCGAGAGATGTAATCATCGCCCGATTAATTATTGTAAGGAAACGGCATCTTCAGTGCCCTGACTGTGGGTAATATCAAATTCGATGGCATGGGATTTGATATAAACGGAGGACACGGCAGTGTCGTGTCCCTACAATTGATCGCCGTAGGGACACGGCACTGCCGTCTCCTCTATATCATGTCTGAGTGTAACCGCAATGATGTAAGGTGCGCCGAAGAGCACCCTACTTAATACACAAAAGCTACTGTTTGCCATTAAATTTTAGCAATTGTAGAATCCGTTGGAGCGGAATTTCTGCCCAATCCAAGCGGTAATTGAGTTCGTAAGCCAGCTCGGAAACCGCTTTTTCCAAAATGTAAGCATCCAACAAAACTTGTAGTTCCGGTATAGATTTGGGCAAGAAATTTGCATCGCCGGCTGTGTCCAAATAGCTATTCACAAAAGTTAGGCTAACCCAGCGATGCCAAACACTCGCCCACTGCTCCATCTCCTGGAGATTTTCAGGGCGAATCATGCCACTTTCTACTTCATTGCGGAGTGCCAAAGTAACAGCATAATTGAAAGATTGCAGCATTCCCGCAACATCTCGCAGGGGCGATCTCTTCATTCGCCGCTCGCTTAACGGTCGATTTCGTTCTCCTCCGAAATCAATTATTACGAAGTCTTTGCCTGTATAAAGAACTTGTCCGAAATGAAAGTCTCCATGACAGCGAATTCTATCTGTGGTAATTCTCAAGTTCAAAATCGACTTGAAACGATCCATCAGCAACTCTTCGCGGTTAAGCAGATTTTGGGCAAGTTTTTGCGTTTCTGGCGGTAGTTTGGACAGCCGCTTTTTCAGTAGTAGCAAAGTTCTTCCTGCCAGATTTCTCATGTGTTGATAGATGGAACGCTGGTAATATGAGGTGAAGTTTTCTGGAGCGAAAGCGGGGTTTTCTGTGTCTGAAGCTAAGGCGAGGTGAAGTTCGGCTGTCCGCTGACCTAAAAGTTCGGCTGATGCTAAGTAAGAGCCGATGAGCTCGCGAGCTAATGCGGGAATTTCTAGGGACAAATCAGCTACTAACGAGTTTGATTGTCGCTGCATATGTCGAGTCAAAGCACTTGGCAAATAATTTTCTGGTGAGGTAGAGAAACTCTCGCCGGAATACTTGGCTTCTACTGCCATTACTTGCTCGAAATAGTTGCGTAGTGTGTCTAATGTATAAGACCAAGCGTCCCTGCTATCGGGGATTAATTTTTGCAGTATTCCAACTGTAATTACTTGTTTTCCTGCTGTCTGATATTCCAATGCTCCGGCAATTGGAGCGTAGTGTTGGATTGAATTGCGATCGGTCAAAAAGCGTCCAATTTCTAATTCTGGGTTGATTCCTTCCTCGACTTTTCGCAATATTTTCAGGACGAATCGATCGCCGTAACCTGCGGATGTATTGCTTTGTTCTTTTTTGAACAGGTGGGGTTCGAGGTTGGATAAATCTTGTTGTGAGCTGAATGGACTGTCGGCAATTCCTAGCAGTTGACCTGTTGTACCTGTGTAACTGCGAGAATTGGCGATCGCCCCCAAGAGCGCGCTCAGCAAGCCTTTGTCCCCAGCAGCGTCAAATAGCACGCCGACTTCGTTGGTTTCTGGGAAGTGCAGCCGCGCGATCGCCCGATCGTCCACATCGCCTTTCATCTCCTCCCAACCTACAGGCAAAACGTAAGTTTCCGGCAAACCTTCAGTATAATTCAACTGCAAAAACAGAATGTAAACTATAGATTCTTCCCCGGTACTATCTTTACATTCAACAGGTACTATCTCACTTATTTCTAATGATTGAGTTGTCCGATCTGTACCGATAAACCAGCGACTGCACCGCAAGTAATTCGGCAACAGTGAGAGCATCATGTCGCTTAACTGACTTGTAGCAAAAGCGGTTTTCCAATTGCCTGTTACCGCCAAACTAGGCAAGTATGTTTGAAAACCATGCAGCGAAAACTCTTCTTGTTTAATAGTAAGAGTAAACCAGTAAAACGAGTGGGGACTCAAGCTCAAAAAGTAAGGCGATTCGCTAACAGGTGGAAACTCAGAGCGACCAAAAATCTCTACCGGAACAGCACCTTTAAAGGGTGAAAGGTCTAATTCTGCTATCTGGACGAAGCGCGACAAATTAGCGACTACGAGGATGTGTTCATCTTGGTAAGTGCGGACAAAAGCTAAAACTTTGCGGTTTTCTGGGTACAGAAACTCGCAAGTGCCGCGCCCGAATGCTTGGAAGCGCTGACGAACCGCAATCAAGCGTTTCATCCACCACCAAAGAGAACTCGGATTCCCCCGCTGCGCCTCCACGTTAACAGATTCGTAGTGATATTCAGGGTCAACAATTGGCGGCGCGTACAGTCGCTGCGGGTTAGCGCGGCTGAAACCGGCATTGCGATCGCCACTCCACTGCATCGGAGTTCTCACCCCGTTGCGATCGCCCAAATAGATATTGTCTCCCATCCCAATCTCATCGCCGTAGTAAAGCACGGGCGTACCAGGAAGAGACAGCAGCAAAGCATTCATCAATTCAATCCGGCGGCGGTTATTTCCCATCAGCGGAGCCAAGCGGCGGCGGATACCCAAATTAATTCTCGCCTGCGTGTCTTGAGCATAAACCCGATACATATAATCTCGGTCTTCATCGCTCACCATTTCCAGCGTCAATTCATCATGATTCCGCAAAAATAATGCCCACTGACAATTATTAGGAATCTGCGGAGTTTGTTGGAGAATATCGCTAATTGGAAAGCTATCTTCCATATGCAAAGCCATAAACAAACGTGGCATCAGCGGAAAATGAAAGTTCATGTGACATTCATCCCCACCCGAGTAATACTCAACCGCATCCTCCGGCCACTGATTCGCCTCAGCTAGCAGCATCCGGTTCGGAAACTTTTCATCTACGTGCTTGCGCAAATGCTTGAGGAATACGTGAGTTTCTGGCAAGTTTTCGCAGTTAGTACCTTCGCGCTCGTATAGATAAGGCACTGCATCCATCCGCAGTCCATCTACTCCGAGTTCCAACCAAAAATCTACCACATCTAAGATTGCTTGGCGAACGGCGGGATTGTCGTAATTTAAATCAGGTTGGTGGGAATAAAAACGATGCCAGTAATAAGCTTTGGCTACCGAATCCCAAGCCCAATTTGAAGTCTCAAAGTCTTGGAAAATGATGCGAGCATCTTGATATTTTTCGGGCGTGTCACTCCATACATAAAAATCTCTTTCATTACTGCCTTTCGGAGCGCGGCGTGCTTTCTGGAACCAATCATGTTGGTCGGAAGTGTGGTTGACAATCAATTCAATAATGACTCTAATTCCCCGCAGATGTGCTGCTTCTAAAAGATTTTTGAAGTCATCTAATGTGCCATAAATCGGGTTGACGGTAGTGTAGTGAGATGTGTCGTAGCCGTCGTCTCGAAGTGGCGAGGGAAAAAATGGAAGTACCCAAATTGCTGTTACTCCCAAGTTTTGCAGATAATCCAGTTTGTCAGTCAGTCCCCGAAAGTCCCCGATACCGTCTGCGTTGCTATCGGCAAAAGCGCGAATTGGTACTTCGTAAATGATGGCGTCTTTGAACCACAAGGGATCGTTATTTAACATTGAGTTTGTCATGATTTTTTATGGATGATTGTTAATTGGGATTTGGCAATTGGGATTTGTTAGTTCAAATCCAAACTGATAAATCATAACTCATAATTTTACTGTTATTTGTCATGCTAGTGGCAGAGTTTTAATCGTAATTTATGATTGCAAAACTTATAATTTCTTAACTGAAAAAATTAAACAATCTATTTTGTTATTTCGGATACAGCGTGAAATAGAGATAAGGTGAGCGATGCTGTATTGGTGCGCGGTGCAGACTCTACATACTGGTGCCCGATGCATACCCTACCATCATTAGGGGCGGTTTTTACTACCTGTCGGACGGTTCTCACGACAATAGACTAGGTTGACGCTCTTTGTAAACTTCTGTTACATTTGTTTACATAACGCAACAAAAGTTTAAGGAAACAGCAAAAATGACTATTGTAATCGCTTTATTAATCGTCGGCTGGGCCGCAGCAGCTTTAATTGGTACTCAAGCATATTTTCTGGGCGAACAGTCAAAGCCCATTCACGATCGCAATTGGAGCAATGAATCTTTTGAACAACTGGCAAAATCGGTGACTGGAACAGAAATTGATTACACTGTTCGGGTTCCAGCGTACAGCATGGATGCTTACACTAGCCGCACGATGGGCAATTAGTAATATTAATTAGCAGGCTTCACTATTTTTAATAACAGGCTTTCTGGCCTGTTCCACAAGCAGATTGATTATCTGTGGAACAGGCCAGAAAGCCTGTTACTATTTTTTCAATAACAGGCAGGATGCCTGTTGCACTTTGAGAGGAATTTCTAATTCTTCAACTCGCTACGCTGCATAAGCAAGCGCTTCATATCTGCTTCTTCCAGGTAGGGATAAGCCTGCAAAATGCCTGACGGTGAGTGTCCCGATGCCATCAGTCCGACTATCGTGCCAACAGTGACTCGCAAGCCGCGAATGCAGGGTTTTCCACCCATTACTTCTGGATTCAGAGTGATTCTAGTTAGTTGTTTCATGATTTTAAACTACCAGGCTTTCTCTTACTTTTCACGGCATCTCTGAAAGCCTTCTCATGCAAGGGTTTAACCTTAAGACCCGTGTCAATATTTTCTACTTAATGCTAATAAACCAACAGTGTAATCAGGCTTGTGGAATATGTCAGTAGTTTTTCTAGGATAAAGAGATACCGTGAAAAGTAAGATAACTTTACCCGCCTGTTCAAACATTCAGTCGGACTTTCTCCCCATCGGTTGAACTCACCGGACGGGATAATCTTTGCAACTCAAAAGATGACCTACGCATCGCACAAAAGCAGTTTTTCGCGTCAATCAGATAGCTCAAATTCTCTTGAATAGTATCAACATCAAAAGCAAGTTTCTCTGCCATCAAAGGAATTGTTGGGTGCCATTACGGACAGCAACAAACAGTAGAAAGCCCGCAGATGCAACAAATGCAGTAAAGGTCAGAGATATGCCTCGTACACGATACTGGAACTGCTCGTCCTCCTGACTTACCCCGTACGCATGAGAAAGCCTGCCTATCAGAAGACACAAACCCACTCCATGTACAGCGGCGGACGGTGCTCCTTGGATCTCAGCAAGATAAAGCAAAAGAAGACCAAATGGCACGTACTCGGCAAAATTTGAGTGTACCCGGATAGCGCGTAGCATTTTTTTGTCTCCGCCATCACCAATGGAAATTTTGAGGCTACGGCGCAATCGCAGTATTCTGACGCTAAGTCCCACGAAAAGTAGGGCGAGCAGCGCGGCGTAAATCGAAGTAATGTTCATCTGTGAGTGGTGTATGTAAAGGTACGGGCTAGGAGGCGACGAGTAATCTTGAACTCATCAAACTGTAGACATTCAGGATGTTGAATAGTGGGCTGTTAGCGCATCGTTATTTTCTCAGAACTGAAAACCCTATTGAACGATCGCAGCAACATCAGAACGATCGACTAAATACCCATCTTCCATGTAGATAATCCGATCGGCGAGATCCAGAATGCGGTTGTCATGGGTAACGAGCAAGATGGTACAACCCTGTTCCCTAGCGAGTTTTTCCATAATCTCTACCACATCTCGTCCCGATTTTTTATCGAGTGCAGCCGTGGGTTCATCTGCCAGAATAATTTTGGGCTGACTGACTAGGGCACGCGCGATCGCGACTCGTTGTTTTTGTCCGCCAGATAAATCGCTGGGATAGTAATCCATGCGGTGTTCCAAGCCTACCGCTGCCAACATCTCCCGAATCCGCTCGTCCGCCTCTACTGCCGTCACATCCTGGATTTCTAACGCCATTTCGACATTTTGATAAGCGGTGAGAAAGCCTAATAAATTATGTGCTTGAAAAATATAGCCGATATTACGCCGCGTTAGGAGCATCTGTTCCTTGCTGGCATCGAACAGTTCGGTGCCCAAAATGTTTAAACTACCCTCATGCAAAGATCGCAGACTCCCCATTAGCGTTAATAATGTGGTCTTACCGGAACCCGATGGCCCCGTCATAATAATAATTTCACCCCGATCGATCTGCAAATTGATATCGTATAAAACCTGTTTTCGCAGCGAACCTCGTCCGAAGTAATGATTGAGCTGCGCGATCGAGATGGCTGGTGCGGCTGAATTTAGCATCATGTGCGACTCCTAAAAAATATCGGCAGGATCGGCAGTTTGCAACTTCCGCACGGCAATTGCCGCCGAAATAGAACTCATGATTGCCGTGAGGGTAAAGACAAATATCACTCGTCCCAGATCCATTGCCATCGGCAACATCGTCGCGATATTGGTAATTCGATAGATACCCAGCGCAATCAGCGTACCAGGGATAAAGCCTAGTGCTGCGAGTATTAGTGACTCTTGAAATACCACGACGAGCAGATAGCGATCGCGAAACCCCATCGCCTTGAGCGTGGCATATTCCGGTAAATGGTCGCTAACATCGCTGTAGAGAATCTGATAGACGATAACCGCACCGACGATGAAGGCAATGACTACACCCAGATCGAAGGTATAGCCGACAGGCGTACTCGCACTCCAAAATGCAACTTCAGCTTTGGCGTAATCGTCCCGTGTCATCACTTTGACATCACTAGGCAAACGCGCTCGCATCTCGGTTAATATCTTGTCAACATCTGCCCCCGGCTGAAGCTTAATTACGCCGATATCAATCAATCCTTTGCGACGAAAAGTTGCCATCCGCAAAAAGTTGACATCGCTGGTGACGAGATAAGCATTGATGCCGAAAGTCGGGCTGAGGTTGAAGAGTCCCCGCACGCGCACCTGACGTTCGTTAATTTCTGTGGCGATCGCTTTGCCTGACTCAAACTGTTGGGCGATCGCGCCAAATTCCTGCCGCGAACCGCTGTTAAACAGAGCAGTATCAGGTTCGCGGAGTTGTTGACGATTGGCTACTACACCTGGAAGATTCATCACATCATGCTCTGGATTGATGCCGATCCCATAGATATCCCAAATCTCTTTGTTATCGGGATTGCGCCATTGAATGGGATTGAGATAAATCGGGCTGACGGATGCGACACCCGCGACACCTGCGGCTTGGTATAAGCGTCGCTCGGTAAATCGATCGAGCGAAATCAGCGATCGCGATCTACCGCTCATCATGATGATTTCACCATTCAAGCTATTGTGAAATTCAACCGCACTACTAAATAAGGCTCCCCGAAACCCCATCTGCAAAAACATCAATACATCGGCGAAACTAATCCCCGCGATCGCGACTATCAGTCGCGCTCGTCCTTTTCGTAACTGTAACCAAGACAAAAATAACGGCTTCTTCTTTGCTAACTTATTCATCACGATCGCCTCAATTAAATATCGATATCAACTTGCAGACTCAAATTCGTCAAGCCTGTCACTTTGCGACTGGATGGCTCGTCTAGTAAAACTCGTACTTCCACCACCCGCGCATCGAACTGGGCGGCGGGGTCGGTGTTCAAGACATCTTGTTTGTTGATTCTCAGTCCGACTTCGACTACCTTGCCACGCAGCACGTCGGGAAAAGCGTTGTTCTTGCTGATTGCAGTTGCCGACTGTCCCTGCCGAATCCGACTGACATCTGACTCATATACTTCGGCTACCGCGACCATTTGCTGAGTTTGCCCCAGGCTAATGATGCCGTCCGTGCCGACTAATTCTCCCGCACGAGTATGGATCTTCAGCACTTGCCCATCTTGCGGCGATCGGACTATTGCGGCATCTAGATCTGCCTGCCCTCGTGCGACACTGGCTTGAGCTTGAGCCACTTGCCCTTGCGCTGTGGCGACATCTACAGGTCGGACTTCGGCAATTGCGTTCAAGGTAGCTTTTGTACTTGAAAGTTGCTTCTGGTTGGAAGCAATAATTCCCGCTAAATTTTCCTGGGCTTCTTGGATTTGCTGCTGTTGCGATCGCTTAATCCGATCGAGATTGGCGCGGGCTTCTTGGACTTTCTGCTGTTGCGATCGCTTAATTCCATCGAGATTGGCACGGGCTTCTACCAACTGCTGCTGGGTGGTTTCTAGCGTCAGCAGCTTGCTATCACTAGATGATTTTCCTACAGCTCCACTGAGATACAAATCTCGATAGCGGCGATTTTCTAATGCTGCATTCTTTACTTGCGCTTCAATGCGCGAGATCGTGGCATTCTGAGCAGCGATTTGCGTCTCGCGTTCGGCAATGCTCCTTGCTACCACGGCATTTTGAGCGGCAATTTGCGTCTCGCGTTCAGCAACTAGGCGCGCTACTACCGCCCGTTGAGCGGCACTTTGCTTGGTTAGTTCTGCCTGGATTTGACCGACTTTCTCCCGTTGGGCTTGGATATCCCCTGTTTTGGCACCCGATCGGACTTGCTGCAATTGCAATCGTGCGACCTTGACTTTCTCTTGAGCCTCTGTCAGTGCAGCCTGACGACGCGCGTAGGTATCCAAGACGGCGATTGGATCGCCTCTACGCAGTTGTTGACCATGACTTATTTTGAGCAATTCGACTCTAGCACCCTCCTGAGATGTCGGTGCAAAGACCTGAATCACCTCTCCTTGTGGCTCCAGTCGCCCCAAGGCTGACACCTTGGTGACCACGATCGATTTGGGGATAGCGGCTACTTGAGGAGTAGGACGACTGAGGAACGATCGATACGCAACGCCACCGCCCAGGATTAGTAAACCGACACCTGCGATCGCTAGTATTGCCCCTCGGCGCGGCGATCGCCATTTAGTCTCAAGTGTATCGAACATAGATAGCTCCAATTTGTGGATTAAATTTATCGATCGCCAAAAACGCTCGATAGATGATACCTAGACTGGTCTAGAGCCACCGCCGCACCTTTTAACGATCGGTGGCGGAACTTTGTGTTCTAGTACTTGCATGATGTGATTTCTCTAATCAAGTGTCTTAACTGCACTGATTGACGAGAATATTGGGACGTGTCGCGCTTATACTAAAATTTAAGTATTCAAGAAATTGAGTACAATAAATAAGATACAATCGAATTATCGAATCTGTCAAGCCCATTTTTAATTTTTTCATGGCAATCAAGCACACCATTCTGGCGTTTTTGGCACGGCAACCTCTCAGCGGCTATGAAGTCGCCAAAGAGTGTGCAGAGGGATTTGGTAGTTGCTTCTGGAAAGCTAGTCAACAGCAGGTATACGCCGAACTGAGCAAGCTAGAACAGCAAGGTAATGTGACCTATGAGGCGATTCCACAGTCGGGACGGCTGGATAAGAAAATTTATTCGATTACCGATCTCGGACAGACAGAACTAACCAATTGGCTCACCAAACCCACCGAACCCGCACCGATTCGCGAAGACTTAGGTGTAATGGGACTAGCGGGACATCTGGTGCCAGTCGAGGCAATGACGCGCGAAATTACCCGACGGCGACAACTGCATCTCGATAAGTTACAGCAAATCCAAAAACTAGACGAACATTTTGTCGATCGGCTAGACTCGCTAGAGTTGAAGGATCTCTATATGCATCTTGTGATTCGTCGCGGCATTCGCTACCAGGAAGAGTGGGTGGCTTGGTGTGACGAAGCACTGGCCGCGATCGCGCAGTCTCTAGAACACTAGCGATCGAGGTTATCAACGAGGCGATTGCCAGTGATGTCATAAATCGTTTTCATCGCGGTGGCTGAGGAACTACAATTTAGTCGAGCCGCGGAGCGGTTGCACATTTCCCAACCCCCGCTCAGTCAGCAGATTCGCGGTTTGGAAGATGAACTAGGAGTCAAGCTGTTTGAACGAACGAAGCGGCAAGTGCAGCTTACTGAAGCAGGCAAAGTGTTTTTAGAGCGATCTTATCTGGTGTTAGCGCAACTCGAACAGGCGATCGAAGTGACACAACGGATAGGGCGTGTTGACATCTCCCCAGCCCTAAAGGGACGGGGATTCATGTATACCATAATTTAAGTCTTACAGGTGCTGACAAGTCACCCCTACCAACTCCACTTAGATCGAGTCCAAGTATTGTTGCTACTTTCCGACCAATATTTGCACATCCATTGCAGTCTGCATTAATTAGCCACCCCTTTGCCGTCCGATATAATCCACGTTTTACTCTTGTTCCAGAAGCTTTCCACCCTACCCTTCGGGAACGCCAAGGGCGAACGGGTTTTTCGCCGATTTTAGGCAGTTCGTCAGCATCTAGAAAAGAAGTTTTTGAAGTATAGGATTCTTCGGTTTCGACAAATTTAATTCCGTACTGTTCGCACAGTTGAGCAATTCTATCTTTTAGCCTACCCGTGGGAATCTGCACAAATTTTTGATTGGTCTTTGTACCTAGATTTATCGAATCTTTCTGATTCTTGTTCCAGCCAAATACAACTGTACCAATCTTGGACGATATACAATGATTTATCACCTTACGAGCAGCTTTATTAACTGCATCCCGCATTGTTCTATTTCTGCTTTCAGTCAGCCGTTCCAGTCTTTTTGACCAGAATCCATTGTCCTGGCCCGACATTAAGGTTGCTACTCGTTTGTTGTAGCCTTGGTTGATAGACTTGAGATGCCTTCCGTCTACGATGAATGAAGTTCCAATATTGCTGACACAAGTTATCCAGTTGTCCATCCCGTGGTCTATCATCAACACAGAATCAACGTTGACATCGGATTGAACAGCTTCTTTTTGATACACCAATTCTAGATAGAAACATCCGTTTCTGGGTAAAATCCTGTACTCTCGAATAGAAGCATATTCTAAGTTAGATGGCATCGTCAGATAGAACGCATCTATGCCAAACCAAGCTTTAACTTGCTTCCCTAAAGGAAATCGCAACATTCCATCTTTTAATTTGACCGATCTACCTGTAAATGTCACCAGCGCTAATCCGCCTTGTCTGTATCCAGGAAGTCTTGGATGTTGCGTCAATGTCCCTTGTTTGATTCCAGTTAGTAAACCTAAATAAGATTGGAAGGATTCAGCAACGCTAGTTAATATCTGCTGTGCGGTATCTGAATAAAAAGCTTTATAATGAATGTTCCGATTGTCCGTTCCTAAAACTTTATGCAGCCTCGCTCTACTCGGTATATTTCCAGTTTTGAAGAATAGTTGTCGGGCATAATAAGTTCCACAATTAATTAACTTTGAGGCTTCACTGCACAAGAATTCTAAGACTGCTTTCAAGTCTTTGTCTGGACTAATTAGATTTTGCTGACATCCATACATTCTGTTTTCCTCCTTGCTTTATATTAGCATGATATTCTTGATTTAAGATTCAAGTATCTCTACAAAATAACCAATACAAAAAAATATTGAAGGCGGTTGAAACCGCTACCGAGTTCCTCCCCATGTCGTTAGCCCGGGGCTTCCCTCTCGTTTTTTGGTGAGTGTCCCGATGCCATCAGTCCGACTATCGTGCCCACAGTGACTCGCAAGCCGCGAATGCAGGGTTTTCCTCCCATTACTTCTGGATTGAGAGTGATTCTAGTTAGTTGTTTCATGATTTTAAACTACTAGGCTTTATGGGAAACAAGGAGATTAATTTTTGGTGAAACAGGCCAGAAAGTTATTGGTGTCAACTTAAGCCATAAAACTTTTGTATCTCTCGTTTATAGACTAGGCCAGATCCCCCTAAATCCCCCTTAAGAAGGGGGACTTTGAGAAGACTCTTGTCCCCCCCTTCTTAAGGGGGGTTAGGGGGGATCGATGCTTAATCGCCAAACAGCAGTCTCTGAGTACCTTTGAAGTTAAGTTGACACTCCTTGGCCAGAAAGCCTGTTCCTAACCCAACTACAAACTGTTACCTACCAACGCGGGGAGAGAGTCTTTTTTCCGAAACTGCAAAGTGTTATTTACGCAGTCGATCGCAATTGTGTCACCTTCGACAAACGCATTTTCCAGAATCTTGTTAGCCAGCGGGTTTTCCAGCTCCCGCTGGATGGCGCGTTTCAGCGGACGAGCGCCATAAACTGGGTCGTAACCAACATCTGTGATATGGTTCTTCGCAGCATCTGACAGTTCCAATGTGATTTTTTGTTCCGCCAACAGCCGCTCGATCCGCTTGACTTGAATGCTGACTATTTGCCGCAGTTCGATCTTGCTCAAAGTGTGGAACAAAATTGTCTCGTCAACCCGATTGAGAAATTCTGGCCGGAAGTGCGATCGCAAAGCAGTCATCACCCGTTTCAACATCTGTTCATACTCTTCATCCGTCTCCCGTTCCGCAATCGGTAAACTTTCGGGTTCCTGAACACTTGGAGCACTCACAGCATCAGAAACTCGCTGGGCTGACACCTCAACCGTGCCATCATCATCAACTTTATAATTTGTCTTTTGACTTGACAAATCTTTCGTTTCCTGCTTTCGAGTTGCAGGTTTTTTAGCCGTTTTCTCCTTCTTAGCAAACACTTCTAAGATGTGATCGCTGCCGATATTGCTAGTCATCACAATTACGGTATTTTTGAAGTCAACGACTCGACCCTGAGAATCGGTAATTCTGCCATCATCCAACACTTGCAACAAAATGTTAAATATATCAGGGTGTGCCTTTTCCACTTCATCAAATAGCACGACGGAATAAGGGCGTCTCCGCACTGCTTCGGAAAGTTGTCCGCCTTCGTCGTAACCGACATATCCCGGGGGAGCTCCGACTAATCGGGAGACGTTTTGCTTCTCCATATATTCCGACATATCGATGCGGATAATCGCATCGTCGCTGTCAAACATAAACTCCGCCAACGCCCGCGCTAACTCGGTTTTGCCGACGCCAGTGGGGCCCATAAACAAGAAAGAGCCGATCGGTCTTCCCGGATCTTTCATCCCCGCCCGAGCCCGCCTAATTGCCGCAGCAACCGCCGTTACAGCCTCTTCTTGACCGATGACTTTCTTGTGCAAATGGCTTTCCAATTGCAGCAATTTTTGGCGTTCCGATTCCAGCAACCTGTTGACCGGAATCCCAGTCCATTTCGCAACAATTTCCGCAATGTCGCCCTCAGTCACTTTTTCGCGCAGCAGCGAAGAACCTTGGGCTTGCTGTTTCAAAAGTTCGGCTTCCTTGGCTTCGCGATCGCGCACCGCAGTTTCTAACTTGCCATACTTTAACTGGGCCGCTTTATTCAAATCGTAAGCCCTTTCTGCCTGTTCGATTTGGACTCGCAACTGGTCTTCTTCTGCTTTCAATTTATTGATTGCATCCAACAACTGCTTTTCGCCCAACCACTGAGAAGACAGTTTTTCCTGCTTGACTTTCAAAATGTCAATTTCCGATGTGATGCGTTCAATTCGGGGGCCGATCGCAGGAGATACAGCACCTTTCCCCTCACCTTCGATCGACAATTTTTCCATTTCCAACTGCATCACCCGGCGATCGATGACTTCTAATTCCACGGGTTTAGAAGTAATTTCCATTTTCAAGTGGGCGGCTGCTTCGTCTACAAGGTCGATCGCCTTATCGGGCAAAAAGCGATCGGAAATATAGCGAAAAGACAAAGTTGCAGCAGCTACCAAGGCTGAATCAGTAATCTTGACCCCGTGGTGGCGTTCATAACGATCTTTCAATCCGCGCAAAATTGAGATAGTATCTTCGACGCTAGGTTCGCCGACAGATACTTTTTGAAAACGGCGTTCTAGGGCTGGATCTTTTTCAATATTCTTGCGGAATTCGTCAATAGTTGTAGCGCCGATACAGCGCAATTCGCCACGGGCTAACATCGGTTTCAACAAATTCCCGGCATCCATTCCCGAACCGGAACTTCCGCCACCGCCAGTTCCAACAACTGTATGCAATTCGTCAATAAATAGGACAATTTGTCCGTCGGAATCGATGACTTCTCGCAATACCGATCGCAATCGTTCTTCAAATTCACCCCGGAATTTTGCCCCAGCAATTAAACTGCCCATATCGAGGCTGAATAGTTGGCGGTTTTTCAAAGATTCTGGCACGTCGCCGTTGACAATGCGCTGGGCTAAACCTTCGGCGATCGCCGTTTTGCCAACTCCGGGATCGCCAATTAACACCGGATTGTTTTTTTGGCGGCGGGAAAGAACTTGCACTACTCGCCGAATTTCCTCGTCGCGGCCGATTACGGGGTCAAGTTTGCCCGCTTTGGCGGCTTCTGTCAAATCGCGGCCATATTTGCTAAGGGCGTCGCTGCTAGCTTCCCCATCTCGATCTGGGGCTTTAGCGTTAGTGCGGCTGGATTTGCTGGTTTCGGAACTTTTTTCTGTGACTTTAGCGGTAGCGCGGGCAGATTTGATGGCTTCTTCGAGTTTTGGTCGATCGATCGTACCGGCTGCGGGTTTGCGATCGTAACCAGGGCGGCCAGGTGGGCCATCGCCCCTTGTCAACAAACGTCTACCAACTCGTTCATCTTCTAGTAAGCCAATTAATAAATGTTCAACGGCGATAAAATTATCTTGCCAAGCCACTCTGGTGGTTTCGGCAACATCTAACATCACATCTAAGCCACGACCGAGGTATAGTTGGTCAGCGTTGGTCACTCTGGGCTGTCGTTTGGCAAAGGCTTCTAACTGTTGGGCAAAGCGGACGACATCTATGCCAGCCAAGCTGAAAATGGTGTTTGCTAAGCCAAGTTGTTCTAGAATGGCGATCGCCAAATGTTCAACCTCTAGCTGCTGATTCGCAAAGCGGCGGGCTACATCCTGGGATTTTACAATGGATTCCCAGGCTTCATCGGTAAATTTGCTAGGGTCTGTTGGCTGCATGGTTCCTCGCAATTAAGGGGATTCCTGTTGTTATCCGTTAATATATCGTCTCACAACCATCATAATCTTGAAACACGATTTGTGAATCTATGAATGCGGTTAACTCAGCCGAAGTTATAACGTAATTGACCTCTTACAAAAGCTGACAGTCCGCAATCCACTGCGTTTTTTTGTGCAGTCTGACTGGATAGGCGATCGAACTTCTGGAAATATAGTGGTTCTCGATTGCCTGAAATACTGCAAGGACACTGCACGTGCCGTTTCCCTACCAAATATCTGGATTGCACTCAACTGAAAGCCTGTATATTGCCAAAACCAGAATTTTTTATCGACTGATATCTATGCTATTTCCCACGTATCAATTTTTAGTATTTTTCCTAATTATTTTTAGCGCGATCGTCTCTTTGAAGCCCAAAGTCGATTTATATAAAATTGTCTTGCTAATTTCCAGTTTATTATTTTATTCCTTTTGGAGTTTCGACTTTCTCTTACTGTTAGTTTTAGGTACTGCCTACAATTATATCATTCTCCGGGCTGTTTGCAACGGTAGATATAAAAAACTTGCTTTAATCTCCGGCATAATTTTCAACATAGCCAACCTCGGCATCTTTAAATATTGCAACTTCTTTGTAACTTCCTTATTTGACGTACTTAACCAGCTACAAATTCCAGCGAGCTTTCAAGTTCTGCAAATAATCGCCCCTGTCGGCGTATCGTTCTACACATTTAGAATGATTTCCCATTTAATCGACTGCTACCAACACAAAATCCCCTGTCCTAAATTTATAGACTACGCCACCTACATTACCTACTTTCCTCAAATTGCCTCCGGGCCAATCTCGCGCCCTCGCGAATTTTACACGCAGCTAAATTCACCCAAAAAATACGACTATCAAATCGAAGAAGTTATCGTTTTGATTTTGTCTGGACTCTTCAAAAAATATACTTTATCCAGCTTTTTGTTTAACTTTACTCAACTGCCTTTTAAAGTCCCTCAACAATACAGCAGCATCGATTTGATGCTCGCAGCAATTTCCTATTCCTGTTTAATTTACGTAGATTTCAGCGGTTACTCAGATTTAGCAAACGGCATCTCTTGCTTGCTGGGTTTCAAACCGATCGCCAATTTTAATATGCCCTATCGATCGCTCAGCTTACAAGAATTTTGGAAACGGTGGCACATCAGTCTTTCGGAGTGGCTTAGAGATTACGTTTACTTCCCCTTGGGCGGCAATAAATACGGCAAATTGCGGAAATACCTAAATTTAGTGATGACAATGGCGATCGGCGGATTTTGGCACGGCGCAGGTTTAAACTTTATCGTTTGGGGAGCAATTCACGGTTTAGGATTAGTTGTCAACCATCTATGTAAAGATGTTCCCCAGGCGATCGGCCTCAAATTCGACTTTTATAATTCAAGAATTGCCAAATTTATGAGTTGGCTGTTAACCTTTAGTTTTGTCACCTGTAGCTGGGTATTTTTCGGCACACCCAACTGGGAAACTGCGGTTAGGTTTTTTCAGGGAATATTTCGTTTTTCCGCTGCAACTGTTCAATTCAACTTTTGGCAATTGTACTTAGTCATTGGAGTCATTGGCGCAATCAACCTGTGGGGCGATCGCATTTCCCAACTATTGCAAACCGTATTTTCCTTAAAAAACATATTCTTTCGGATTGTCTTAGTTTCCCTGTTCGTGTATGCTATTTTGATGCTGGGGCCGAGTACCGTCCCGCCTTTTATATACTTTAATTTCTAACAAAGATGAGAGACCGAGAAATTCTGCTGATCGTTACTTCTGTAATTCTAACTTTAATATTTACCAACTTATCCTTATTTCTAAAAAGCTTTTCCTCAACACCTTTCGCCAGCCCCGAAATCAAACAAGCAGCAAGGCAGATTGAGCTGGATGGTTTCAGGAAATCCGAACAAGATTTTTGGAGCAAAATCAAAGATATCAACTTCGATAGCATTCCCAAAAAATCAGAATCCGCCCCAGTCAAAACCGCAAGAAAATCGGCAGTTGTACCTCAAACAACTGCTAAAAAATCAATTGCAGCCAAACCAAAATTAACCGTACTTTATCGCAAATTTTTATTTATTGGAGATTCCGTAATGTTCGACTTAGGAACTCAACTCCAGTACACTCTCAAGGAAAAATACAATATCGCCGACACGAAAAATGAGTACAAAGCATCGAGCGGATTAAATCGGATAGATTATTATGATTGGTATGCCAGAACCACCGAAATCATCAAGGATTACCGACCCGATGTAGTAGTAGTTTTGTTCGGAGGCAATGATACTCAAGATATCGCTGATTCTCAAGGTAAATACCGGGCAATTATGACAAAAGAATGGCAAAAAGCTTATCAAGAAAGAGTCCAAAAATATGCCAAATTACTTGACTCTTCTTCCGTCAAAAAAGTGTACTGGGTAGGTCAATCGATATCCAACAAATCTCAGTATATCCAACAGTTTCCTGTGATGAATGATATTTATAAAAGTGCCAGTAAATCTTCTCCAAAAATCGAATTCATTTCTACTTGGGATACGTTTGCAGAATCGGGTAAATTTGTCCCTGTAGTTGCTGATAAATCTGGGAAGCGAGGCTATGTAAAAATCAATGATGGTGTGCACTTTACCTCCCACGGAGCTCAAATTATCAGCGACTTAATTGTTGATAAAATGGCTACGGATAAAGTCTTAAAAGTCCCTAAGAATAAACCCTAAAATTTAATAACTGGTTCCCATTTGGAGTCAGAAACCGGGTTTCTTGGATTTGGGGGCGATGTGTAGGAGTCAGAAACCGGGTTTCTTCATTCAACCTCGGTGAAGATGCCAAAAATATCGCAGAAACCCGGTTTCTTGGATTATCGACTAGCTGGATGTTATTCTTGAATGTCACTTGTTTGCTGGCTTACTTCCTCTGATTCAACTTCAAAATTAATTCGTTCATAAATCTCTGTCAGTGCCATTTGAAATTCTACAGATTCTAGGGTTAATACAGATTCCTCTGAATCATATTCTGTTAATACCCATTTCCCGTTAGAGTTTTTAGCAAATTGCTCAATGTGATAGCTATATTGATCTACTAAAATGTATTCCTGAAACTCAGGAATTGAGCGATACGCGAGAAATTTGCCACCGCGATCATAGTCTTTGGTAGAATTAGATAAAACCTCGACGATTACCAGAGGATTTGTGACAAGTGTTTTGTTACTTCCTTGATATTGTGGTTCTCCTTGAATCACCATGATATCGGGATAGACGTAGCGGCGAGTTAGGGGTATCCACAGGCGCACATCATTGATAAATGTTTCGTAATCTTGACCATTCACACTCAAGGGGAATTTTCGGCAAAAATTCAGTGCGATTTTGTTGTGGTTTGCTGTTCCGCCTGTCATTGGTATAATCTCTCCATCGTGGTATTCACTTTTGTCGATCGCACTTTCTTCTAATGCGAGATATTCCTCCGGGGTGTAGTGGCGTTTTTCGGTTGATGATTGCTTGGTGATTGCTGGTTTTTCTTGGGTTTGCATAGTCGTTCCCTTCTACTCTGAAGTGATTTCATGATAACGTGTGGAGTCTCAGAAACCGGGTTTCTTCACGAAATTTTGGTTAAGATGCAAAAGTTATCGCAGAAGCCCGGTTTCTTGGATTAGTCGAGTCGATTTTCCAGTTGAATTAATTCAACTTTATAGCCATCTGGATCTTCCACAAAAGCAATGACAGTTGAACCGTGTTTCATCGGGCCGGGTTCACGACTAACTTTACCACCACGGGCTTTAATTTCATTGCAAGTAGCGTAAATGTCATCAATGCCGATCGCAATATGGCCGTAAGCATCCCCTAAACTGTACTCTGCGACGCCCCAATTGTAAGTTAATTCCAAAACTGTAGTATCGGACATATCGCCGTAGCCCACAAAAGCCAGGGTGAATTTACCATCTGGATACTCTTTTTGTCGCAGCAGTTTCATCCCCAGCACTTCGGTATAAAATTTGAGGGACTCTTCTAGGTTTCCGACTCGCAGCATTGTGTGTAGTAGTTGCATTTATCTCACTCCCAAATTTTTAAGCTTTCTCCAATTTTAGCTATTTCTTGGTGAAAAAACTCGCGCCTCAACCGTCACAATTGCCGCAGGCTCCTGCTATATATCAAATCCGGTAGGATCGAAATTAATATTACTCACAGCCACCAGGAGACGGCAGTGCCGTGTCCCTACCGTGATTAATTGTAGGGACACGGCACTGCCGTCTCCTCTATATCTGCCATCTCCTCTATATCATTCCGATAACACCGGAATTGATATTATCCCTGTACTTCCACCACGCCTCTAAACATATTCATGCCGCAAGTAAATAGGTATCGTCCAGGTTTTTGAGGGGTGAATTCAACAGCCGTTACCTGATTTAGAGGTAATTCTCGCACAATGTGAAAATCTGGTAACAACACTTTTTCAAGACAACTGTTGGGATCGCGCCTCAAGAAATTGAGCCTGACTAATTGACCTGCTTTCACAACTACAGTGGCAGGCTCATAACCCCCGTCTACAGTAATAGTCAACTCTTGTATCCCCTGAATAGATTCAGCTTGCTGCCCTTTAGCTTTATTGAACAAAAACCACCACAATTCCAAACCAATTAATGTTAAACCACCTATTGTGACGCCAATTTTCAAACCTAGTGGCTGTTCAATGCTACGGAATTGAGTTTTTGAAGTAGAATGCTGGACGGACATTTCGGAAGCTTGAACTCCCGATGCCATTCCCATCACAAGTCCTAAACTCGCGAGACTTCCCCAAATTTTACTAGGCTGTAACATTTTTTTAATTCCTCCAAACTTAGGCTATAGATTTGGCTTTAAAATTCCGCAGACGTAAAGCATTAGTTACTACCGAAAGCGAACTAAAAGCCATTGCTCCCCCGGCGATAATTGGATTTAGCAGCCAGCCAAAAATTGGGTACAAAATGCCAGCGGCGATCGGTATTCCAGCGATGTTGTAAATAAAGGCAAAAAACAGATTTTCGCGGATGTTCCGCATGGTGGCGCGTGACAGTTGAATTGCTGTAACTATGCCTTGCAAATCTCCTGAAATTAAGGTAATGTCGCTGGCGGCGATCGCCACATCTGTGCCGGTACCGATCGCAATTCCCACATCTGCTAAGGCCAAAGCCGGCGCGTCGTTAATCCCGTCTCCCACCATCGCGACAATCTTGCCTTCCCTTTGCAGCGCTTGGATTTGAGCGGCTTTTTGGTCTGGTCTAACTTCGGCAAAAACGCGAGTAATGCCGACAGATTGGGCGATCGACTCCGCAGTCGCTCGATTGTCCCCAGTCAGCATCACCACCTCCAAACCGAGCTTTTGCAGTGCTTTCACCGCCTGCGCTGACGACGGTTTCAGGGCATCAGAAATGCCCATAACTGCCTCAATTTTTCCCTCTACAGCCATCCAAACCACCGTTTTGCTCGAAACTTCCAAATCTCTCGCCCGCAGTTCCAGATAGTCAGTATCGCAGCCCATTTCCTGCATCCATCGGAGGGTTCCCAGGGCGATCGACTTTCCGCCAACAACCCCTCGCACACCGCTTCCCGCGACGGCCTCAAAATCCCGAATATCTGTCAAATTCACCTCTTGAGATTTAGCGTATCTCACCACAGCTTCCCCGACAGGATGCTCCGAATTTCGTTCTACAGAAGCTGCCAATTCCAGCAACTTTAACTCATTGCTATCCGCCGTTCCTTTAACAGTCACAAAATCAGTTACAGTCGGCTTCCCTTCCGTGAGAGTCCCAGTTTTATCTAACACAATAACTTGAATTTTTTGCGCTAATTCTAAACTATCGGCTCCTTTAATTAAAATCCCGTTTTCCGCACCTTTACCAGTTCCCACCATCACAGCAGTCGGAGTCGCCAAACCCAAAGCACAGGGACAGGCAATAATTAACACTTCCACCATTGTCACCGTTGCCAAAGTAGTGTTACCAGTCGCGTTAAACCAGATTACAAAAGTAGCTAAAGCGATGGCAATTACTACCGGAACAAACCAGCCCGTTACTTGGTCTGCTAACTTTTGAATCGGTGCTTTTGACCCCTGTGCCTCCTGTACCATCTTGACAATTTGAGCTAAAAATGTATCTTTGCCAACCCTGGTAGCGCGAAACTTGAAGCTGCCAGTTTTGTTGATTGTCGCTCCGATAACTTCGTCGCCAAGCTGCTTTTTAGCGGGCAAACTTTCGCCCGTAACCATTGCTTCGTCAACCGTCGAAGAGCCTTCAATTACCTCTCCGTCAACGGGGATTTGCTCGCCCGGGCGCACCTGCACGATGTCGCCAATTTCCACTTGGGCGATCGGCATTTCTAACTCTTCGCCGTTGCGAATTATCCGAGCAGTTTTTGCTTGCAAACCCATGAGTTTGCGAATCGCTTCCGAAGTCTCTCCCTTCGCGCGATTTTCGAGGTTTTTCCCCAACAAAATTAAGGCGACAACGCTAGCAGCAACTTCGTAGTAAACGCTGGGAGTCAAGCCTTGGGAAGTGAAGAAACCGGGAAAAAATGTCACAAATACCGAATAAAAGTAAGCAGCACTCGTACCCAAAGCAATCAGGGTATCCATTGTCGCGACGCGCCGTTTAAAGGATTTCCAAGCGCCCACATAAAACGATTTGCCACACCAAAATTGTACAGGTGATGTCAGGACTAATTGCAGCCAATAATTGTGCAGCCATGCGGGGATGAATGGTAGGTGCAAGCCGGTCATCGCTGGAATACCACCCACAAGGAGCAGAATGCTGATGCTGCCTGCGATCCAGAGTTTTCGCTGCAATTTTTTAGATGCGGATTTGCGATCGGCTTTTTCTGCATCATCTTCCTCCGCCGCCATTTCTTGCAGCGGCAAAGCTTCGTATCCCGCCGCATCAACAGCCGATTGAATTGTTGCTAAGTTGGTTTGCTTCGAGTCATATTTGATGCTTGCTTGTTCCATTCCAAAATTGACACGGCATTCAATTACGCCGGGAACAGATTTGATTGCTTGTTCGACAGACGAAGCACAGGATGCACAACTCATTCCCCGCAATTTAAGTGTAAGATTGTCCATAAATGCCCTCCTAAATTAGAAAATTTCCTTGCAACTGTCAATTGTCAATTGTCAACTGTCAACTGGCATGATAGCCAGCAGATGCGATCGCATTCCTAACTTCACTTTCCGGCTTAGCTGTTTGGATTGTGACCAATTTTGTCTTCAGATCCGCCTCAACAGTGGCTGCTGAGTCAATGGATTGGACTGCTTTTGTTATGGTATTCGCACAAGCAGAACAAGCCATCTTAGGAACTTTTAGCTGTAAAGTCATAATTTTAACCTCAGCAGAAACTACTCTGCTCAATCAATGAATTAACTTCATTATAAAGTCTCCACTTAGCAGGAGAGTCAAGTCTATTTTAGATTTTAGATTTTAGATTTTAAATTTCATCCTTATTTCATTTCTATGTGACAATGTAAATATAAGCGAACAATTTAACTATCTAAAATCTATGAAACTCGTTTCATTAAAAACAGGTTTGACAGCGTTGATATTGACCTGTGCAACCGCCCTAACCAGCGGAATGCTTGCAGCCTGTTCAAAAGCTCCTACAAGCCAAACTCAAGCACCAAATATTACCGCCGCAACTGAAACAAATAACAAGCAAGACGTGGCACAAGGCGGTATGGGTGGCATGGGTGGCATGGGTGGCATGAATCATAATATGTCAATGGATTTAGGCCCTGCTGATGCCGACTACGATTTGCGATTTATTGATGGCATGACAGTACACCATCAAGGTGCTGTCAACATGGCGAAAGAGGTGCTGAACAAATCCAAACGCCCGGAAATGAAAAAACTAGCAAATAACATTATTGCCGCTCAAAACCGCGAAATCAATCAAATGAAACAGTGGCGAAAAAACTGGTACGCCAAAGCCGACAATACACCGATGGCTTATCATGCTCAAATGGGTCATATGATGGCAATGACTCCCGAACAAATGCAAAGCATGATGATGAGCATGGATTTAGGCGTTGCTGACGACCAATTTGACTTGCGCTTTCTGAATGCGATGATTCCCCACCACGAAGGAGCTTTAGTGATGGCTGAAGATGCTTTGAAAAAGTCAAAACGGCCGGAAATGAAGAAATTATCTGAAGAGATTCTGACTTCGCAAAAGCAAGAAATTCAGCAAATGAAAGACTGGCGCAAAGCTTGGTACAAACAGTAGTGACGGGCTGGATTAATTAATCGCAATATCTATAGGGGCGGGTTCACCGAAATATTAATCGTAAGTCAAAAAGCCCAGTAAACCCGCCCCGGTATTAGTTCCACAAACAAGACGTGACACAAATCTACATAATGAGTGATGTGAATCACAGTGTGTGCATTATTCAGGAAATATTTGCTTCACAAGAGCCAGAAATAGATTAAATAAAAAAGTGGCATAAAGTGTTGTACAAACAGTAATTTAGCTCGATTACGGCTATCAGTAGTTGTCTGAATTCAGATCATTTCATGTTTTACGTAAAAATACTGTAGACAATTTAGAAGCAGTCGCTATAAAGTATGGAAGTCACCACAAAACTTTATACAGGGGTATTCTATGATCTCGAACAGCTTTAAATTAAATACAACTTATCAATCAAATGCAGTCGTAGAGGGGCTAGTGAGCGCATTGATCAACGAAACTGAAGCCCAAGAAAAAATAGCAAAACAGGAAAAAAATCTCAAGCGCCATCCCTTGGCATTAGATCACACTTATATTCGTATTTTAGAAGCCGGAGGGCATCTAGGTTGCTGAGGCGAAATTTCATCCTAATTTCATTTGTCAGTGAAAGACTAGGTTGAGGAGATAAATTTTAGCTCTTTGTCATTGCTTAGCAGTCGCTTCTTGGAAAATGCTAATAAGTAGCTCCGGTTAATTCGGTTAACTTACCTTTGGCAGAATACCAACCGTTAAGCATTTGGCACTCAACCTAATTTTAAGGACAATGCCAACGATGATATTTCATAAATATTCTCAATCTCCCACAATTATTAGCAGTTGTTCCGGGTTTCTTTTCAGCCTAATTTTGCTAACTTATCCTACCGCCGTTTTAGCTCATGCGGGACATGGAAATGAATTTCATCAAAGTGGCGAAACAAGTCAAACTCCGGCGGCTATTTCTGTCGATGCCGAAACAGCAAAACGGTTAGGGATTAAAGTCTCCCCTGCCGCCCGACAGCGATTAGATATTGGCATCAAAACCACAGGACAAATTGAAACTTTACCCAACCAAAAGGTAGAAGTTACTGCTCCGGTGGCTGGCAAAGTGGTAGAGTTATTAGTTAAGCCTGGGGACAAGGTATCAAAAGGTCAATCGGTTGCTGTTTTGTCTAGTTCAGAGTTAGGACAATTGCGGGTTGAATCTCTCTCGAAACAAGCGGAAGCTGAGGCAGATTTGCAGCAAGCTCAAGGTGATTTGAAGCTAGCTACCGAAAATTACGATCGCCAACTGCAAATATCAGCAGCAGAAATTGTACAAGCCAAAACTCAACTGACAGCAGTAACGAAGCAGTACCAACGAGAGCAAGAATTAGTCAATCAGCGCTCTGTTGTGAAAGTTGCTAAGGAAAATTATCAACGTCAGATTCAAATAGCTACTGCCGAAATTTCCGAGACAAAAATCGCACTGACAGTCGCTCAAGAACAGTTTGACAAAGACAAAGAATTAGTAGAAACAGGAGCTATTCCCCGCCGCACAATGCTGGAATCGCAAGCAAAACTAGCAGCCGCCAAAGCCGCCTTTGCGAAGGCAAAAAGCCGTCCCGAAGTTATCAAAGCCGAAACCGAAATTAAACAAGCCGAAGTAAACCTCCCCATGCGGGAATTGCGCGATTCCCAAGGCAAAGTAGGAGATGCAAAAGCTCAACTCACTAAAGCTCTGAGCCGCCGGGAAGTGCTGGAAGCCGAGAATCAAGTCAAACGCGGCAAAACTGCCGTGCAAGTCGCTCGATCGCGCATTCGGTTAGCTGGTGCAGCCTATCAAGCGCGCCTGCAACAATTAGGGGCTGTTGCAAATGAGCAGGGACTTGTCACCGTAATTGCTCCGATTTCTGGCACGGTAGCCGATCGCGCCATCACCCCAGGAGAGTCTGTAAACGCTGAAAAACCGTTGATGAGCCTCTTAAATGACAACCGCGTTTTTGCCACCGCCAATATCTACGAAAAAGACCTGAATCAGGTAAAACAGAGCCAGGAAGTGAGGGTGAAAGTTGCTAATTGGGGCGATCGCATTTTCAAAGCAAAAATCACCTTAATTGGCTCATCCGTGCAAGGAGAAACGCGAGTTGTGCCCGTGAAAGCAGAAGTAGATAATAGTAACGGCGAGTTAAAGCCGGGACTGTTTGCTGAGTTGGAAATTTTAACCGACAAAAATGTTACTAATGTTTTAGCAATTCCGACTACAGCAGTAGTGGATGTTAGCGGTAAAAAGACCGTTTACGTGCAGAATGGTGATGCTTATCAAGCGGTTGATATTGAAGTCGGTCAAACTGCCGGGGATTTAGTTGAAGTTAAGAGCGGTTTATTCGATGGAGATTTGATCGTAACACAGCGCGCACCTCAACTTTATACACAATCTTTGCGGGGCGGTAGCAAGCCATCAACCAGCGAGGCAAAGACAGAGGCAACTCCCAAAGTAACAGAGGTTAACTTTAATAATTTACCCATACCTTTGTGGGCGGGAATTGGGGGAGGAATGGCGATCGCATCCCTAACTTTCACAGCCGGGGTATTGTGGGGAAATCGGCGCAAATTGCCAGCAATACCAGCATCTCAAAGTCCTGCCAACAATGGTTTTGCCACCTCTGAACCCATGTTGCGCGATGAATTTGTACAAAATGACAACCATCACGTTAAAAATGAAGATGGGGAAATTAAGATAGTCAATATTCAATAACAAATAACAAATAACAAATAACAAATAACAAATAACAAATAACAAATAACAAATAAAATGTTCAGCACAATTCTGAGATGGGTAATTAATCGCCGCTGGCTAGTCGTTCTTGCCACCATTATTATTAGTCTTTGGACATTATATATCATCCCCAAAATGTCCCTGGATGTCTTCCCACCTTTTGCGCCGCCACAGGTGGAAATTCAGACAGAAGCACCGGGTTTAGCACCGGAAGAAATCGAGTCTTTGGTAACATTACCGATCGAAAGTGCGATCAATGGAACTCCGGGAGTGACAGCAGTGCGATCGTCTTCGGCTGTCGGCCTTTCTGCCATTAAGGTAATCTTTGATTGGGGAACTGAAATATATCAAGCGCGCCAGTTAATAACCGAACGATTGCAGCAAGCTCAAAGCAAACTCCCCACAGGCGTAGAAACACCACAAATTTCTCCGACAACTTCTCCGGTTGGTTTGGTAATTACCTATGCTTTTACGTCAGAAACTACTCCACTGATGGAAGTGCGCCGTTTGGTTGATTGGCAAGTTACAAATCGCCTTTTAGCAGTGAATGGTGTTGCTCAAGTGGTGGCTTACGGTGGCGAACAAAGGCAGTATCAAGTATTAGTAGAGCCTGCCAAATTGAAAGCTTTTAATGTGTCGTTGCAGCAAGTTGCGGAAGCGACGAAGGCTGCGAATGTTAACGCGCCCGGTGGCTATTTAATTACACCGGATAAAGAAACTTTGATTCGGGGTGTGGGGCGGATTGAGTCTGTGGCAGATTTGCAGCAATCTGCGATCGCCACTCGTCAAGGAACACCCGTCAGAATTGGTGATGTAGCGGATGTTAAAATTGGTGCTGCGATCAAGCGGGGAAACGGCAGTTTTAATGGCAAAAAAGCTGTGATTGTGATGGTAAACAGACAGCCGGTTGCGGATACTCCGGCGGTAACGAAGGCGGTTGAGAAGGCTATGGCTGAGGTGCAGCAAGCTTTGCCGAAAGATATTAAAGTTACTGTCACTTTTCGGCAGGAAGAATATATCAATTCTTCGGTGGAAAATGTGCGATCGGCTTTAGTGGAAGGTAGCATCATTGTCACCATTATCCTCATCCCGTTTTTGATGAATTGGCGCACTCTGACGGTGGTTTTGCTCGATTTCTTCCTAACTTGGCTTTTCGGGCTGCTGGCGATGTATTGGCTGGGGCTGGGATTGAATACGATGACCTTGGGTGGGTTGTCGGTGGCGATCGGCACTGCGATCGACGATGCGATCGTCTATGCCGAAAATACCTACCGCAATTTACGAGAAAATACGGCTTCTGGGCATCCGCGCCCGGTGATGGATGTGATTTTTGATGGCAGTCAAGAGGTGCGCGATTCGTTGATTGGAGCGACGGTAATTGGGATTGTGGTGTTTTCGCCGATTTTTACTTTACCAGGTGTTGAAGGTCGAATTTTTACGCCGATGGGAATTACTTATTTGGTAGTTGTGGTGATTTCTAGTCTAGAATCACTGTTCGTTTCTCCGGCGCTTTGTGCTATTTTGTTGCCGAGCAAACGCATGAGTGCTGAGGAACCTTGGTTGCCGAGATTTTGCAAAAAAATATATCACTTTTTTATTGAGTTATCAATGCGCTATTCGGCGATAATTTTAGTTTTAGCTACTGCTAGTATGGTGGCTACATTAGTTATCTTGCCTTCCTTTGGACGGGTATTTTTGCCGGAGTTTCAGGAGCAAACTTTGGTGAATACGATTCAGCTTTATCCGGGTGTGTCTTTGGAGACGACGGATAGCGCTGCTTTTGCGATCGAAGATGCACTCAAGAATGATACCAGGTTTGAATACGTGCAAGTGCGATCGGGCAGAGCTCCGGGTGATGCTGATGCTGCGGGTGTCAATTTGGCTCACATCGATATCGGTTTGAGTGAGGAAGGGATGAAAAATCGGTCAAAAACTTTGGAGTCTTTGCGGCAGGAATTTGCGAAATTGCCGGGAGTTGCACCAAATATCGGCGGCTTTATTTCTCACCGGATGGATGAGGTTTTGTCCGGTGTCAGAAGTCAAATTGCTGTCAAAATCTTTGGCCCGGATTTGAATCAACTTCGCAGCCTCGGTGCTCAAGTTGAAACGCAAATGAAAACAGTCAAGGGAATTGTGGATTTGCAACTCGAACCGCAGGTACCAGTGCCACAAATTCAAATTAAGTTTAACCGCCAAGCTGCGGGTAGATATGGTTTGAAAATTGGAGAACTTTCGGAAATCATTGAAACAGCTTTAAATGGAAAAGTTGTATCACAAGTTTTGGAAGTACAGCAAACTTTTGATTTAGTTGTTTGGTTAAAGCCGGAAGCTCGAAATAACTTAGAAACTATTCAGAATTTGTTGGTTGATACCCCCAACGGCAATAAAATCCCCCTGGCGCAAGTTGCGACTGTTACATATGGTACTGGCCCAAATACGATTAATCGTGAGAATGTTTCACGGTTGATTGTGGCGGCGGCTAATGCAAAAGGTCGAGATTTGCGATCGGTTGTGAATGAAATTCAAGCTAAAGTCAAACGAGAGGTGCAGTTGCCTTTTGGCTATTTTATCCAGTACGGCGGTCAATTTGAGGCGGAACAAAGGGCTTCGCAGAATATTATGGTGTTTAGTGCGATCGCCTTTTTGGTCATTACCGTCTTGATGTACTTGTCCGTCAAGTCGATCGCCTCAACTGCGATGATTATGATTAATTTGCCCCTCGGCTTAGTTGGAGGAGTAATTGCTGTAGCCTTGACTGGCGGTATAATTTCTGTAGCTTCCCTGGTTGGCTTTGTCACATTATTCGGCGTAGCTACCCGCAACGGCTTGCTGTTAGTAGACAACTATAACTCTAAATTTGCCGAAGGAATGCCCTTGAAAGAAGCCGTTGTTAAAGGCTCGATGGAACGGCTCAACGCCATCCTGATGACTGCTTTAACTTCAGCCTTGGGTTTAGCACCTTTAGTCTTAGAAGGCGGCCCAGGGAAAGAAATATTGCAACCTTTGTCGATCGTAGTTTTAGGAGGATTATTTACTTCTACGGCCTTAACTTTGTTAGTTTTGCCAGCCTTGTATGCTCAATTTGGGAGATTTTTCAGACCTCAAGAACCTCAGCCTATTGTTAAAGACCAAAAAACTGGTTTAACTACTTTTTAGTAATGATTCTGGCTATTGCCGAATAATTTTTGATAATTTTCCTTGACGCGCTGTTTTAAAATGCCATAATTTACAAATAATTGTCTGCAAATACTAAAGCACATGAAAACGATCAAATCAAGTTTAATTATTCTCAGCAGTGTCGGATTGCTATTTTTGGGAGCTTGCGGTAAAGGCGACGAAGCAAGCGATTCAAAAATCACTCCCACACCCCCTCCTGCTGCTTCAAAACCTGCTGCGTCTTCCGCTCCCGCAGCGGCTTCTGCTGGCACAAAAGGAGCTAAAGGAGGTCAAGTTGTCAATGCTGGTGCTTACCATTTAGAGTTTGTACCTGAAAAAGAAGCTACTGGAACTCACTTAGACTTGTATCTGCAAAAAGGCGATAAAAAAGAAACAGTTGCTGATGCAAAAGTGTCCGCACAGGTGCAGTTACCGAATGGAAAGCAGCAAACCCTAGCTTTTAAATATGATCCAGCAGATAAACATTATACTGCTGTGTTTCCAGTCAAGGGTGCGGGTAGCTATCCTGTGAAGGTGAATGCGGATATTAAGGGAGAAAAAGTTGACGGACGTTTTACATTTACTCAGTAGTTTGAGTTAAACTTAGTTGTGGATGCCCGGTTGATTTTGGCGATCGGGTTTTTGTGTAGATGACTTACGCATACTAATCTCAGAAACCGGGTTTCTTGCGTGATTTATCGTTACTAAACGTAAGATTTTCGTAGAAACCCGGTTTCTCGCCACCCATGCGTAAATCCTGTTAAGTTAGAATTGAATGATTAACTTTTAACTAGCTAAAATTTCATCGCTATTTCATTCCTGACAGCAATACTAATAAATAAGAACAGAAATTAGTTACGTTGTCAGGGATTACCGCGATGAAAAAGTTAATTTACGCTGCTGCATTTACCTTCCTGCTAGCATCTAATGCCCCCGCTACCATTGCCGGAGGAGCCATGCAGAATGCTAATGTCCCCCACCTTGTTGGTAGCACTGCAACTCCTAACAGAGCTGGTTTTCAGGGTGCTACCCATCGTTTTGATGTTCATGTTCAGGGCAGATATCTTGCAGAAATTGCGATCGCCCTTCCAGCAGATTTGAGCATCCGTGGAGGAATCGAGGTCAAAAATCAATCCAATCAGAAAATAGCAACTCAAGTTACTGTCAATAAACAGAAAGCCACGGTAGTTTTTGCTCAACCAGTCGCTGCTGACACCACAATCTCAATTTATATGCGCGGCATTCAGACTCACGGTTATAGCCGTAACTGGGGGTATGCGATATCTGGTAAAATGGTGGGGATAAACGCAGAGGTTCCCCTCGGTAGAGTTGCGATTCAAACTTACTAATTCAAAGGTAAAGCTAATACCAGTTTTCAAAATTTATGCAATAGTTGCATGATTTTTGATAATTGGGATGAGGTGCGTCGCTATGAGATTGTCGGTTTTTAGTCGGAGATTGTTGATGGCGACACACCCTACGAACTGTTAAATTTAAATTTCAAATAGGTTATTTTTATGAGAATTTTGCTAGTTGAAGATGAGCCGGATTTGGGAAAGGCGATCGATCGCACTTTGAAGCAAGAAAAGTACATAGTTGACTGGGCCCAGAATGGGAATGAAGCTTGGGAATATCTAGACAGTCATTGGACTGAATACACCCTAGCCATTTTTGACTGGTTGCTTCCGGGATTGTCGGGAATAGAATTGCTGCGAAGATTGCGCGCTAAACATGGCTTTCTGCCAGTTTTGATGCTGACAGCCAAGGATAGGATGGAAGATAAAGTGGCGGGATTGGATGCGGGGGCTGATGATTATTTGGTCAAACCCTTCGGGATGGCGGAACTATTAGCAAGGTTGCGGGCGTTGCAAAGGCGATCGCCCCAAATTCAACCGCAACAGCTACAAATCGGCAATCTCGCTTTAGATTGCGGGAATCGCACGGCTTTTCATCTCAATCCAAACGGCACAAACCAAACAATTTCCCTGACAAATAAAGAGTTTCAACTATTAGAATATTTGATTAAACATCCGAATCAAATTGTCACCACAGACCAAATTCGGAATCAAATATGGGAAGCCAGTGCAGATACTTTTAGTAATGTGGTAGCGGCTCAAGTGCGATTGTTGCGGCGTAAACTTGAGTCGGTTGGTGGTGCGAATCTAATTGAAACTGTCCACGGCGTTGGATACCGGATGAGAAATTGAATTCTGCCTTGAAAACCTCTTTGATACTCGGCGGTTGAAACCGCGCCTCCGCGGACTCAAGAAAGAGGATAACGTAATTTTTACTGGCTGGTGTCCTTATCCCAAGCGTATCTGGGTATAATATAGAAAACTCGATCGCAAAAATTACTACCATGAAAAATTTAATCCAACAAGAGTTAGAAAAGCTCGATCTAGAACAACTCAAACAAGTATTTGAATTTATTGCTTTCCTAAAATTTCGTGCCAGATTAGTTACTAATTTAACAGTAGACGAAACTAACTTAGCTGCACTCTACAGCGAATTTGCCGAAGAAGACAGACAACTTGCGGAACTCGGAATGAGTGAATATGCAGAACTCCTAAAACATGAGGATTTGGTATGACAATCAGACGGGGTGAAATCTGGATTGCAACCCTCGATCCTACCCAAGGTTCCGAACAGGCAGGTGTACGTCCCATAATTATTTTCCAGAATGATACTATTTCGAGATATACGACTACTGTTATCAGTATTCCTCTAACGACTAATCTGCGCCGCGTCTCTCTCCCTTCATCTGTTTTCATTCCCAGCGGTGAGGGAGGATTGACTCAAGATTCCGTTGCATTGTGCCATCAAATGCGAGTTTTGGATAAAACAAGATTGCGAAATAAAATTGGTGAAGTTAATCCAGAGACCTTGGTAAAATTAGAAAATAATGTATTATTTACCTTGGGATATTTACCTTAAAAGAAACGACTAAATGTGAATCAAAATAAACTATTTAATCGCACTCGATCGCAATTAGCGATTTCCTACGCGGCAGTCATGGGTTTAATTTTAAGCTTGCTGGGATTTGGGGTGTATAGGGCGATCGCCCACGCGCACTGGATTGCGATCGATCGCGAACTAGAATCGGTAGCAGGGACACTCCACGATAGCCTCGAAATCAAGCTACAACAGCCCGGACGTTTGGAACCAATCGTCAACGAACTTTTGCCAAACCTCCGCGTAATTGGAGTTAATGGCATGAAAGAACAGACTCCTCATCGCCATGTTTTAAGCGCTATTAGCGAAAGCTATTACTATATTCGTTTATTTGATGATTCAGGGAAATTGATTGCTACAGCAGGCGCTTATCCAGCCGAATTATCACCAGAATTTAACTCTAAACACTGGCAAACAATCACTGATAGCAAGGGCAATATTTATCACCAAATTTCTGTATCGCTGCACACTAGAACACAACAAGATTGGGGATATTTTCAAGTTGGGAGGAGTTTGCAAGAGTTCAATAGTTATCTCAGTACAGTGAGATTAATTTTGAAATTGGGATTGCCGACAGCATTAATTTTGGTAGGCTTTTCTAGTTGGTTGTTAGCAGGATTGGCGATGAAACCGATTTATGCTTCTTACCGACAAATTCAACAGTTTACAGCGGATGCCGCCCACGAATTACGCACTCCTTTAGCAGCATCCCAAGCAACCGTAGAATCGGCGCTGTTGATGCCACAATTGGATGAAAAAGAATCGCGGGAAATTTTGCGGACGATCGATCGCCAAAACCGACGATTGACTCAGTTAGTCACTGATTTGTTACTGTTGGCGCGGATGGACTCTCAACCGATCGCCGTTAGCGAAGCCCTCGAAGAGGATCGCCCTCAGTTGTGTTGTTTGAATGACTTGGTGGGCGATTTGGTCGAGGAATTGGCTGCTTTGGCGATCGCCTCCGAAGTAGCGCTAACATCCGAAATCCGCGTACAGCAGCAATTGAATGTTGTCGGAGATGCCGATCGACTTTACCGTCTCGTTACTAATTTAATTGTCAACGCGATCCAATACACTCCGCCTGGCGGAAAAGTCACAGTCATCTTAGATTGCAGTCACCAAGAGGCGATAATTCAGGTACAAGATACCGGGATTGGGATGGCGGCGGCAGATTTAGGGCGCATATTCGATCGCTTTTATCGAGTCAATAGCGATCGATCGCGTCATACAGGTGGTTCGGGGCTCGGATTGGCGATCGCCCAAACCATCGCCCGCGCCCATCGCGGTAGCCTCAGTGCCCGCAGCGAATTGGGTTCGGGCAGCACCTTTTTCCTGCGGTTGCCTTTGTGAGCTACTATGTGGGGGAAACCGAATCAGTTATTTAGGGTAATCCCTTGAGTAAAGCGTAGCGCGATCGCCGAAAATCATTAAGTAGGGGCGGGTTTAGCTAATAATTTACGAGACAAACGAGAATATGAGTGCAAAACCCGCCCTCCCCGCCTAATGTTTATTTATCACCACCTACTTATCAACAATTAGCATTCACCACACAGAAAAATTATGACAGTTTTAGAACAGGGAACAATCTCCATCCATACCGAGAATATTTTCCCGATTATCAAGAAATCGCTATACACCGACCATGAAGTCTTCTTGCGGGAACTAATTTCCAACGCCGTCGATGCCATAGCCAAACTCAAAATGGTTTCTCGATCGGGCGAATACAGCGGCGATATTGGCGAACCACAAATCAACATTGCGATCGACAAAGAAAACAAAACCCTCTCGATTACCGACAACGGCATCGGGATGACAGCCGACGAAGTAAAAAAATACATCAATCAAGTCGCATTCTCCAGCGCCGAAGAATTTATTCAAAAATATCAAGGCAGTGGCGACGACGCAATTATCGGTCACTTTGGACTCGGTTTCTACTCTTCTTTCATGGTCGCTCAGAAAGTAGATATAGACACCCTTTCTTACCAAGAAGGCGCACAAGCAGTACATTGGTATTGCGATGGTTCACCCGCTTTTGAACTATCAGAATCTGCCCGCACAGAACGCGGTACTACGATTACTCTTACTCTCCAAGACGAAGAACTAGAATATGTAGAAGCCACTCGCATTAAGCAGTTAATCAAAACTTACTGCGATTTCATGCCAGTTCCGATCAAATTTGAGGGAGAGGAACTTAACAAGCATAAGGCAATTTGGCGGGAAGCAGCCAGCAATTTGCAGAAAGAAGATTACTTAGAATTGTACCGCTATCTTTACCCATACCAAGATGAGCCGCTACTTTGGGTACACTTGAATACAGATTATCCTTTCATTGTCAACGGCATTCTCTTCTTCCCCAAACTGCGGCCAGATGTGGATGTTACTCAAGGTAATATCAAGTTATTTTGTAACCAAGTTTTTGTTAGCGAGCACTGCGAAGAAATTATTCCGAAATTCTTGATGCCGCTGCGGGGAGTCATTGACAGTACCGACATTCCGCTAAACGTGTCTCGTAGTTCGCTACAAAGCAATCGCACTGTGCGGAAAATTGCTGATTATATTGCGAAAAAAGTAGGCGATCGCCTAAAAGAACTTTACCGCGACGATCGCAATGAGTACATCCGTTGCTGGCAAGATATCGGTACTTTTGTCAAGTTCGGCACTCTCAACGATGACAAGTTCAAAAAGCAAGTCGAAGATATCTTAATCTATCGCAGCACCTACCAACCAACGGTAGAAAAGTCAGATACTGTAACGCCAGAAGTGCAGGTGCAAACTGAGGACGGAGATTTGTGGCAAGATGTCAATCCTAAGTCGGAAAACTCTACTTCAACACAGCCTTACACGACGCTGAAAGAGTATTTGGAACGCAATCAAAAAACTCACGAAAATCGCGTGTTTTATTGTACGGAACCAGCATCCCAAGCAACTTATGTCGCACTGCACAAAAGCCAAGGTTTGGAAGTGCTGTTTATGGATTCTTTCATCGACACGCACTTTATCAGTTTCCTAGAAAGAGAGTACCAAGAAGTTAAGTTTTCGCGGGTTGACTCCGATTTAGATGATACGCTGATTGACAAGGAAAAAGAAGCGGAAATTGTCGATCCGACTACCAATAAAACTCGCAGCGAACAAGTTAAAGAATTGTTCCAAAAGGCGATCGGCAAACCCAAAGTGAATATCCGCACTGAAGCTTTGAAGTCAGACGCTGTAGAGGCCGCACCACCTGCGATCGTCCTATTACCCGAAGCTTTGCGTCGGATGCGCGATATGACGGCGCTTTTGCAGCAGCAAGCGGCCGAATTCCCCGAAGAACACGTTTTGCTGGTGAATACGGCGCACCCGCTGATTCAAAATCTGGCTAACTTAAGTCAGGGTGCGATTATTCAAGACGGTGGCGAGTCTCCCTCGGCTGAGTTGGCGGGTATGATTTGTCATCACGTTTATGACTTGGCTTTGATGGCCCAGAAGGGTTTCGATGCTGAGGGGATGAAAGAGTTCGTAGAGCGATCGAATCAAGTGTTGACAAAATTGACTGAACGTGCAATGTAACAGTTGACAGTTGACAGTTGACAGTTGACAGCGAAGTTTTTAGGCAGGGGATTTAAGCCCCAGCCTAAAAACAATCCACCTTTAGGTGGGGCGTTCTACCCAGTTGATATATAATAAAAGGCTGCACGCAAAAAACAAGTAATCTGGAGGGCAATATGTCACGGAAATGTCAGCTAACGGGCAAGAAGGCGAATAACGGTTTTGCAGTTTCTCACTCGCACCACCGCACTCACAAGTTGCAAGAAGCAAATTTGCAGTGGAAGCGGGTTTGGTGGCCACAGGAGAAGCGCTGGGTGAGACTTCATATCTCCACCAAGGCAATTAAAACCTTGCAAAACAAGGGCTTGGAAATTATGGCTAAGGAAGCTGGAATTAACTTGTACAAAATGTAATTAACTGCTTAAGAAAGGACTAAAGTCCTGACTACAAACCTTTTTTTAGGTTCGTAGTAAAGACTTTAGTCTTTTTTTTATATCCACTTTCTACATTGCAATAAATAAGTATTCATCATACCTTTGCCTTTAACTGCGATCGTACCGCGACTCTCAAAAATATACTTGTCCTGCAATAACTGATAGGTTCTAGATGTCACCTGAATGCACCCAGGTTTGCCGTGGGATTCCATACGTGAAGCTGTATTAACAGTATCTCCCCACAAATCATAGATAAATTTTTTAATCCCAATCACTCCCGCAACTACCGGGCCACTATTGATCCCGATTCTAATACTAAAATCTTGATTGTGAGTATTACTGAAATCGCTAATTGCATCCAGCATATCTAGGGCCATTTCGGCGATCGCATCTGCATGATCATTTCGAGGAGTTGGCAATCCTCCCACTACCATATAAGCGTCACCAATAGTTTTAATCTTTTCCAGTCCATGCTTTTCTGCTAGATAGTCAAATGTTGAAAAAATCTCATTCAGCAAGGAAACTAATTGCGTTGGAGAAACTCGTGCACTGAGTTGGGTAAAACCTACGATGTCCGCAAACAAAACAGTCGCATTTGCAAAAGTATCGGCGATTGTACTGTCTCCTCGCTTCAAACGATTTGCTATTTCTTCTGGTAAAATATTTAACAGCAAGCGTTCTGATTGTTCCTGTTGATATTGTAGCGCTTTTAAAGTTTCATTGAGAGCATTAGTCCGTTCTTCGACTCTAAACTCTAACTCGTCATTCAGTTGGACAAGCTGCATTTCAGCCCATCTGCGATCGGTGATATCAGTACCTATCGCCAGCAATCCTATAAACTTCCCTTCCGCATCACATAGCGGTTTATTTGCCCAGGATACCCAAACTCGCTCCCCGCAGCGCCGGATACTTTCATTTTCATTTCGCGTGTACTTTTCTGGGTTATTTAATATTTTGTCTAACATTACGGTAAGGTCATTTCCTGCTGTATCTGTTAGCGGAAGAATTGTGCCAACTGCATTTTTACCCAGTATTTCTTCTTTATCATAACCAAAGAATTGCTCGGCAAATTCGTTAAAAAAAGTAATGTTCCCTTCGATGTCTAATTTTAAAATAATGCTGTTAGCATTTTCTACTAAGTCCCGATACTTAATTTCGCTTTCCCGTAAGGAATCCTGTGCGGATTCGCGTTCGGTTATCGTTGCTGCCAATAACAGCGAAGTAATCACAATTACACTCATGAAAGCCTGCAAAAATAAGATAGCCTGATTGATGCTTTGTGCTTTGGCAATAAAGGGGCCGGCGCCCTGGGAACCTCCCCAAATCGCGATACTAGATACTATAAAAGATGAGATGACAGCACCGCGTTGACCAAATTGAATCGTTGCCCATATTACCAATGGAAATGACAAGTATTCCAGGGGATATCCTGAGACATTACTGCCAGTTTTGGAGGTATATACTAGCCAACTGACTGTGACTAATGACAGCAGGCAAACCCCGCGCCATATTCTATTTTTAATTGTTTTAGTGCTTTTATTTTCTGGATAGTATGTCGTTAGTTTTTGGTATGTAATTAATAGCAGAGGAGTAAAAATTAAAACTCCCAAAGTGTCCCCCAGATACCAATTCCACCGAATTGTCCAATATTCGCTCCAGTCAACTAAACCAGTTAGACACAGGCGCAGTGTGCCGAGAGTACAGTTAATTTGAGTGGAAACTATAGCACCAAAAAAGACGAAGTTGATGACATCGATCAGCCGATCGAGTGATGGGCGAAACTTGAATTTTTGTAGCAAGGTAAATGCACACAAAGCTTGTAAACAAGCACAAAAAGCACTAATTGCTGCACTTGTTAAGGATATTTTGATGTTAATAGTATCGTAAAGAAATACACCTAAAGCTATTCCCGGCCAAACACGACGACCAAATAATAAAAGTGAGGCTTGGGCGATTCCTGCGGGTGGCCAGACACAGGTGGCTAATTTATTTACGCCGGGGATTGAAACTGCTATTTTTGCTCCCAAGGCGTAAGCAAAGGCAATGAGAGCTACTTTTGCAAAGTATTGCCAATTTGGGGATTGAAGTAATCGCAGAAACTGCTGTTTTTTTTCGTGCATACTAAGTCTCATAGTTTCAGATAACTAATTTAATGCCTGTCAGAAAATAAGTGTTCATTTCACCTTTACCTTTGACTTCTATTGTGCCACGACTTTCCAATAAATACTTGTCCTGCAATAGCTGATAAGTTGCACAGGTGACTTGAATGCACCCAGGTTTGCCGTGGGATTCCATGCGGGAAGCAGTGTTAACGGTGTCTCCCCACAAATCATAAATGAATTTTTTGATGCCGATAACTCCGGCGACAACTGGGCCGCTGTTGATGCCGATTCTGATGCTAAAATCTTGATTATGAGTATCGCTGAATTCAGTAATTGCCTGCTGCATATCCAGGGCCATTTGGGCGATCGCCTCTGCATGATCGTTTCGGGGCATCGGCAGCCCTCCAACCACCATGTAAGCGTCGCCAATCGTCTTAATTTTTTCCAAGCCGTGCTTTTGGGCTAGGCGATCGAATGTGGAAAAAATCTCGTTAAGCAAGGAAACTAACTCTGTTGGAGAAATTTGGGAACTAATTTGGGTGAAACCGACTATATCTGCAAACAATACTGTGACTTCGGCAAAAGTATCGGCGATGATGCTTTGGTCTTGTTTGAGTCTTTCGGCGATCGCTTGTGGCAAAACGTTGAGTAGGAGGCGATCGGATTTTTCTTGTTCTAATCGTAAAGCTGCCTCAGCTTCTTTGCGAGTTGTGATATCTTCAACAGTACCTTCGTAATACAGTAAATTTCCATGTATATCGCAGACAGTATAAGCATTTTCGGCAATCCAAATTATACTGCCATCTTGACGGTAAACTTGAGATTCAAAATGCGATACTTTGCCGTTTGTTTGCAGTAGTTGGATGATTTTAGTACGACGTTCTGAGTCTACATATAGCTGGCGGTTGATATCAGTTAAATTCCCCATCAACTCCTCGCGAGAACTGTAACCATAAATATCAATTAACGCATGGTTAATACTGAGATATTCCCCATCTGGAGTAGTTTGAAATATGCCGAGAATCGCATTTTCAAAAATGTTGCGATATTTTGTCTCAGCTTGCCGCAGCGCTTCTTCAGCGCGCTGTCGTTCTCGCGCTTCCACTGCAAAAGTTACAGAGTCTGTTATAGAAACAGCGAAACTTTGTTCCTCAATAGTCCAATAGCGCGGCATTTCTATGTGTTCCAAACAGAGCACTCCTGCTATTTCTCCGCCTATTTGAATCGGAGTATCTAGCATGGAAGTAATGCCTAATGGAATTAGGTGTGATTCCAGAAATTCTCTAGTTCTCAAATCTTTTTGTGCGTCAAAAGCAGCAATGGCGCGTTCTTCTTGTAGTGCTTTAAAATAGACAGGATAGTCTGCTTCTGCTAATTCCATACCCTTTGAATGCTGGTTGAGAGTACGATCGAACAAATCGAGGCAGTTCATCTTGGATTTAGTGCGATCGTACAGCCAGACGCTCGATCGGGCAACTTCCAGAGTACGGCTAGCAGTTTCAGTTATTTCTTGAAGAGCTTTTGTTAAGTCGCCTTGATTCAGCGCTTTATTTTTGGCTAATTTTATTAATGCCGATTTCTGTTTTTGTAGCTGAAGTTCGCTTTGTTGCAGAGCATTTGTCCGTTCTTGCACTCGAATTTCCAACTCTTCATTCAGATGAAGCAGCGCTATTTCTGCTTTTCGGCGATCGGTGATATCTGTACCGATGCACAGGATGCCCAGCAGCGATCCCGCTGCATCAAACAGCGGTTTATTTGCCCAAGCTACCCAAATGCGATCGCCATTGCGCCGAATATTTTCATTTTCATAGCTGGTAAAGCGATCGGGATTTTGTAAAATCTCCTTATAAACCAACTCTAAGTTATTCCCTTCGATGTCGGTTGGGGGAATAATTGTTCCCACTGCATTTTTACCAATGATTTCTTCCTGATTGTATCCAAAAAAGATTTCCGCAAACTCATTAAAAAAAGTAATCGTGCCGTTAGGCTCCAATTTTACAATAATACTGTTAGCATTTTCCACCAATTCTCGATATTTAATTTCGCTGTTTTTCAGGGAAATTTCTGCCTCGGCACGTTCGGCTACCGTCGCTGCCAATAATAGCGAAGTAATCGTAACTATAGCCATAAAAGCTTGCAGAAATAAGATAGCCTGATTGATATCCTCGGCTTTAGCTATAAATGGGCCACCTCCGTGAGAACTGCCTAAAATTGCGATACTTGAGACGATGAACGATGCCAGGACAGCGGCCCGCTGACCGAATTGGAGCGCTGCCCAAATTATCAAAGGAAACGGCAAATATTCCAGGGGATAGCGAGAAATAGAAGCTTCATTCTTCGACTCAAAGACCAGCCAGCTAACTCCAATTAATAATATTAACCATACTGCCCGCCAAATCAAATAATTTTTGGGGCGCTTTGTTTGTATTTTTAAGCGATCTGCGGTTACTTTAGGGCGAAAAAATATCAGGATTAAGGGAGTGAAAATTAAAACTCCCATTGTGTCTCCCAACCACCAATTCCACCGAACCGACCAATATTCTGCCCAATCTACTTTGCCCGCTAAATATATGGAAAAAGCGCCAATAGTACAACTGATTTGAGTAGAAATTAGACCGCCAAACAAGATTAAATTAACTACATCTTTCAAACGTTCTAAAGACGGACGAAACCCCAGCCAGCGCAGCACACTAGCTGCAAAAACAGCTTGCAAAATAGCACCAAGATTTCCTCCCACCCAAACCGCGAATATCTGTTCGCTTGGGTTAACTAAATTGAGAAAAAATACACCCAAAACAATCGCAGGCCAGACTTTTCTGCCAAACAATAAAAGTCCGGCTTGTGCAATTCCTGCGGGCGGCCACACCGAGGAAGCAAAGGGATTGACACCTTCAATTGCAAATGCTAGTCTCGCCCCCACGGCGTAAGCGATCGCCACGATAGTTACTTGGGCTAAGTAGCGCCAAATTCGGGATTGAGGGAATCGAAGAAACTGATTTAGGTTCAGATTCATTGCGCACCTTACTACTCGTTAATGTAGGGTGCGCAGTGCGCACCTTACCTCTATACATTGCGCACATTACTACCTGTGAATATAGGTGCAGCGCGCACCTTATCGTTACAATAACTTATTTGATGGCGGCATCAATCCACTGTTTTAAAGTAGAATTGACTTCCTCAATCAGAATTTCATGGGATTTGTGAGTTGCTCTTTCGACAACTTCAACTTTCCCTAGGCTCAGGGAACGGCCGGTCACAATGCGATAGGGAATGCCGATTAAATCGGCATCTTTGAATTTGACTCCAGCTCGTTCGTCGCGGTCATCTAGTAAGGTTTCAATGCCAGATTGGTTAAGTTCTGCGTAGAGTTTTTCGGCGACTTCTACTTGTTTAGCATCGGAAATCTTGGGGATACAGATGATCACATGATAGGGTGCGATCGCCACTGGCCAAATAATTCCATCTTTGTCGTAGGATTGTTCTACGGCAGATTGAGCTAGTCGCGATACACCGACGCCGTAGCAGCCCATCACAAAGGGCATTTCTTCGCCTTGTTCGTTGGTGTAGGTGGCCCCCATTGCTTGAGAGTATTTTGTGCCTAATTGGAAGATGTGGCCGACTTCGATGCCTCGGGCACTTTGCAAAGTTTGTTCGGGATTGTGCACCGCCCGATCGCCCTTTTTGGCACTTCTGACACCGACAACCGTTGCAGGTAGGGGAAATTCTTTGTCCCAATTCGCGCCGACAACGTGGTATCCTGACTCGTTAGAACCAGTGACAAAGTTGGTGAGATCGACGGCGGTGCGATCGATCAAACGCAAAAACTTAGAATTAACCTGCTTACTCCCAGCGATATAATCATCAGCAACATCGGGAGCCATATAACCCAGAGGCAAAGATTTAGCCGCCCATTTTCCTTGAGCTTCCGCATCAGGAACCGTCAAAAATAGGATTGTTTTAGCTTGATAATTCCCAGCTAATTTTGTTAATTCATTCAACAACTTAACCTGATTCACATCTTGGTCGCCGCGAATACTTACCAAGACCAAGACAGTCATGCCATTATCATAAACAGCCTGATAAAGCACATTTTTGACAACTTGCGTCGGAGAACACTTCAAAAACTTACAAAGTTTATTAATCGTTTCAGTTCCCGGCGTTTCCCGCTTTTCAAAACTTGCAAAAGGCGAAGATTCCGCATCAGCCGGCATCGACACAGCCTTCTCCACATTAGCAGCATACTGACCATCTTCAGTATAAAGAACTTCATCCTCACCCGCGTCTGCCAGCACCATAAACTCTTGAGAACCAGAGCCACCAATTGCGCCAGAATCAGCATCTACCGCTCGAAATTCCAAGCCCGATCGGCGCAGCATATTGCTATAAGCCTGAGCCATCTCCTGATAAGTTTTTTTCAGGCTTTCTTCATTAGTATGGAAAGAATAGCCATCTTTCATAATGAACTCGCGGCCGCGCATCAAGCCAAATCTAGGGCGAATCTCATCGCGAAATTTGTTTTGAATTTGATAGAGATGTACGGGTAATTGCCGATAGGAACGAATCATATCTTTAGCAATTGTAGTAATTACTTCTTCGTGAGTTGGGCCCAGTCCCACTTCTCGCTGCTGCCTGTCTTTCATAGCAAACATAATACCTTCAGCTTGAGTGTAGGTATCCCAGCGGCCAGATTCCCGCCACAAATCGGCCGGTTGTAGTTGCGGCAGGAGGCATTCTTGAGCACCAGTCGCATCCATTTCTTCGCGCACAATTTGCGAGACTTTTTTGAGGACTCGCCACATTAAAGGGAGATAAGCATAAATCCCACTACCGATGCGCCGGATGTATCCAGCACGGAGTAATAGTTTGTGGCTGGGGATTTCTGCTTCTGCTGGATCTTCCCGCAGGGTGACGAAAAGCATTTGAGAGAGTCGCATGGCTGGTTTCCTTAAAATACCGGATAATTGTCATCTTAGATTAACTTCTGATATTATCAGAACTAAGCCAGATTTGATTAAATCCATGAATAAAATTTTGCAAAATTATCAAAAAGGTATGACAGCATATGATAATTGTCACAATTCTACTCTGCAATCTCAGTGGATTGCCTTACAAGATGAAATAGGAGAGTTTGTTCAAGAACCCAACTTAAGCGAAATTTGGGATATTCTTCATGCTGCTGGTCGATTGCTGTACAAACTAATCGGAATTCCTTTACATTTTGTCGCCTATCCTACTGTTCGCAAACATAGCGAACGTTTTGAGGAGTACGGCTGTATTCGCAGCCGGCGCAACTGCGAGGGTAAATGCTGCAAACAATTGACAGTGGACAGTTGACAGTTGACAGTGGACAGTGGATAGTTGATAGCGCAATACGGTATCAGTTAGGCTTGTCCGAAGAGAGGAACGAAGTAGTCGCAGAGTCGATTTTTGCGAGCGTTTTGGCTCCAAGATCGTCTTAACTGAACGGTATTGGTTTATGGTGAGACTTTTAAACTGTTTATAGCTGACAATTCTCATGACTAGATTTATTCACGACCAATTTGCCAAACAGTATCTCAAAGAACTATTAACTCCTCTCGGCAATGTCGAAACCAGCCGCGATATTGTTGGAGAAGTGAGGCAGGCTGACGTTTTATTTGGCCCAAAATCGGCATCAGAAATCGCAGCCACAACCCTCGGAATTTTGGGTAAAATTGCAGCAAAACCTGCGATGATTGAACCATTTCGCAGTCCCGTACAATCCACAGAAATTCGCAGTTGTCTGGGCAAACTCTTCGATCTGCACGCCGAATTTGAACGCATCGCAGCCAGAGATAATACCCGGATTGCAGAGGCAGATTTCCCACAACTTTGGATACTGTCGCCGACAGTTTCCGACGCGATACTAGCTGGATTTGGGGCGACTCCTGAACCTGAAAATTGGGTAAGTGGAGTTTATTTTTTGGGTTCGTCTCTGAAAGCAGCGATTATTGCAATTCACCAACTCCCCCGCACTCCTGAAACTTTGTGGCTGAGAGTTTTGGGGAAGGGAAACGTGCAGAAGCAAGCTATTGCCGAATTGAGAGAATTACCGTCAGATAATGTTTTTAGGTTAAATGCGCTAGAATTATTGTACAACTTGCGAACGATTTTAGAAGTCCGCAAAGACATGGATCGAGAAGATCGGGAGTTAATCATGGAACTGTCACCCCTATATTTGCAACGGCTTGAAGATGCGACTCAGCGAGGTATTGAGCAAGGTATCGAGCAAGGTATCGAGCAAGGTATTCAGCAAGTTCAGCGCACTAAACGCCTGATGGTTGAGAGTATGCTACAAGTGAAATTTGGCGAGATTGATGAAGAATTAGCCCAAATAATCGAGCCTTTGATTTTACTAGAAATTCTCGATCGCACGCGACTGATTATGGAGCTCGATCGCACTGAATTACTAGCTCGTTTTGATATATCGAAAAACCCACCGGAATCCTAACTCAGCAGCGCACTCTACGATATGTAGGGTGCGCTGAATATCACTTGACTGTTTATTATAGATAGAGAAGATGTGGAGTTGATTATGAAACTGTCACCCATCATTTGCAACGGCTTGAAGATGCGACTCAGCAAGGTATCGAGGAATGTAAACGCGTGATCGTTGAGAGTCTGCTACAAGTTAAATTTGGCGAGATTGATCAAGAATTAGCCAAAATAATCGAGCCTTTGATTGAATTAGAAACTCTCGATCGCACGCGACTGATTATGCAGCTAGATCGATCGCAATTACTGGCACATTTCGATACTCAAAATCAAACGGAATCATAAATCAGTAGCGCACTCTACGATATTTAGGGTGCGCCGCATCGTACCTTACGACTATAGATCGCCCCGCCTCAAACTTGCCGCTTCTGAGCGAACTCTACTGCAAACCGTCTCACAAAAACTCATTTCTGACTTTAGACTGATTTATTTTTAAGCTTCAACAGCCATAATCAGCAGTAAGGATGAAAGAACTAAAGAACTGATTTAATTCTCATTCTAATCTAACGAACAAAGGCTTCCGTAAGATAAAGCCTGACAAAAACAAACCACAATCTAAAAAGTTCAAACTCCCCTAGGTAAAAGTTAGGGGTAAATTTGAATATGCCTAAATTGGAAAAAAACTGTAGGAGGTAAATTATGTTTGAAAGCAAGTTATTAATGTCGTTGTCCAGTCCCCTACTCAGTAGTGTTCAAATACCAATAGAAATAGATGTGCCATACAACCACCCCGATATCGAAGGGTTGACGTTTCTGAGTCCTCAGTTTTTCGTGGCATTAATCGCCGGAGTCATCATGGCTTTCGGCTTTCAATTCCTGTTAACAAATTTCTCAATCGCTGCCAAAATCTCAAATTGGGATGAGGCTTTACCCGACACTGACGATGATGACGAGTCGGAAAGTTTAGGCACTAAAGTTCGCAAGATCGAAGGTTTAGTCGGAGGTTGGATTTTAGTTACAGTTAATCTAGCTTTATTTCTGGCTTGTTTTCTGGCGGTCAAACTAACTTCAATTGCCAGCGTAGATGGAGCGGCAATTATTGGTATAGTCATCTGGGCAGCATACTTTTTAACCTTGGTATGGCTCGGTTCTAGCGCCGTCGGTTCGATGATTGGTTCCTTGATAAAAACTGCTTTTTCAGGCGTTCAAGGCATTATGGGCACTGCTGGTGCAGCCATGAGCGGCAAGATGGCCAGCGACCAAATGGTCAATACTGTAGAGGCATCTGTTGCTGCTGTCCGTCGCGAATTGAGTTCGGCTGTAGACCCGGATAGCATTCGTGAAACACTGCAAGATTATGTCGGTACTTTGCAGTTGCCAAAGTTGGATGTCAAGGAAATTCGCGGTCAATTTGAAAAGTTGCTGGGCGATGCGGATATCAAATCTCTTGCTGGAAGCGACGTTTTGAAGAATATTAATAGCCAGACTTTTGTGGATTTAATTAGCAGTCGTACTGATTTTTCCAAGGAGGAAATAAATCAAGTTTCTGAGCAGCTCGAAGGCGTTTGGAAGCAAACATTTGGCAAACAGCAAGAGCAGAAAGATCCAAATTTAGAGTTGGTTGATTTTCTGAAGTTTGCGGCTCCTGATTTGCTGAAATCTGACGAACTCAATGCCAAGTTGTCTCAAATTCTGGAAACTCGGGAAAACAAATCAGAATCGTCGAGTCCGGGCGGCATGAAGCGAGTGATGCAAATGGGCGTAGAAGCTCTTGTCGGTACTGTTTTATCGCGGACAGATTTGTCGGATTTGGATGTTGAAAAAATCTCTGGTCAGTTGCAGCAACTGACAGCAAAAGGGACGGAGAAAGCTAAATCTTTGGCTTCTAAAGTTGGTGACAAAGTGCCTGCACTGCCTTTTAATACAGCTAAGGCTGATGTGGAAAACTACTTGATGAATACCCAACCTTGGCATCTCAACCGAGAAACAATTAAGCAGGAATTTAGGGATGTAATTTACGACCCGGAAGCTTCCCCGGGGGCGGTTTTGCGCCAGTTAGAGCAGTTTAATCCTGAGTATTTTGTAGGGATTCTGGGCCGCCGCGAGGGCTTTGCTTCTGAACAAGCACAGGAAATTGCCGAACAGCTTGAAAGTGTCCGCCAAGAAGTTTTGGAAATTGTGCGAGATGCTGCTGGTGATGAACAGTCTCAAGATTTGCGCAGCCGGATTGAGAATTATTTGCGATCGACTGGCAAGGATGAATTGAGTCCTGAAGGTATCGAAAAAGACTTTCAAGCGCTTTTGGAAGACCGAGATGTTGGTTTTGAGGCTTTGCGCGATCGCCTGTCACAATTCGATCGCGATACTCTGGTACAGTTGCTCGGTCAGCGGGAAGATTTCAGCCCCGAGGAAGCAGATCAGTTAATTGGGCGGCTTGAAAGTTCGCGCGATGGCGTAATTTCAAAAGCTCAGGAATTGCAAGAGCAAGCGAAGTCGAAAGCACAAGAAGTACGCCAAAAGGTAGAAGAATATCTCCGCAATACTAACAAGGAAGAACTCAATCCTGAAGCTATAGAACGCGAGTTTCAAACTTTATTTGAAGACCCGCAATCTGGATTGAAAGCGCTGGGCGAACGCTTATCTCAATTCGACCGCGATACGCTGGTGCAGTTGCTTTCGCAGCGCCAAGACCTCAGCGAAGAACAGATAAATGGGGCGATCGACAAGATCGAATCTGTGCGCGACAACATCATCCACGCGCCGCAAATAGTTGCAGACAAAGCCAAGGAACAGTACGAAGAAGTTACGACTAAGATTGGTGAGTACCTGCGGAATACCAACCTCGAAGAACTCGATCCTGAAGGGATTAATCGGGATTTGACTAAATTGTTTGAAAATCCCAAAGAGGGTGCTGTCGCACTGCGGGAAAGACTTTCTCAGGTCGATCGCGAAACCTTGGTCAAGCTGCTTTCACAACGGGAAGATTTGAGCGAAGAACAGATCAATCGGACGATCGATCGCGTGCAAAATTCGATTCGCACGATCGTGAAATCGCCCCGCCGCTTGGCATCTCGCGCTCAAAAAACTGTACGGGATTTCCAAGGAAGTTTGGAAAATTACCTGCAAAATACGAATAAGGATGAACTCAATCCTGAAGGTATTAAACGCGATTTGCAGTTGCTGTTTAATGAACCGGGAGCGGGTATCCAAAGTTTGGGCGATCGGCTGAAGCATTTCGATCGCGATACGCTGGTAGCCTTGCTGTCGCAGCGTGAGGATATTTCGGAAGAGGAAGCCAACAAAATTGCCGACCAAATTGAATCTGTCCGCAACCAAGTTGTCGAACAAATTCAAATGGTGCAAGACAAGTTTCAATCTGTCCTAGATGGTCTTTTCGGTCGAATTCGTGATTACCTCAATTCGCTCGATCGCCCGGAGCTCAACTACGAAGGCATCAAGCGGGACTTCCGCAAAGTGTTTGACGATCCGCAGGGTGGATTTGACGCAATTAAGCAGCGTTTGGGCGAGTTCGATCGCGGTACTTTAGTAGCGCTGCTGAGTTCTCGTTCAGATATTTCCGAGACTGACGCTCACCGAATTGTTGACCAAATGGAAGGAGCGCGGGACACCGTTCTGTCGCGCTCTGAACGCCTGCAAACTGAAGCCAAAAAACGCATTAAAGAACTCAAAAATAAGACCAAACAGCAAGCAGAAGATGCGCGAGAAGCTGCTGCAACTGCCGCTTGGTGGCTGTTCGGTACGGCTCTAACTTCTGTGGTTGTTTCGGCTTTGGCTGGAGCAATAGCTGTCGGCGGTATTTCGGGTTTGTTTAGCTAGAATTTCAACAAGTTTCAATTAAAGTTCTCCTGATTATAGGCTGGCTGTTTGCTAGCCTATTTTCTTGGGAATAATATCAAAGTCATTCGGGATTGACGGTTGGCGGAAAAACTCTCGATAAATCCAGTGCCAAGTCGTGAAAACAAGGCAGATTAACTGACTCGTTGGGCAGCAGAATCAGTGTCCTGCGATAACCAAATTGACCAGGGGCATTCTGATACGGCTCGCTGTAACATTCCAAGCAAGTTTGTGATAAATTAAATATCCAATAGTTAGAGATTCCCGCTTCAGCATAAAGGGGGAGCTTAACCTGTTTGTCGTAACTCAAAGAAGAATCTGCAATCTCAATCAGCAACAGTATATCCGCTGGACAGGGATGAGAGGATAGATAGTCGTCAGGGCGATTTTGCACGATCGCGCGATCGGGTTCTGGTTCGCTGTCATCCGGCAAAATAATCGGTTGTTGCCCTCGCAGTGTCGCCCGTTCTCCCAGCAGCTTAAATAACTCGCGTTCCAAGCGTGTCTCGCAAACAGAATGAGCGGTACCTTTAGCTGCCATTTTCACAAGTTCTCCATTAATTAACTCAACTCGCTCGTCCTCAGCAAAAAATCCCAGTTCTGTCAAGCGGTGATATTCCGCTGTGGTGAAGCGTTTAGCAGTTGCGATCGTCATAGCAAGTCACCTCTGTACAGGTCTGTTGAAATTATACAGGTTTGCTTGACAAAAACGATTTCATAAGCAGTAGGCTTAAAAAGTGTTGTTTGGGCGATCGCATCATCCTTTAGTTGTAAATTTTCTAGCACCTTCCTAGCCTCCACCACCAATTACTATCGGGGATCATCTCTACCTTCAGCAAGATTCTAACCTCGCTATTTATTCGCTAACTTTCATTAAGTAGCAAAAAAAGTTTTCGCACTAAGAAAACTGAGCAATACATATTATTTTGGAGGGTTGAATGACATTTACTACTTCCGGTGCCTACGACCAAGGAAAAGCAGATATTCAGAGCTTGAGTGTAGACGACCAATTAGGTTTGCTGTGGTTTGTTTACACCGAAATGGGCAAGTCAATAACGCCAGCAGCTCCCGGTGCTGCCGGTTCCGAAATTGCTCAGGGTTTGTTCGATCAAGTCAAGCCGCTACCCCACGAAGAACAACTCCAAGTAATGCGCGACATTGCCTCAAAAGCCAATACAGAAATCAGCCGGATGTACGGCTCGATGAGTCCAGAAACCAAGCTGGCTTTTTGGTATTTTCTAGCACTCGGAATGGACGAGGGAACGATTATACCCATTCCTCCCGACTATGAACTTCCCGAAGCAGGAAAAGCTTTATTAGGCAAGATTCAAGGCATGGACTTCCAGAAGCAAATTGATTTTCTGCGCGGTACTGTTCTAGAAATGGGTGCAGAAGCCGCTCCGGGCGCTGGCATTTAATTTTAGTATTAGTAGAGTAAGGTGCGCAGTGCGCACCCTACAAATTCTAGCTAATAACTGAATTGTGGGGATCTGTTTCCCACAACTTCCGGCGTATTTGCGATTAAATGCAGATTCTCGCAGGCAACAGTTAGCAAAGGTTGACCGATGTTTAAACTGGCCAAAAGACTCTCTTCAGGTATTTCTAATTGACCTCGAATTAAGCCAGTGTGAGCTTGAAATTCTCCTTTAAACAACAGCAAATCGCTGCGGTGAGCGCTGAAAACATTTCCGCTCAAAGGCAGCGGTAAGGCTAAACTTTGTTTGCTGTAATTGAGACTGCACAGTTGACGGTTCCCTTGACTAACTGTGACGCGGTAGCCTAGCGGTGCTACTTTTACCGAATCGCTACCTTCCCAACTAAATTCAGCTAATTCTTTAGGAAGTCCCCAAATTTCGCGCCCGCCAGCTACTGAGTTAGGATTGTCTACGTAGATGTGGGAAATCCAAGCGCCCCATTTTCCCGCATAATTGGCGATCGCACTTACGACAATTAACTCGTTATATTCCATTACAGAGCCTAACCCATAAGAGCATATATAAATGCAGCCTAGAGTTTTTCCCGGCAATAAAGAGACAATTTCTAACTCAGACGGAACCAGGGGGCGCACGAGTGCAACATCTACTAATTGTAAAGTCGCGAGCGCATAGCCTTGAAGCTTCCAAGGTGCAGGTGGGTATAACATTTGAAGTTATTTTAAGCTTGAGATTTTAGATATATTTTAGCTTAGGGCCTAAAAAAGTGGTGTGGGGCGGGTTTACTAATATGATTAATTGGCATCAGGTATTATAGCAACCGCAAAGGTGATTAAGGCATTTATGCGATCGTTCCCGATCGCCCTTCGGCCGGTTCAATGACCAAAGCGCCTTAGCGACTGCTATATTAGTAAAATCCGCCAATATAAATATTATCCGCGTTTATCGGCTTTCATCTGCGGTTAAAAATCTCCAAATTTACTTACTAGCATATCCAGTGTTTACCAAAAATTCGCGCAACTTCCCAAAGAATTGAGTTCGATCGCTCTTTTGATAAACTCCCTCCAATAATCGCCAGCCTTCCGCCTCCTGCCCCATAATATACTTGCTCGCCATGAAGGCCGCAAATACCCCTTTTACCTCTGTGTCTTCGCTCGATCGCTTCCGAGATTCCAGCCACAGCTCAGCGCCATTGGTGTATACTTCCACCGGATACTGCTTCGTAACATCTTCCATTTTACCTTGACGATAGTGCCAAATTTGCAGCGGTAAACGAGAATCAGCATAATTTGTAAAAGCCTCGGCAAATCGCCCGTCCTGACTCTTGAATTCCAGGATCTCATTTCTGTAAAAATCGACAATTTCGTAGCTCACATTGCCCCAGAAATGCTTAATATGCGTGTATTTCTTTGCTACCGAGTCGTAGCGGTAAATAAATGAATAGTTACAGCAGCGGATGCCACTATTGATTGACACCAAATCTGCCAGCACTTCCGGTTCCTTGTCGCCGTCTAAATCGCGGATTCGCAGCGATAATAAACGCCCTTGGGATACTTGCTCACTCGTCTTTTTATCGGGATTGTCTACTAGAGAACGAGTGGGAATTAGCACTGGTTCTTCTAACAAACTTTGACCGTTGCGGATAATTTTAATGCGGATATTTTTACCGTTTTCTCCTTCTTTTACAAAAGAAACTTCTGCCCGAACTTTCCCAGACTCAGATGTTTCTGTGGTTCTCGGTGGGCCGACATCCGGCGGAACTTGAGCGATATATTGTGCAGGAACTAAGGCAGTTTGTCCCGGTTTGGCGATCGCCTGACAGAGGAAAGTTGCTACTTCGGCGCGAGTAGCATTGCGTGTCGGTTCGAGTTGTTTGACTGCGGGATAGTTAACAACGAGTCGTTTTTCGGCGGCGGCGGCGATCGCATTTCTAGCCAGTTCGGGAATTTCCCGCGCATCTTCAAAAGTCGCATTCAAAATCTCAGCAGTCGATCCCGCAGGAGTATACTTCAAACCGCTGCTTAAAGCTACCAAAACCTGCCAGCGGGGAATGTTTAAAGTTGGGTTAAAAATACTGCCACTATAGCCGGAAAGAAAACCAGTTTGATAAGTTTCTCGAATCGCTTTAAAGCCCCAGTAGTTTGTAGGAATATCTGCAAAAGTAACTGGATTTCGGACAATCTTAGCATCGGGAAAAGCCCTGCGCAGCATCGCCGCAAACTCAGCACGGCTGACTGGGCGATTCGGGCGAAAAGTGCCATCTTCGTAATAGCCACTGATGATTTTTTTGTCTGCTAACTCCTCAATACACGCTTGAGCCCAATGATTTTTAACATCTTGAAATTTGGCTTCAGCCAGTGCTGGCGCTACATTCAGCCCTGGAAATACTAAATTGCCGATGATTATCCCGAGGGCTACCACCAAACTGATGATAGCTTGACGTTTGTGCGATCGAACCATAGAACAGACTCCTCTAGTTGCAAATTTGCGATCGAAGCTTTTATAAGCTACATATAATATCAGGTATTTTCACCTAATAGCTCGCTTATTTAGAATTTAGAATTCAAAGTCATCTCCATCAACATTTTCATTTTGATTGTTAATTCTTCTGGATTACCTGCCATTTTAATAGTCATTTCAGAATTAGAATTGATAGAAACGATAGAACGAACAGGCATTAATTGATCCAGTCGCATTATAACTTCTCCCTGACCCTCAGACACAAAAGATTTTATAGCCATAGTAGAACCAGCAGGTAATTGGGGTAAAGTCAAATTTTGGGGATTTGCTTGTTGTTCTACGCTAGTTTTGAGAGTAACAACTCCATCTTGCAAGTCAATCAATTCGTAAATAGCAGTTTGATTCACGTTCATGCCACCTGAATTAGATGGAAAAGAAATACGCCATTTAGCACCTTTGCCAACTGCTTCTGCCGGCAGAGGCGAGCCAAGCTGTTGTAAGGATTTAGACATATTTTGAATCATTTGTTTGAAGTTGTTGTCAGCTTCTGCGGGCAAAGTAAAGCTACCTCCTTTATTACCGCCCCGACTATCCATGATGAAAGAACCTTTCAATCCAACTAACCGTTTGACTACGGATCGCATACTATCTAGGGCCGCAGTTGGCAAATTTGAAGTATCGCCAGAAACATCTGCCTTAGTGTAAGAGAACTCGTAGTGAATATCTCCATTGGCATCAATTTTCGTGGCTTGTGTTTCTATAGTTAAGACCATAGTCGGAACTTTATTCGTGTTCGTACTTCTGCCGGCTGTAGACACTTCCATATCCATTTTCACAGCCATAGTCGTCGTTTGTTTAACACCTAAACTTGGTTTTAAACGCAACTGTTGTCGCGGTTCCACTCCCGGATTTACCAGTTCGACTTGAGAGCGTTTCGAGTCGATCGCAGGTACGGACAGCTCACTGGCTGGCTGCTGTTGTACAACACGTGGGGTTTCAGCACGGAGGGAAGTGGGAGAAAGCCCGATCGCCCATCCCGTACTTGCCAAACAAAGAGATGCTACAAACAGTGTTTTTTTCATCATGATTTTAATTTGCCTTTATTGCTTGAATATTTGCCTGTTGCCACAGTCGATCGACTGTCACAAACTTGTTACCTTTATATAATAGCAGTGGAATTATTTTATCAGCAGAAGCCGCGACATCTTCGCCGCCGCAATAGCCATCGTGAAGTACAATAATTGAACCATTTTCTGTTTGCTGCACAACACGACTCGTAACTTTCATCACCCCAGGCCGTACCCAATCCTCCGGGACGACACTCCACATCACAGGGCGATATTCCCACTGTTGCAACAACTCTAATGTTCGCGGTGTAAAAATGCCATTCGGCGGCCGCACGTCGCGGATCAGTTTTGGGTCTAAATCACAAGCTTTACTAATTGCTTTTTGCGTATCTTCTAAACTTTGTTTGAGTTGATGAGTTTTGAGTTTGGGAAACGATATATGCTGGTAGCCGTGGAGACCAATCCAGTGTCCGCGATCGTACACTTCTTTGGCAATTTCTGGATGCCTATCCACACAAAAACCCAGCCAGAAAAAACTCGCTTTGATGTCGTATTTATCTAAGATTTTTAACAGTTGAGATGTGTGCTGTCGATGTGGCCCATCGTCAAATGTTAGGGCAATTTCTCGGCTGTTGATATCTCCCATCCACAGACATCTGGGAAACGCCGATTTGAGAATGGGATGAACTACAGGAAACAGTGGTGCTAGTGGCATTGGTTAATGTTGTTAAGTGCGATCGGCTAGAAAAGAAGCTGCGCTACAATAGAATCAAGTTAACTCAATCGAGGTCAATATGACAACTGCCGTTGATATTGGAACGCTAATTGTTCGCACCCCCGGAACTTGCGGCGGCCGCTCCCGCATCGCCGAAACTCGAATTACCGTAGAAAATATTGCTATTGATTTCAATGCAGGGCTGACTCCAGAACAAATCATTGATGAAAAACCGCACTTGACTTTAGCACAAATTTATGGTGCATTAGCCTACTATTATGCGAACAAAGACGAAATTGACGCGAATATAGCAGCAGAAACTGCTGAGTGGGAGCGCTTGGAAGCCGAATATATGGTAGGTAAGGTATCGTGAGTCAAATTCGTTTGTATCTCGATGAAGATATTCAGAAACAAGCTCTGATATTGGCTCTACGTAATTCTGGAGTAGATGTATTGACTACCTCTGAAGCTAACAGAATCAGCTATGTAGATGAAGAATAGCTAATTTGGGCAACTGAGCAAATGCGAGTCATTTACAGCTTTAATAGGAGAGATTTCAGCAGTTTGCACAGTAAGTTTATAGCGAAAGATAGAAATCATGCCGGAATCATTCTTGCGCAACAACAGCGTTACTCAGTGGGCGAGAAAATGCGAGGAATTGTGAATCTGATGGCTGCTAAGTCAGCAGAGGAAATGATAAATAACTTGGAATATTTGGGAGCTTATATTCGAGCTGAATAACTGTCTGCAAGAGATGAGGAATCGCCAATCACAAAATACCTTAACTCTTTTGATAGATCCTCAAACTATCTCCGATCGCACTCACCTCTATCTCAAGATGCGTTTGTGAAATCCTACAACAGCGTATTTGACGAAAGCAACGACTCTATCCAAGCTGAACACACCGCCTGGGACGCCATTCATCAAAAATATGGAGAAGATGAACAGGGCGTTTGGACTAAGGAAAAAGTCACAGTTTAGTTGCCAGAAAGTGCTAAACTCATAAAATATAAAATCTAGCCTCTAAAATTTATGTTCTAGAGGTTTGTATCATTTTAGATATTAGATTTGAGATTAGCGAGAAAAAATTTGTCCGATCGAATGCTAAAAATTACAGTCATCGGCGGTGGCGCAGCGGGGTTTTTTAGTGCAATTACCTGTGCCAAAACCTACCCGCAAGCCCGCGTCACTTTACTAGAAGCTGGCCGCCAACTCTTGGCAAAAGTTCGCATTTCTGGTGGCGGGCGCTGCAATGTTACTCATGCTTGTTTTGATCCCGGTATTTTAGTGCAGAGTTACCCCAGAGGAGGGAAAGCTCTGCGCGGTGCTTTTAGTCGATTTCAACCCCGCGATACTGTTGAATGGTTTGCCAGTCACGGTGTGCAGTTGAAAACAGAAGAAGACGGGCGAATGTTTCCAATCACAGACGATTCCGCCACAATTGTTAACTGTTTGATCCGCGCCGCTGAGGATGCAGGTGTGAAAATTCGCACGGGCGATGCAGTCGTTTCAGTAAAGAAGTTAATGGGGAACGGTGCAGAAGACGGCCGCGGGGACACTGCCTCTATGTTTGAAGTTGAGTTGAAGTCGGGGGAGATATTCAAGTCCGATCGCATTTTACTCGCTACAGGCAGCAATCCGTCGGGTTTTAAGTGGGCAAAAGAGTTAGGAAATACCGTAGAACTGCCTGTTCCTTCTCTATTTACTTTTAATATTTCTGATAGCAGAATCAAAGATTTAGCCGGAGTTTCGGTGCCTAATGCTAAGGTAAAATTGCCGGGAGCAAAATTAGAACAAAGCGGGCCTTTGCTAATTACTCACTGGGGTTTGAGCGGGCCTGGTGTACTAAAACTTTCGGCTTGGGGCGCGAGATTTTTGCACGATCGCCATTATCGAACATCTGTGCTGATTAATTGGCTTCCCCAGTACAACGCGGAGGTTTTGCGGCAGCAACTGGTAGCGGTCAAATCGCAGTTGTCGCACCGATTGATCGTGTCTAGCTGTCCGTTTCCGATGCCGCGACGCCTCTGGGAACGTTTGACAAGTTCGATCGGCATTGATGACCAAAAACGCTGGGCTGACTTATCTAATAAGGCGATCGATAAACTCCTGCTAGAACTCGTTCAAGGCGAATATCAGATTGCCGGAAAAGGCGCATTTAAGGAAGAATTCGTCACCTGCGGCGGTGTCAACCTCAAAGAAGTCGATTTCAAGACAATGGAAAGCCGTCGCTGTCCCGGACTTTTCTTTGCTGGCGAAATCTTGGATATCGACGGCGTAACGGGCGGTTTCAACTTCCAAAGTGCGTGGACTACGGCGTGGTTGGCTGGAATTGCGATCGGCAAATGATCTGATCGAGAAACAAGGAAATGTGTAGTGCACTGCGCAACTTAAACTATTGGTAGTGCAAAAAATTAAATTTTGTGTAAGTCATGTTTAGTTATCTAAAAAATTGCAAATAACAAACAACCAATTACAAATTACCAATTATGAGTGCCATAAAAATTCCCAAAGTCACAATCCAACCGCCGACATTCAACTCAATAGAAGAAGAACGTCGCCACCGAAAACAGCGTCTAGCCGCCGCTTTAAGATTATTTGCAAAGTTTGGTTTCAGCGAAGGAATCGCCGGACACATCACAGTCCGCGATCCCGAATACCTCGACCATTTCTGGGTAAATTCCTTTGGAATGCACTTTAGTTTAATTCGAGTCAGCGACCTAATTTTAGTCAACCACAAAGGCGAAGTTGTTGAGGGAAATAAACCCGTAAACGAAGCAGCATTTGCGATTCATTCCCAAGTACACAGCGCCCGCCCCGATGTAATCGCAGCAGCCCACGCCCATTCTCCCTACGGCAAAACTTGGTCAACACTAGGCCGCCTGCTTGATCCGCTGACGCAAGATGCTTGTTCTTTTTACCAAGATCATGCCTTATTTGACGATTACACCGGAGTTGTCTTGGAAATCGAAGAAGCTAAACGCATCGCCCAAACTTTAGGTGACAAAAAAGCGATTATTCTTCAAAATCACGGACTACTAACAGTTGGTGAAACAGTAGATGAAGCGGCTTGGTGGTTTATTGCAATGGAACGTTCTTGTCAAGTACAGTTAATGGCAGAAGCAGCAGGAAAACCGATTCTCATCAAGCCAGAATGTGCGAATCTGACACAGCAGCAAGTAGGATCACATCACATGGGATGGTTTAGCTTTCAACCGCTTTATGACACGATCGTGCGCCAGGAACCAGACTTATTAGATTAACTAACACACGATATCCGTAGGGAAACGGCACTGCCGTGTCCTAATATCCGCAGGAAAACGACACTGCCGCGTCCTTTTTGCCGAACATAATTAGAGATTTATCTAGAAACCGATTCCAGCCAAGTAATCAAATCTTGTTGACTGGTAAAATCTAACAATAGTTCACCTAAATCATCCAATTGTTCAGCAGATAGCTGCTGGATACGAGTTTGAATTTCCGGCGAAATCTCACCAGTACATCGCCGGAGTAGACGCATAATTAATTCTATCTGCCCCTCAATTTTACCTTCTTTGACACCTTTAATCACAGCACCGCGTTGGTCTTCAAAAAACATTTCCCGTTTTTCTAAAGCTCCTAATTCCTCAAGATTTAAACTAGACCTATTAGCGATATTAAAAGCTGTTTGCATTTCTGGTACTGATGCAAATTTTTCCGGTATTTCCTCCAAGTCAGGAGCGTTTTTGATAAAATAAGTCCAACTTTGAATCAAGCCTTCAACTTCTTCTAATTTTTTATTAAATTTAGGTAGCTCCAGGAAAAACAACTCTATTTCTCTATAATATTCGATGTTGTCTTCGACTTCTTTAAAGACAAAATGGGTGAGAAATTTATCGGTGTTTTCAAACAACACAAAATCGGCAATTGTCAAGGAAATCAAGGGATTTAATTTTAAGTAGCCTTCTCTTGGTTTGAGTTGAGTGGCGTAGGTTTCGGCTGCATTATAGATGACGCGCTTGCTAAAATCTTCTACATTAATTACCTGCATTTCGATGATGACAGTTGTATTTCCTGTAATTGTGGCTTTGACATTGAGGTAAGTGTCTTTTGAACCAGTAATGCTTGGTGCAGCGTAGGGATCGATAATTTCCAGGTATTGAATTGTCGGCTCTGCGTTGTAGAGCATGGCATTTAGAAAGCTAATCAAAACTTCTTTGTGCTGGGGCGATGCAAAGATTTTTTTGAAACCAAAGTCTGTCTTGGGATTGATGAAGTTCATAATTGGTAACGGGTAATTTATGATTGGTAAATCATGTTGCAAAACAAAAATTATGCTGACACTGATTCCAGCCAAGTAATCAAATCTTGTTGACTGGTAAAATCTAACAATAATTCACCTAAATCATCCAATTGTTCAGCAGATAGCTGTTGGATACGAGTTTGAATTTCTGGCGAAATCTCACCAGTACGTCGCCGAAGTAGACGCATAATTAATTCTATTTGCCCCTCAATTCTACCTTCTTGGCGTCCTTCTTGGCGTCCTTCTCGACGACCTTTAATCACAGAACCACGTTGGTCTTCAAAAAACATTTCCCGTTTTTCTAATGCTTGTAATTCCTGAAGGTTTAAATTTGACCTATTGGCGATGTTAAAAGCTGTTTGCATTTCTGGTACTGAGGCAAATTTCTCCGGTATTTCCTCTAAGTCAGGAGCGTTTTTGAGAAAATAAGTCCAACTTTGAATCAAACCTTCAACTTCTTCTAATCTTTTATTGAATTTAGGTAGCTCCAGAAAAAATAACTCTATTTCTTTGTAATATTCGATGTTGTCTTCGATTTCTTTAAAGACAAAATGGGTGAGAAATTTATCGGTGTTTTCAAATAATACAAAATCGGCAATTGTCAAGGAAATCAAGGGATTTAATTTTAAGTAGCCTTCTCTTGGTTTGAGTTGAGTGGCGTAGGTTTTGGCTGCATTATAAATGACGCGCTTGGTAAAAGCTTCTACATTAATTACCTGCATTTCGATGATTACAGTTGTGTTTCCTGTAATTGTGGCTTTGACATCCAGGTAAGTGTCTTTTAAACCAGTAATGCTTGGTGCGGCGTAGGGGTCGATGATTTCTAGGTCTTGAATTGTCGGCTCTGCGTTGTAGAGCATGGCATTCAGGAAGCTAATCAAAACTTCTTTGTGCTGGGGCGAGGCAAAGATTTTTTTGAAGCCAAAATCTGTTTTGGGATTGATGAAGTTCATAATTGGTAACGGGTAATTTGTAATTTGTAAACGGTGTTTAATTGTGGAATATTCATTATAACAGTCCTTCCATTTCTAAGTCTTCAATAATCTGCAAGCCTCGTGGATCGCCGACTCGCAATAGCGAAGATTTAGCATCTTCTCGTACGCCCATATCTTGGTCTTCTTCTAAAGATTCAATCAAAGCATCGATCGCCCCAGCATACACTACATTATTCGGTAACTCACGCGCTAGCTGCCCGATCGCCCAAGCAGAGTTACTTCGCACAGCAGATACAGCATCCCCCCGCAGCGATTGAATCAACGGCGGAATCGCAGCAATCACCACATAGTAACCAACCTTTGCCATTTGACC
>CASBQF010000095.1 GCA_949127775.1 Oscillatoriales cyanobacterium PMM_0080
CCTCGAAAGAGGAAAAGCATGAGGAGAAGACTACCGCTACCATTCGCACGTTGGAATGGCAAGTAGACTTCGATGAATCATGAATTAGAATCCCCCCGTTTCAACGGTGGGGAGTATGTCAAAATCCTGTAGTTCGATCGCGCTACTCAACTAACATAAAATATTCAGTAGTAAGGTGCGCACTGCGCACCCTACAACTACAATATGTGATGATTTGATTAATCAACCGTCAACAATTACAGGGGGAATTGATATAGCCGTTATCAAAAAAGTGAGGTATGCCTAATGCCCGATGCCCGATGCCCGATGCCCAGTCGTACCTCATATGAGAGTTCGAAAGGCTATATTACTTCCCTATATTACGCTTCATGCGATCGAGCTCTTCGTCTGCTTCCCAGTGTTGAAACTTTTGTTCGAGAGGGTCTGCTGCATTAAAACTGCTATAATTAGAAGTCTGATTCCAACCCTTCGTATCCCAATTCTGCTCTGTTTTAGTAGTAGCGCGAGTTGCAGCTTCGGCCGCTGAAGCTCGGACTTCTTTTCGTCGCACCTGAATTTGGCGGTACAGTTCTTTTGCTTTTTCAATACGTTCTTTGCAGCCTTGCATTTGCCCCCACCGCTGATTTCCCTGACGCAGCAAAGCAGCTTGTCGCTCTTGGGCTGCTTGAGCTAAATCTAGCCGATTGGCGGCTTTGGCTTTGTTTGCTCGATCGTTCCAGCGTTGAATTTCTTGGGCTGCGGACAAAATCTCCGCTTGTAGTTGTTTCTCTTGTTTCTGGATTTCGAGAATCAGTCGCAGGGTATCTTCTTCTTGTTCCTTCAATTGTTCTTCTATTGCCTGCAATTCCAGATGTGGATTGCTACGCAAAAATTCTTCTAATTTTGTTTCTAACAATTTACTGAAATCGTCAAATAAGCCCATTTTTTATAATTCCTATATTATTGGTTATTGGTTATTGGTTATTGGTTATTCAGATTCCCCAGTGCTTAATGTATTAGTTACTAAGGCTTGAAAAGAGTTAACAGTTAACAGTTAACAGTTAACTGTTAACTAACTTCTTAAAACTTCTGTCCGACAAAAACCGATCGCACATCTCCACCTTTGCGGATGACAGCTTCTTGATTTTTGATTTCTGCCAGAGTCCAACCGCTAGCGCCGATGCTTTCGCCGACATAAATTCTGCGGGCTACACCGTTTACTTCAAACAAAGCAGCCGATCGATCGCCCAACTCCAAAATTCCCACCAGCGTGTGCGCGGAAATCGATGCCGTACCAACAGCCGGTGCCGACGGTGCAGCCGCTGCGGGCGCTGGTGCTGGCTCGGTTTCGCGAGCCAAAATCTTCGGCTGGGCAGAATCGGAGGGTGAAGGGGAGGCCGCGACGGGGTTTCGAGTGCCGGCTGTGGCGATCGCACGACCGGATACTGGGGCCGTCGGCGATGGTGAAGCTGCGGCGGTTTGAGGAGCCGCAGCCACCGGAGCAGGGGGAATGATCACCACTTGGGCAGGGAGTGCAGGTGCTCCTGGCTGCGCGGCGGCTTGTTCTAGGGCATTAGCGATGCGGTTGACTGCTGTCGAAAGACCTGCGGTTGGCGGTGGCGCGCCGGAAATTGAAATGCTCGGCAACGTCCCAGGGGTGCTGACTCCGGGAACTCCGGCAAGCTGCGAGTTGGCTGGGGGTGCTTTTTTTTGTTCGATCGCCACTATGGAGCGTTGCACGTATTCTACAAACTGCGTATCTGGAACTATTTTAGGGGTTCCGGTCGCTGTTTCTCCTGCGGGGGCGGAGGCGACGGGCAAGCGCACCAGTCCCGATCGACTTGCCAGCCAAAGTCCCATGACTAACAGTAGCGAACCACAGGCTGCTCCCAGCAAGATTCTGTCGAATGATTGTTTGGATTGCTGTTTTTTGGTTGTTTCTAAGGCGACTTGACGGGCGATCGCTGCTACGTCTTTTCCGCCTCGCTGTGGCTCGGGCGACAACGACTGCGACAACACAATTTGAGGTACCGAGATCGACTTGAGCGCCACGAATTCCGCCGGCGGCACGGACTCCGATGGCACTTCGTTGCCGTCGAATGCTCGATCGACTCCTGCAAACAGTTCATCCATCAACCGATCGGCGTAGGACTCCACTGCGACTGTTTCGGTCGGCACTGTTTCGACTTTTGCCATTAGGGCGATCGGTTCTTGGGCTGATTCTGCACCCATCTGTTTTGCGGTGATATTTTGAGGCATAGTTGTTTTTTCTAATTCGCGATCGGTCGAAAACCCTGAGATTCTTAGCTTCTGATTTCTACAGGATGATTTTTAAATTTAGCAATTCTTGATCCTGGACAGGTGAATTGTACCTCACTGATAACAAAAATTTTAGTCTTTGGCAAACTTTATGGGCGATCGACTTTTTCTAGATTTTGCCCCCTTAACTTTTTCGGCCCATCTTAAATATTTTGTAATTCTTTACCATATTCATTGTTATCTGTCAATCTCTGCCATAGATTGCTCCTCGGCTTTTGATACAAAACAAAATCTTCCTTCACATTACTTTACTTTTAAATCAGGCCAAGATTTTTGGTTCTATCCTAAATCAGCGCTGGTATTCAAGTATTCAAAATAGTTCCAGGATTTTGCATTTGAAGAGCCTGCTTTGTTTAAATTATAACTTACGCCAGATTATAGAATTTCAATATTACCATAGCTTTATCACTTTTTAGCAATTAATCCTGAAAAGTCGCAAAATCGTCTATTAAATAAGAATCTTTCCTATTTAAATTTTTACTTTTTTTCAAAATACAATTCGTAACATGAAATATTAAAAATACGTTAGCCGTATATATAAAATTTAGTTATCTGAAAGTGCGATCGAACCTTCCCGAAAAATCAAATTTTTAATTTGTCTGCAAAAACTCAAGAAACCGGGTTTTTTACCGAGAGCGATCGCCTATCATGTTTTTTGACAGCAAAACCCGATTTCTGCATCCAGGACGATTTGACTGAGCCAAAAAATTCTTATTTCTTTGAAAATTTATGACTTTTGAATGCCTTGAAATACTATAGCAAACATCCTAACGCTTTTTGCGCTACTTACCTCAACGATTTGCGAGGAGCAATTCTCGCATCCCCTTATTTTGCCATCAATAACCTCAACCGCGACTTCATTGGTACAAAAGGGTTTTCACTCGTGTTTCAGCGTTCAGAGATTGCCCAAGTCGAACAGCGTTTCCCATACTTCAAACCCTATCTAGACCAAGCCCTACAGCCAGCTTGCAATGCTTTTTACCTCAACCCTCTGCTACTGAAAGAAGGTTCTCGCGTCGATCCGCATATCGATCGATCTTTGCGATCGTACTGCAAAACAGTTGAACCGCCCGCGACAGTCAGCGTTTTGTACGTCCAAGTGCCGACAAATCTCCAAGGCGGAGAGTTGATGTTGCGCTGTCACAAAAAACAAGTCGGACAAATTAAGCCGGAAGCAAACACGCTGGTATATTTCCAAGGAGACTTGACCCATTCTGTCAATGCGGTAACAAGTCCTGGGACTCGCCTGAGTTTAGTTTGCGAACAATACAGTTTGAGCGAAACAGAATTGGCAGATATTCCAGAATTTACTGTGGAGTCTAGGGCTGTGAAATCCAAAGTAAAATAAGACTTTTCCGAACTTTCATCTAATAAGCTGAGGCGCATCTAAATTTCACACTTAAGTTTGATAAAATTGTTGTGGGGTGTCTCGCCAGCCCGAAAAATTCAACTTAGGAATGAAAATTAAATAACTTCCACAAATTTGTGGGATGGGCGTCCCGCCCGTCTTGAACAGGCAGGATGCCTGTTCCACAATAAGAATGAAAATTGTAAGTTATTTAATTTGCGATC
>CASBQF010000096.1 GCA_949127775.1 Oscillatoriales cyanobacterium PMM_0080
AAAAGGTTAATATCAATGGTTGCGATCGCCCAAAAAACCCTTTCCTTCGAGGAATTTCTCAACTGGGATGACGACTCCGGTAGGTCATTCGAGCTAGTCAATGGAGTTGCCATGCCCCTGAGTGAACCGACAGCCAAACATGAGGATGTCGTCGATGGTTTATGCCGTCTCTTGGTAGATCATTGCCAATCCTTGAACCTTCCCTACGTTCCTCGACAAAATAAACAAGTCAGATTGAACACTGAACCGGGCGAAAGTGAATCGAGTCGTAAAGCCGACATTGTGGTGTTTGCGAAGGAAGAATGGGTTAGAATGCGTCAAAGTTCTGCCTCTGCTGCTGCCTATATTCCACCTCCGTTGGCGATCGAAGTTGTTAGTACGAATTGGCGGGATGATTACCGCATCAAATTGAATGAGTATGAAACTTTAGGAATCCTGGAGTATTGGATCGTTGATTATGCAGGGTTGGGAGGCGTTCAGTATATTGGCTCTCCAAAACAGTCTACGGTGACTATCAACCGCTTAATCGATGGTGAATATCAGGCACTGCGATATCAAGGAGAAGCCACTATTGTTTCTCCAACGTTTCCTCAGTTGGTATTAACGATCGCTCAAATCATTGCGATGACAGAAGTTTAGCGTCTGCAAATTATTTAGATGAACAGTCATTATACTATTATTATTCAGTGGTCAGATGAGGATCGGTGCTATGTCGTTAGTTTTCCAGAATGGGGAGACTATTGTCATACCCACGGTGATACTTACGAAGACGCATTAAAAAATGCCCGCGAGGTTTTGGAACTTTTAACTGAATCGATGCTAGATGAGGGTAAACTTTTGCCAAAGCCACAATTATTTGGTCAATCTCTACAGCACGCATGAAGAAATCTAAGCACAAAGAGTATGGGCGGGGGCGGGTTTATGAGATTGTTGATTATTGGCAATTATTGTTGGTGAACCCGCCCTACAAAATTTAACATCTTCTGCACCCAATGATCAGATTAATTCGACTGAATCTGTGCGTTTAAAACCTTAGAAATTCGATCGCGCGTTTCCTCCAAATGAGCCCGCGTATAAGCATCCGCATTCCGATCCAAATTCCGAATACTCTTGCTCAAACCCTCCCGCAACTGCCGCAACTCGTACCAAGCCAAACTCCGCGCGTCTTCTGGAACATTCGTTTTTCGCAGCACCATTCCGATCAAAATTGCCAAATGTTCTCGCTGTAACGATCGCCTAAAAGTCGAAATCTCCAGCTTTTTATTTGTCGGTTGCAAAACCTCTTTCCAAATGTTTTTTTGGACGTTATCCAACACTTCTGGCAACTTTAAAGCTGCTCCCGGCGCTGATTTTAATTCGGCATCCCGCAGCCTTGCCAGACGCACCGGAGATAGCAAAACTCGCAACACGAACCGCTGCAAAAAAGTAATTCGATCGCCGATCGGATAATCTAAAGGAAACACCAAAGCCGGACTTCCCCAGTGCTCCCAGCGCGAAGGCGCTAATTTATTCAGCAAATCCGGTGCAAAACTGAACGCATCCGGGGCAAAAACGTACTTATCTAATGTTGCTAATGCTTCCCGCTGCTGCGAAAGCTCGATCGGCATAAACGGCAATTTCCCCTTCGCATCACCGGGCTGAATCCGGCTAAACGACTGTCCACCAACGTATAAAGTAGTATTCATCACCTGGTTGGCATAATACCCGAACACCGAATCAAACATCACTCGTAGTTCGTTATAACCATCTTCCGCAGCCGGAATTCGCTTTTCTAAACGCTTCCACATCGCCCTAGCATTATCCAATTGCCATTGCGAATATTTGAGCATATTGGCACTGAGATCGAAGGTATTCGCAGCCGGATCGAGAATGTCAACAGCATCCTCATCCGGCGCGTAAGCTAATTGTGGTTCCCCCGCGCGGCTGGCAATTTGTTGCAGCGCTGGTAAGTCACTGTTGGGGTTTGCGCCACCAAGAACTTTGTAACCATACTCGATCGCCCAATCATCATAAGGCCCTACCATCGTCGTATAATAATCGCCCTGTACAGTTCCCAGAGGTGCCAAATTAACCGGTACATAATCCATCACCGATGAAATCATACCCTCGGCGCGAGTTATCTGAGTATTGTTCAAATCTTCCGGTTGCAGCATCGTACTACCGTGAAAATTGTGCCTCAAACCTAGAGTATGACCGACTTCGTGCGCAGTCAAATGTCGGATATATTCATTCACATAATTCTCGATTTTTGGACTGTTAGGCGCTACATTTTCCAACAGTGACATCGACATTGCCCCGATCGCAAATTGCTGGCTAGATTCCAGCCCAAAACACATATCGGAACTCGACATTAAGCGCGACAAACGCGATCGCTTTTGCTCTTGATATCTTTCCACCAAATTCGGCAAATCATCAGCAATTCCACCTTGAGAATTTTCTCCGCTGCTTTTTGCTAAATTCCCATTTTCTAGCACCTGCAAATAACGCGAATATGTCCCGAACTGACAGGGATTAGTATTAGAGCCGTTTCGCCCTTGAAAACTCCGAGCAACCGATCTATTTTGTTCTACTAAAAACCGATAGCTTTGTTTGATTTGGCGGACAATATCCGCATCCAACAAAATATCAGCATCCAAAATTTCACCAGTCAGCGGGTTAGTGCGAGAAGGCCCGATGCCGGCAAAGTCAGACTCAAAAGAACTAGACCAACGGATAGTATTGTAGCGCACATCAGCCGGGTCCCATTTAGCATTGTCCGGCATCTGTTTGACTTGAATCGCCTCAGTAAAACCGGCCTTTTCAAAAGCTTTGTTCCACTCCAAAATGCCCTCGCGGACGGCATTTCGGTATTCCAGAGGCACATTATTTTCAATCCAAAAGACGATCGGCTGCACTGGTGGCGACATCGGCGCAGTCGGGATTTGCTTTTGCAAATGCCAGCGATTGATGTAGCGCACAAAAGGCTCCCTACCTGTCTTGTCAGAAAAGTCCTTATATGCTGTCAGAAAATAGCCCACTCGCTCGTCTGCAAATCTGGGGCGGTAGCCGTTATTTAGCGGCACTTCCGAGAAACTGTAGTGAATGCGGAGGCTAAAAGCCCGACTGTCAGGAACCGAAGGTAAATAGTTAACAGCACTGTCATTATCGCTGGAAAAGCCGTAAATAGAAGCAACTTCGATATTCAGCGGAAACGCTTTAACATCTTTAAAATAAGACTTGTCTTCATCGATCGAGTAAGCAGCACCCAAAATCGACGGTAACATCGCTTTTACCCCTGGTAAATCGCGCTTTTCGCTCAGCAGCAAATCGGCTAAATCGATCAGTAAAGTTTGCCTTTGGGGATGAATGCTTTTGAGCGGCAAAGAATAGAGAATCGATTCGCTAAATGCCCTTTCCACCGAACCAGCTTGCGGATCTCCCGGACTGGTGCGAAAATTGATATTCGGTATGACAAACTGGACGCTATTTTGGACTCGCCGCAGTTGAAACAAGAAATCGCCGATCGGCAATCCGCTAATAAAAATGCTCCCTTCTCCCAAACCCGAGGCCAATGTCGCAAAACACAGGAATTTTTTGTCGAGTTGTTTTGGTTCAATTTCTAGATAAACTTTATTAGTTGTTTTGTTGCGGTAAAGGGTAAACAGTCCCTCCAACTTTTGCGAGTCTTTGACAACTTCCTCGAATGGTTGCAAAGCTTCTTGTTCGGTAGTTTGTTCCCTGCTAGGTGGCGCGGATAAAGCGGCAGGTAAAAATAAACTTTTATAGAAACTAAATAGAAAAAATGCTAGAGATAATATGAAAAATATCAATTCCAGATTTTTTCGGGGACTTTTTATCTGTTTATTATTGCTATTTTGAGGAAATATCAATCTTTTCATATAGTTTCATGGCTGACGCGGGTGGGGCGAGAAACCGGGTTTCTACGATAATTTTGCGATGAGAAACGAGAAGTTTACGAAGAAACCCGGTTTCTGATATCTCCCTCGAACATAACAGACAATTTCTCGCTTATACCAATTTAATGTGAAGTTGCACATATCTCGATCCCCCTAAATCCCCCTGGTTGTAGGGGGACTTTGAGCGGAATCTTGTCCCCCCCTCCCACCAGGGGGGCTAGGGAGATCGGATTTTATGCAGCCTCATAAAAAATTGGTATTAGCAGTAGCTGATAAATTTTCCCCCTATCCATCAAAGAGATTCTTCTACCCGGAAGAAGAGTAACTCTACTTCTTTGCTGGCCAGGGAATCATCGGATCTTGAGCCAACCGCTTAGAAACTGCAACAGCCCCGTAGCGATTGAGGTGGCTGGGATCGGAAAAAGATGTTCGCGTTTGGGGCAA
>CASBQF010000097.1 GCA_949127775.1 Oscillatoriales cyanobacterium PMM_0080
ATTATGTAGCGAAAAACCCCATCTTGTTTGGTGGGAACCAGCCATCAGCGAGATGAATCCGCCAGCGACAATTTTGCGATCGCACAGGGTTGTTTGAATAACTGATACAATGTCATCTGGGACTAGAGTATCGGCATGGAGAAAGCACAGAATGTCGCCCGTAGCGGTTTGTGCCCCTAGGTTCATTTGTACCGAACGTCCTGGTATAGTGCTATGAATAACTGGGATTTTCGAGGAAAGGGCGTGAAGCGCAGCTATCCCGTAGGGAATCGCAACTGTCTCGTCTTGACTACCGCCATCTACCACCAAAACCTCCCAAGCAGGAGGATTGAGAATACTGAGTTGACGGAGAGTACGTTCCAAACAAGTCGCTTCGTTCAAAGTCGGAATAATAATAGAAACGCGATCCATCTGGTTGAAATTCATGGCAAAAGTATTATAATTATAAATCGTGGCAACGTCAATCATGATAAGTAAGGAAAAAAACATGATAAAAACTGAAGTCAAAAATGATTTAGAATTCTACGACGAAAATGCGGATAATTGGTGGGACGAAAAATCTAAAATCTATGCTCTTTACCATCTAAACAAACCTCGATTTGAGTTCTTTGACAGACACGCGACAAATTGGCAGGGATTAAAAACCTTAGATGTCGGTTGTGGCGGCGGCTTTTCCTGCGAGTTTATGGCCGAGAGAGGCGCGATTGTTGCCGGAATAGACCAGTCTGAAAAGTGCGTTCAAGCAGCCAAAAATCATGCAGTGATTAGCGGTTTTGAGATTGACTATAGACAAGGTTTGGCAGAAAATATGCCCTACGATGACAATACCTTTGATGTGGTAATTTGTGTTGATGTTCTAGAACACGTTGCCGATTATAAACAAGTTGTGTCGGAGGTTCACAGAATTCTGAAGCCTGGCGGATTGTTCTTTTTTGACACGATTAATCGAACTTTTTCGTCGCAAGTTGTGATGATTGGGCTGATGGAAAATATCTTGCAGGAAATTAGGCGGGGTGTTCACGATTGGGACAAGTTTATTACCCCGGAGGAACTGTCTGTGGTGATGGGCGATACTGGTTTTGGTAATATCGAAATTAAAGGTTTTGATATGTTTGGTGAAATTGGTGCTCTTTTAGCGCAGATGAATGGTTTTTGGGGAAATTTGATGGGCGGAAAGCAGCTATTCCCGGATGGTACTGTGATGAAACAAGCATCTCAAACATTAATGTCGAATTTCGGTAATTATGTTGATTACAAAAAGTCTGGGTTGTTTAAAATCCAAATTAATGAGGATACTTCGATTATGTATGTTGGAATGGGAATGAAGAATTAGTGTGTTGACTGTTGACTGTTGACTGTTAACTGTTGTGATTAGTTGTTAGCAGCTACAAATAACTAATAACCAATAACCAATAACTAATAACTAATAACTATTTTCAGAAATAACTGAAACTTATTGGCAAGTATTTTGCGGTGGGTGCGATCGCCCATCGTAATTTTTTTTACCCAAAATTACCGCCCCATATTGAATCTGGGCTGCAATCGCTGCTTGTAAACCCAGATACATAGCTGATTGTAACAAAACTTAATGTTACGATTTTAACAATTTATCTGAATTATATGGTAGCTTATTGATTATAAATCGCAATAATTACCGGAAGTTAATAGTACCTGGAGGTCAATCACCGTGACAGCAACAGCAGCAATGGTGTCCTTGTTTGCCGATCGCACCTACGACACACAACCCGCTTCGAGCCAAAAACTGATGAATTTGCGTACAAATTCAGAAATACCAGACCTCGATCATTCTCAAGATGTGACTATAGCCGTCTTAGAAGGGCTGGGAAATCTCGCTGTGGGCGATCGGACAGTGACTTTGCAACCGGGAGTATTTGTGTTTATACCCGCTGGCATTCCACGCACCCTAAAAGTAGAAACAATACTGAATCTTTTAGTGATTAACTGCGAAGCAGACCCCGATCTTGGCGAGTCAGTTTGGTTAATGAATTTTCAACTTTAACAAGATGAAAGAAATGAGATTTACTTCAGATGATGTACTGTGGCTAAGTGCCAGTCCGAGTTTACAATTATTCGATCGCTCTTTGCTTCACTATTTAAATCAGTCAGTACCAATCCAAATATGGGAATATGAGCAAACGGAAGACGAAGGTTGTTCCTTAGATGTCGCTGTTGAGTTACTGCATCACTACTTGAGATTTCGCGATCGCCCAATTCATCTCATCGGGCACAGTACCAGCGGACTAATTGGTTTAATGTATGCCCGTCGCTATCCTCACAAAGTAAGCTCTTTGGGACTCTTAGCTGTCGGCTTGCCATCTAATATTAATTGGCAAGCACATTACTATACACATCTTTCGGCTTTTTCTTGGAGTCGCGAACAAATTTTAGCTCAAATGGTTTGCGATATGTTGGGAGAACAAAATCAGTATATCAATCAAAGATTTGTATCATATTTTGAAGAGGATTTAGCAATTTCGCCTTCTCCTCACTCATTATTTGGTATGAGCAATTTACAGGATGAGGGTGTAGAAGTACCTTTGTTGTTATGCAGTAGCAAGACAGACTTTGTAGTATCTCCTATTTTAATGCGTCGGTGGTCGAAATTTCTTAAAAAAGGCGATCGGCTTTGGGAATGTCCAGACGGGCGACATTTTTTCCATCACTTCTATCCAGAAGAAGTTGGCGAGGAAATACTAAATTTTTGGCTATCTCTACATAGTCGCCAACGGGTTTTAGATTTTAAACTTTAGGTATAGCATCTCAACGATGACAATTATCGGGGAATCTACTAAAATAACTTAATGAGTCTCATTTGCAATAATTGAATGAAAAACATTGAACCGGCGGGCGATCGCAAAAACAGATCATTGAAGTCGCAGCCTTACTCCCAAGCACCGTTGAGCCTCAAAATTATAGCAATTGTATTTGAACTATGAATCAGATTTTTTTTTGATTAACTTTTATAGGGCGCAGAGAGCACAGAGTTAGATCAGAAAAGAAGGAAAAGAGGAAGAGAAATGTTTGCGACTCATGGCAATGACTATAGCATAATTGTCATCGCTCTTCCTGAAATTCCTAATTAAATTAATGGCAATTTGCAGACACTGGTTCTTCTGCGGGTGCGGATTTATCGGCATTTACCCACATATAAATCTCGGTGGCATCGTCAGCGCAACTGTGACATCCGCCGCACTTTTTCGCCTCTGCCATTTTACTGATGCGGCCTTTACGCATCAGGCGGTTGAGCATTCCGCGCAAAGCATCGCCATCCATGCGGAAATGGAGTTTTAAGTCGGCGATAGAAGCTCTTTTGTTTTCGGAAATAAAGTTTTGGATTTCGCTTAAAATCATGGTTTTTCTCCTTTTTTGTCGTAAGATGTTGATGTGAATAGTGGTCGGTTTGGGGCGGGTTTATGAGATTTTTTGTCTGTTCTATAGATGGTTGGTGAACCCGCCCCTACAGAATCCTGGGATGTTTTTTTTTGTGAATTCATTGGTTAATAATTTTAGGGTTTGTAGGGGCGGGTTCACAGACAATTTATGGCAAAAATAAATAATATTCTAAACCCGCCCCCACCCAACAGACAATCAAAATGTACGATTGATTTATGTGCTCTTTCTTTCGGGATTTTTGATGGCGACGCACCCTAGAGTTACTGACTTATTGCTGCGCGCCGTTTGGTGCGTGTTGCACCAGCCATTTTTAATCCCGCAAGTGTCAGGGCCATAGCTATTGTTAGTCTTACTACCCAAAGAAGTGAAGATTCTGGATGCTCTGCGTATGTCGCCACTTGATAATAGAGAACTGCAACCCAGTAACCTAAACCAGTAGTCCAAGCACCCGCAAATATTGTCCAACCTAAGTTAGTTTCGCGGTAAAGTGCTGCCGTTGCGGAGACACAAGGAAAGTACAGTAATACAAACAGCAAATAAGCAAAAGCTGCTTGACTGGAACCAAAACGTTTAGACATTTGCCCGTAGGTGCTACCAGAAATACCTTGAGCTTCTTCTGCTGCTTTTTGGTCTGTAATATCGGCGGAACCGAAGCCGAGGGGGTCAAAAAGTTGACCGGGAAGTTTTGCGAGATTCTCTGGAATGCTGAGATATGCTTTGCTCATGCCGCCCCAAAAACTGAATGGTTCCTCTGGTTTTTCGGGTTCTGCACTTGCTACTTTTTCTTCGTCGGCTAGTTGGGTGTAGAGGGAATCTAAGGTTCCAACCATTACTTCTTTGGCAAATACTCCTGTTAGTAAACCGACGGTGGCGGGCCAGTTTTCTTGGGTAATTCCCATCGGGGTAAATACGGGTGTGACTGTGCGGGCAACTGCACTCAGAATTGAGTCTTTGCTGTTGTCTTTGCCGAAGGAACCATCGGTGCCGACGGAGTTCATGAATCCGAGGATAATTACCATAATTACGATCGCAATTCCGGCCTTTTTGATAAAAGCTTGCAATCTATCCCAAGTCCGCAGTAGCACTCCTTTGAGCTTGGGAATGTGGTAGGGCGGGAGTTCCATTACAAAGGGTGCAGCTTCTCCTTGCAGAAGGGTGTTTTTTAAGATTAGCCCGGTGAGCACTGCGGCTAAAATTCCTAACAGATAAAGTCCTAATACCATGTTTTGACCGCCGACTTGGAAGAATGCGCCACAAAATAGGGCGTAAACTGCTAATCTGGCGCTACAAGACATGAATGGATTCATCATAATCGTCATTGTGCGATCGCGCTTATTTTCCAATGTCCGCGTCGCCATAATTCCGGGGATGTTGCACCCAAAACCAATCATCATCGGCACAAAAGACTTGCCGGGAAGTCCGACAAATCGCATTAATCTGTCCATTACGAAGGCTGCCCGCGCCATGTAGCCGGAGTCTTCGAGGACAGATAAACACAAGAACATCATCCCAATTTGGGGAATAAAAGTAGCTGTGGTTTGAATGCCACCACCGGCACCTTTTGCCAGCAATCCAATCAACCATCCAGGGGAATTCAGGCTTCCTAAAACCTCAGCGAAACCGTCTACAAAAATTGTCCCGAAGAATTGGTCAAAAAAGTCGATAAATACTGCACCAACGTTAATCGAAATGGTGAACATTAAGTACATCACCATCAAGAATACGGGAATGCCTAACCAGCGGTTAAGCACAATTTGGTCGATTTTGTCGGAAACGTTGGTTTTGATTTCCCTGGAAGATTCGGCTACACCTTGGGTGAGGGTGCGGATGTAGGTGTACCGACTGTCGGCGATGATAATGTCCAAGTCGTCATCGAGGGTTTCGTGGACTCTGCGGCGGTGCGGGACGACTATTTGTTCTAATTCTGTATTTGCGAGTTCCGGGGCGACTTCATCCTGATATTCTAAGAGTTTCAGGGCTGTCCAGCGGGCATCAACGTTGCGGTTTGGGCTGTGTTTTTCGATATGGGGGATTAGTTGGGCGATCGCATCTTCGATCGCAGCCGGATATGCTACATAGGCAGATGGTACGATCGGCTTTTGTAGCGCCTTATTCACAGCATCGCGCAACAGAGGCACTCCGTCATTTGACGAAGCACTCATCGGCACTACAGTACAGCCGAGGCGTTCTGCGAGTTTACTCACATCAATTTTGATGTCCCTTTCTTTGGCAACATCCATCATATTTAGGGCTACTATCATCGGCACACGCATCTCTAAGACTTGGGTGCTGAGATACAAATTTCGCTCTATATTAGAAGCATCAACAATATTAATAATCACATCAGCTTCACCAGATAGCAAATAATCTCGTGCTACTAATTCATCTAGTCCAGTATCTCCGTCTTCAGCATCAAGAGAATAAACTCCCGGCAAGTCAACAATCGTAATTGGTAAACCATCGTGAGTATATTTTCCTTCTTTACGTTCGACTGTCACACCAGGCCAGTTTCCCACTCGCTGGTTACCACCTGTCAAAGCATTAAACAAAGTAGTTTTGCCACAGTTGGGATTACCCACCAATCCAATAATTTGCTTAGTCATTATTTAACCTCTTCTACAAATAGAGTTTTTGCTTCATCTTTGCGTAAACTGAGTTTAAAACCCCGGACTAGGATTTCTACGGGATCTCCCAGAGGTGCGTGGCGAGTGACAGTAAATTCCGTTCCCGGTGTCAATCCCATTGCTAACAATTTGCCTTTATAGGCGCGGGCTGTTTTCTCATAGCCAAGCACTTTCCCGGTGCTGCCAACAGCTAAATCTCCCAGTTGTTTCTTCTCGTTCATTTTTTTTTGATTCAGTTTAAAATTGTACAAATTCAATCAGATTCTTGAAAGTAGCAACCCTCTCAGCATTTGTGAACATCTCTCTTTTCTCTTCCTCTGCGCCCTCTGCGGTTAATAAAAATCTTGTTCAGGAATCAAATAAGATTGCTGTAGATTTATGGCAATTCCCCTAATTTGTGCACATAATTTTCTGTGCCATACCAGCCCCCAAACCGATGCGATTGTCGCCCATTGCTACAATGACGGAACCGCCAGAATTGCTGATGATTTGAACTTCGATGCCGGAAACAAATCCCATACCGATGAGGCGGCGCACAGTGCCATCTGAACCCTTGAGTTTGACAACCCGCAGCTTGTCGCCGATGCTTGCCATTGCTAGCGGGAATGATTTACTCTGAGCTGAGTCTGGTTGCATTTCGGTGCTGCTGTTTTCGGTTTCCGAGACTTCTGGTGTCTCACCGTAAAAGGTAAAACCCTTGAACTGTGTGGGGTTTGACTCTTGGTTCTGTTCGTTGTATGCTTGGTTTTGTTTCATATTTTTTCTCAAGGTCGATCGGTTTTAGCACCAAGTTGTTCAGCTTACCCGTAGCAGCAACTTGAGATTTATTCTCAATACGGCTGGTTTCAAGACGCCGGCATCGCTAAACTTAGCTGTCAGGCTACTTATTTTCTTAGGATATTTTGGATACGACTGTTCCCCACGCTAGGAAATTTGATAGCTTTTTGGCGTTCAAGAGTTAAAGTCTCTCTTAGGTTAGATGCTAATTCGCGTTTAAAGTGGGCAAACGTAAGAATTGCTACACTTAAGCATCTTATCTGAAAAATTGTTTATTAGCAACTATTCTCAAATAATTTTGGCAAAATTGAACAGACTCAGCCTTGGCAGGTGGCGATACTAAATTGCGATCGCATTTTAACGCTGTGATCGCCAATCGCCCTAAAATAGCGATCGAGCATACATACTTAACCCGCTCCCGCCCGTACCACAACTTATCAAGCATTATGCCAGCAAGTTTTCTCCCAAAGTCGATCGCACAACTCACAGAATCCACATCAATCGCCTTAGCCCAAAGCATCCAACAGTCACCAATTACAACGAGTCTTAGCCAGCAGCCAATTAGCACAACCTACGTGCGTCAAGGCAGCGGAAACACCCCTATTTTGCTAATTCACGGATTCGACAGTTCCGTGTTTGAATACCGCCGTCTGTTGCCACTGCTAGCCCAAACAAATGAAACTTGGGCAGTCGATTTACTGGGTTTTGGCTTTACAGAAAGAGTGCCGAGTTTACCTTTTAGTGCGATGGCAATTGGAAGTCATCTTTACTATTTCTGGAAAACGCTAATTTCGGAACCAGTAATCTTAATTGGCGCATCAATGGGAGGTGCAGCAGCCATAGATTTCACTCTCAATCATCCCGAAGCAGTCAAACAATTAGTATTAATAGACAGTGCAGGTTTTGCGGTAACATCTAATAAGGGAAAATTTTTAATCCCTCCTTTAGGATATCTGGCAACTTCATTTTTACGTAACCCTAAAATTCGTCAAAACATTAGCGTTAATGCTTATTTCGATAAAACTTTGGCTTCTGTGGATGCTCAAACTTGCGCTGCGTTGCACTTAGAAATGCCCAACTGGAATCAAGCTTTAATTGCGTTTACCAAAAGCGGTGGTTATGGCGGTTTTGGGAAAAAACTTTCCCAAATTCAGCAGCAGACTTTGATTTTGTGGGGAAAACAAGATAGAATTTTGGGGACGGCGGATGCAGAAAAGTTCAAAAGTGCGATCGCAAATTCCCAACTAAATTGGATACCCGACTGCGGACACGTTCCCCACTTGGAAAAACCGCAGATTACCGCTCAACATATCTTAGATTTTATAGCTAATACATAATATGCCGGGTGTGTGGGGGCGGGTTTTCGAGATTGTTGGTTTTATGCAGAAGTAATTGGTGAAACCCGCCCCTACGAATCCGGTATATTTGTATTCTTGGTTGTTAACAACAGAATTTTCAAACTGTCGGCAAATACTTTTGTACAATCGTCCATCCTGTGAGCAGCACAGTCACAAATCCGACAAACAAAGCAAAATTACTGCTGATATGAAGAGGACGCGCCCAAGGATGTTTCGGGCCAATTTGGAGACCACTTCCCACAGAAACTAACACCAACGCCACAACAGCTAACCCCACCGGTAAATGAACCGAGTGACCTAACTTACCATACTCTCCCAGAGTACCAACTACGCCAATTCCCAGTAGTAAAATTACCATTGTCGCCATCCCCGTACCAGTCACCAGATGAAAGGGACGCAGCCATTTTGGGCGCGGTTGTTTGGTGTTTCGGGCGGCAAACATCCAGGTTCCAGTAACGGCCAGCAACAGGTAAGCCAAAAGTGACGCACCCATTGACCAAGCCGCTATTTTCCACAACCACAAGAAAGAAGGCAGATTCATGATTTAAATCCCTAGTTAGGGATTCCCCAAAAAAGATTTCATTCCAATTTTAGCGGGAATTGAAAGCAATAATGAATATTTTGGGGGAAAAGTGCGATCGGGCTATCCACAGCTTGCATCCGTCTGACGCTGAAGTCGATCGCACTTTCTCTCATCTTCAGCTTGATTGACGACGTTATTGATTTGTCACTGTTGTTTTCAGGAACCCCCTTCCCACTCTAGTTTCGTATTCTTGCTGTCAACGAAAGGCATTTTATAAAACCCCAATTTTTGTTCTAAGATTAACCGGAAAAAAGGCAAACCTTCGATCAAATATCTTTTCCACAACCTTCTCGGCTCACTTAACAGTCGGTACACCCATTCTATGCCGACCTCGCTCATCCATTTGGGAGATCTCGCTTTGCAACCAGCTTCAAAATCAATGGTTGCACCTACTGCCAAGAAAATTTTCACGTGTGTTAATTTGCTTTGGTATTTAACCAGCCACTTCTCTTGCTTGGGCGCTCCCACTCCTATCGCCAGAACTGTAGCTCCCGATTTATTGATCGCGTCAATTATTGCCTCACACTCTTCCTCATTCTTTTCAAACCCAAAAGAAGGAGAAAGTGCTTCAACCACTATTTCTCTACCAATTTTTGTGTTAATTTTTTCCTGGGCTTTCCTAGCAATTCCTTCGGCCGCTCCTAACAAAAATATTTTAACGTTCTCGTTATCCTTGTGATACATATAAAATGCCGGAAACAAGTCAGAACCAGAAATTTTTTCTTTGAGAGGAGTACCCAAGAAATTTGAGGCATACATCAAGATTTGACTGTCGCAGACTCGATAACTAGATTTATTGTAAGCTTCATAAAAGTCGCGGTCATTCTGCAACTTAATCAAGTGGTCTACATTGGGCGTAAATACCACACCGCCTTCGGAGTCCAGTTTTTCAAACAACTCTGTTATTGACAAGTTATCTATGGAGACATTCAATAAATTAACTGTTTTCATTTGTTGTTCCCTTCCAGCCTTTTTGTTAAATCACAACTACAACTCAAACTATAACCCACACTATAACCTGGTGTTTTCACTATATGGGTGCGGAGTATAAATATACTTTCTTAAGTATATCCCCCTACAACCTACCTGTCTAGTCATGATTCTTAAAGATTGTGTAAAGAATCAGATTGTTTCAAGAACAAAATGTATCAACCTAAGTTGTGTTTACAAATTGCAACACAATTTTAATCAAAGCACAATTTCATACTAATAATTAAATCATTGTACATTAATATGAACAATGATTTTTGACATTAAGTTTGAAAAAATGAGAAAGATAGCGTAACTTCCGAACTTGAGCTGATAAGGTCGCGCATTTAAATTATATGTTCAGGGCCGACGAGACGCCCACCCCATTCATTGTTTGATTGTTTTTTGATAGACAATCTAAATGCAGAACAGCTTATAAATTCCGGTTGCATCAAAATTATTAGTAGCCCAAATTAGGAGACTTCACGTGCAGTCTCCTCGATCATTCTGGTACAACCAGAATTAATCTGATATCGATTTCGGTTGTACTCGTACATCACATTTGACTGTTAGGAATGAGAATCAAATAAATCCCACAAATTTGTGGGATGTCCCGCCCGTCTTGAACAGGCTTTCGGGCCTGTTCCACAATAACAATTAAAATTGTAAGTTATTTAATTTGCGATCCTTAACTAAGCTGTTGCGTATTTAAATTGTATATTCGGCACGCTGCTCAAAGCCCATCCCAGAAGAGTGTTTGATTGATTTTTGACACACAATTTAAATGTAGAACAGCTTATCAGTCTAAGAACTTACTGGTTGCGCTTATGCTTTGGCCACCACTCGATTCAAATTTACGCTTGACGATGAAGCGGATTTTATATTTGATCCAAAAATGCTGAATTTTTGAGTTGTTCTATCTACCAAATGCAAGATATTTTTAAGCTTTGAGCGCTCAAGGGCGATCGCCTTCCTGAAAATCATCGTGATTTTTGATGTACCAGTAACTGTTTTCTTTTTGGTGGCGAACTGCTTTTCTTGATCTTAAGACTTTCTGGAGCTTTTAAAACCAGACCCGATATTCCTCCAGCAATGACCGCAAACAGTGGGTTAGTCATGGCGTTTAAAACACAGTCAAACACGTACATAGTTAACGCTACTCCTAGGGCCGCAGCGGGCGCCACTTTGGGATTAGACCAGGTTCGGGCGGGATATTTCATGCAAAAGACGACAACAGGAAGTAACAATGAAGAAAATAGACTAGCTAAACCGACTGCACCGTAGAGGCCAAATGCAATAATCCATAAGCTGTCGGTAACTGAGATATCTTTACCGTACCCGTTGTACACGCGGTTTCCGCCCGCATCCCCCCAGCCAAACAGAAATCTTTGCCGCGCTTTATCTCCTAATATCTCTTCCATGTCAAATCTAAACTTTAGAGAGGCGCCCCGTTCTTCGCCAAATATGGGATTGATTACACTCATCACCTCTTCGCTGGAAAATTGACCCGATGCAGCCATATACAGATAAAACGCTATATATCCAATTACGAATAGTAGTGGCAAAGAGGTACGAAACCACTTAGCACAGAATAATATGAGCAACCCGATTCCAAATAAACTGTATGCGCCAGTAGAACGGCACAGGAAAAAAGAGATTGTTAATACAATTACTAGAGTTTTGATGTTGCGGCCTTGAAACTTTTTGAGCGCTCCAGTTTGCCACATCCAAATTCCGATTATGGCTGCTGTCATCATCCACACGCCCACCATCAAACCGTGCTGCATAAATACTACTGGTCTCCACCCCCCCATACGCCTTGCTTGACCCCAGTCTTCAAAGGCACTGATGCCGTAAACCATTTGGTGAAGAATTGGGCCTTTAACCCCTTCAATTAAAGTAAAAGGAATGTAGGCTAACCCACCTGCAAAAATGCCGATCGCCATTTGTCGCAGTCCGTCTAAACTACCCAGATACAAGCGTCCTAAAAAATAAGGAGCACCCCAAGTGACGATTTGGAGAAAAGTCGGAGAAATCGGGCTGCCGCCATTACTAACTTGTGAAATAATTGGACACAAACACCAAATCACAATTGGGATGTCCAGCCAACCGGGCTTAAAAGTGGTAATACGTTCAGTATCGTAGATAATAGTAGCCAGCAAAATGCCGTAACAAGCTGTCGATATTTTTGTTAACGGTGGCAAGATGGGGATGGGATAAGAAACTTGTGGCAAAAATAGCCACGCTACAACAAAACTTATAATTACCGCCCGCTGAGCCGGAAACCTCATAAACAGGTAAAAAATGACTGGAATCGAGCCGAACATCACAACGGGTATTAATGCAACCATAGGTTTTTTTGGCGGTAAAATTGTAGAAAGATCACTCAATTTGCCCGATCGAACTTCTCGCTCAAATCATCGCCCAACCCCGATCTTTAAGCCAACCTGAATTTTAGGTCGTTAATTCGGGCTGACGTTTCTGTGCCACGTAAAGTGCAGCCTCGAAGAGATCCGTTGCATCCTCCCAGGTATAATTGATCACCGTATTCAAAGCTATCTCAGACATTTCCCGCCATTGGGCATCAGACAACTGACAGATTTGCTCGATCGCTCTTGCCATATCTTCTGGGTCATCCAGGTTGACAAGTATTCCACCCCCGCCAGCCAGCATTTCTGGAGCCGCACCCGCAGGAGTGCCAATGACTGGAGTACCGCAAGCCATCGCTTCGATAATTGGCAAGCCAAAGCCTTCGGAGCGGCTAGAGAACAACCAAGCGTCGCATCTACTGTAGGATTCTCTGAGTTGGTCTTGAGTCGGTGCCATTATATACTCAGTACCTTCCGGTAACGGCAAATAGCTAGGAGGAGTTTCACCGGAACCAAAGGCAACTAAACGAAGGTTGGGAATTTTTTTAGCAGCTATAGAGAAAGCTTTCAGAGCAATATCGCAGCCTTTCCAAGGAGTTGTAGAGTAGTACATTCCGACTGTAGGAACTGACTGCTTACCTTGTGGCTGCTTCGATCGCAACTGTGGATCGTAAAACTGTTTAGTATCCACCGTGGGAGGGACAAGAGATGCAGACAAATCGCCGTATTCATTCCGAGCTATGTCTGCGAGCCACTGAGCCACAGCAATTTTGTGCATTGGCAGACGCCAAGTTCCCTCTACTCGACCTTTTGGTATGTAGTCAAAAGCCTCATAGTGTTGGAGAAAATATACTTTCGCTCCTTTGCTCGGGGAGAGTTTTGCCACCCACTCGGCAGTTTCCCACCAAGTAGCCATAATAATATCAGCATCAGGTACGTCAAGGTCGGTAATTGGACGGCTAATTTCGAGAACTCGGCGTTCGACATCCACGTTGTCAAAGTGAGACGGTTCTTTCTTTGGAGCGGGCAGCCAACCCCTACCCCTCACCAGCGATTCCAATTGTTGGAGCAAAGTCGGTGGTCGCTCTGGTGTAGAAACGATGAGTATTTTGTGCCCTCGCTTTTGGAGAAGTTCTGTGTAGATAGATAACACCCTCATGCCACCTGTAAGACCAAGGTTAGGAAGGACAAAAGTAATTTTCATGAATGGATACGGTAGATTGATACTGGCTTACAAAACTTCTCCATCACAGTTAGTTCGCACTTATGAGTATATTTTTGGCTTTTACTCAGTGTGTGAAATTCTACTGGAGGCGATCGTAACTTGATAATAGATCCCAACTTACTTTGTCATCAGGGACTTTTTGCCAATTATAAATTGGGAGAGGTTTGACGACTAGATAAGTCTAACCTATAGCGGCGCCAGCATTAAAACCTCCGTTGCACTCCGGTTCAGAGGACGGCGGCAACATTAAGCCAGTATTCCCTAGTCGATGCGGTCAGAATTTTTGTCAAGACTGCTGGGTAGAAAGCAGGACACGGACGGGAGATTTGAGTTTTGGCAGAAGCACCACACCAAAAGATATTGAGTTGCTACTGAGAATCCCGCGTTCTTGACGCAGTTGGAGCCAAATTTGAAATTTCAGTAGTTAGCTAGCTAGCATTCAACCTTGACTTTTTTAGGAGCCTCGGATTGATTCTCATAGGGAGAAAATGAAGCTATGTTAACGTCGCACTGTTTAGATTTGTTTACAGCAACTTTCAAGGCCGATTCAAAATGCTCCGCGGCATCTTGCCAAGTATAATTTGTTACCTTGGTATAGGCAGCTTCGGACATGGCTTGCCACTCGGAATTGGGCAACTGGCAGATATGCTCTATGGCTTTTGCCATTTCTTGGGGATCTTGAGGTCTTACAAGTATGCCAGTACCACCACTCAAAACTTCAGGAGCAGCGCCTACTCGGGTACTGATGACAGGAGTGCGACACGCCATCGCTTCGATAATTGGCAAGCCGAAGCCTTCAGAACGGCTTGCCAGCAGCCACGCATCACACTTGCTGTAATAGTCTTTGATTTTGTCTTGGTCTGGTTGAATGACATACTCGGCATTGGCTGGTAGGGGCAATTCCGGGGATGGGGCGTCTGAACCGAAGGCAACCAGACGGAGGTTGGGAATTTTTTCAGCAGCTAGGGAAAAAGCTTTGAGGGCAATGTCGGTTCCTTTCCAGTGAATTGTAGAGTACATCATGCCGATCGTCGGAACCGATTGTTTGTGGCGAGGACAGGCATAAAATTGCTTGGTGTCTACGCTTGGAGGAGCTAAGGAAACTTGACTATCGCCGTATTTAGTCTGAGCTAGATCAACTAACCACTGGGAGATCGTAATTTTGTGCATGGGAAGCCTCCAGGTTGCTTCTACTCTGCCTTGAGGTAGATAGTCAAAGATTTCGTGGTGCTGGATAAAATAAGCTTTTGCTCCTTTGCTGGGAGAGAGTTTTGCTACCCACTCGGCGGTTTCCCACCAAGTGGCAATTACTACGTCAGCGTCAGGTACATCTTTGTCTTCTATCGGGCGCCAGCGATCGGTAATTTTGTTTTCTACATCTAAATTCTCGAAAAAAGAGGGCTCGTTTTCAGGTGTGGAAATCCAACCCCGTCCGCGAAGCAGCGACTTGACTTGCTGGCGCAGACTCGCTTGGGCGTGGGGTACAGAGATGACGAACACTTCGTGTCCTCGTTTTCTCAAACGTTCTGCAAAAATAGATATTACTCGTATTCCACCAGTCAGGCACAGAGTAGGAAGGACAAACGTGATTTTCATTTTTAAGTCCCGCTGAAGACTCCGACTCCATGAAGGCGCCATGACAAGAGCGCTCTATTAGAGGCAGACAGGAAAGAGGGGCGGGTGAATATTAATTACCGCTTTCCTGGTGTGTACATAGAACCAAACCTAGTGACTGTTGGCAACACCCCAGTGTCGATATTTCAGAATTTTCCTGTCATTGAATCGATCGTAACAATTAATTCGATCGCCCAACAGCTCCTTTAGATAGGAATTTTTCATGTCGGCAAAAGTTCCTCCTCAAGATAGATCCCTAGTCAAACAGCAGATTTCCCGAACAAACGCCAAGAAGAAAGAACAATTCCTGTCTAACATAACAGCACTTATTCTATCGGACCAACAGAAATGTACGGGAAACCGAAAAGCACCCAACCTGCGATCGGAGGGCTAAAAGTAGCGTAAGTAACAATATTTTGTAGATGGACGATCGCCCTGGGGATCACTTTTAACTGTAATATCCAAAAAGGAAATTATTACTTTGAGAATCTTGATTTCCCGATCGAACAGATGTCAACACTGAGATCGGCTGCCGTAATTTTTGGTTAACTGTACTGTCAGTATTAGTTGACAAAATCTCGTATTTTTTCAGGATTCAGAGATGGTGATTTTCTTAGATACCAGCACGGGGGCGGGCGAATGACATTTCTGGCAGCACGAATAATATATGTAGCGCTCGGAAGTGATCCCTAAGTAATTACCGCCAAAAAAGTGCAGAAAATTATCAATACTTTGGACTATTTTTGATTGTCAACCATATAATCAAGGTTTTAAGGCGATCGTAGAGCTACCTTCGATTACCGTAGGGACACGGCACTGCCGTGTCCCTACCTCTGTGCGTACCTACTAACCTGAAAAGTGCTGTATCATCGCAATTCGATCATCTGTTTGCGTTTGTAGCTCCAAATACCATAATATGCTCTCATCCCTAGTAGCTGTGTATTTTAACGCTCATGGCGATCGCAATCGATTTTGGAACTAGCAACACCGTCGTCGCTCGCTGGAATCCAGCAGCTTCGCAGCCCGAAACTTTGAAATTCCCGGGATTGTCGGCAATCTCGGCTCAAAATCCGCCCCTAATTCCCAGTTTGCTCTACGTTGAAGATGCCGATCGAGGTAAAGTCATAGTGGGGCAGCAAGTTCGCGATCGAGGTCTCGATTTGAGTGGAGATTCTCGGTTTTTCCGCAATTTCAAGCGGGGAATCGGCACTTCTGTTCAGGGTTTTGTGCCGGAACTTGACGGGCAAATTGTGAATTTTGAACGAGTAGGTGAGTGGTATTTGAGCCAAATTGTGAGTTCAATTCGCGAACTGTCTTTGCCGGTAGATTCTTTGATTTTTACTGTGCCGGTAGATAGTTTTGAAGCTTACCGCCATTGGTTGGGAAAAGTGTCTCAATCTCTGCAAGTAGAACAGGTGCGGATGTTGGACGAACCGACGGCGGCTGCTTTGGGTTACGGTTTAGCCGATCGCGAAAATCTGTTAGTAATTGATTTTGGTGGCGGAACTCTCGACCTTTCCTTGGTGCGGCTTGATAGTAACGCTAGCAAAAAACCGCTGGGTTTTATTCTTAAATGGGGCGAAAAATTGCTGGCTGAAAGTTCCGGACAAAAGGCAAAAGTTGCCCGGATTTTGGCTAAAGTCGGACAAAATTTGGGCGGTTCTGATATTGATAATTGGCTGGTAGATCATTTTGTCAAAACCAAAGGATTGGTGAAATCTCCGATTACAGCGCGATTAGCAGAGCGATTAAAGATTCAGTTGTCTTTGTTAGAAAGAGCGACTGAGGTTTATTTTGATGATGAAAATTTCGAGACTTACGAATTAGAATTGGAGCGTGCTGAATTTGAATCCATCCTCGCCGAACATGGTTTTTTTGATAACCTAGATGAGTGCATGAATCAAGTATTGCAGCAAGCGCGGCGCCAAGGATTAGAAATTGGCGATATCGATGCAGTTTTGCTAGTTGGCGGTACTGTTCAAATTCCGGCAGTGCAGCGATGGATTGAGCAATATTTCGACAAGGACAAGATTAAGTGCGATCGACCTTTTGAGGCGATCGCCCAAGGTGCTCTGCAACTGAGTCAAGGCGTACAAATAAAAGATTTTCTCTATCACAGTTACGGCATTCGTTACTGGAACCGCCGCGAAAATTGCCACAGTTGGCACAGTTTAATCAAATCTGGTCAGTCTTATCCGATGAGCGAATCGGTAGAATTAGTATTGGGTGCTTCTGTAGAAAATCAGCCGAGTATTGAATTAATTATCGGTGAATTGGGAGCGGAAACTGGGGGCACGGAGATTTATTTTGACGGCGATAGATTAATTACGAAACAACTCACGGGAACCACATCGGCACAGGCCTTAAATGACAAGGATGGAGCGCGCAGTATCGCGCAATTGACGCCGCCTGGGTATCCAGGGGGCGATCGCATCAAAATCTTGTTTCGCGTTGACGAACAGCGTTTTTTGCGCATTACTGTAGGAGATTTGCTGACAAATGCAACGTTGTTAGAGGATAAACCAGTTGTGCAGCTAAGTTAAAGATCAATACGCTTGGGTTAGCGCTGTTTATTACCCTGAGATCCCCCTAAATCCCCCGGATAGTCGGGGGACTTTGAGCAATTTCTTGTCCCCCCCTCTTTTAAGGGGTGTGCCAGGGATATCTGTCTTAACTGAACTTCAACCTGCGGAGGCAGGTTTTGTCTGTATAGATGCGGTTTCAACCGCCCGATCTTATTTCAACCTGCGGAGGCAGGTTTTGTCTGTATAGACGCGGTTTCAACCGCCGTTTTATCTACGAACCTGTCAGTTAAATCTCAGATTTGTGCACTACTACTGGCGTCCCCACCGAGGCCCATTCAAACAGCCATTTAGCATGATTTACAGCTACATTTGTGCAGCCGTGAGTGACGGGATTGCCAAATAAGTTGTGCCAGTAAGCGCCGTGAATTGCATTGCCACCATCGTAATACATTGTATAGGGAACGTCCGGCACATCGTAGTCCGCCCCAGTCATTCTCGCAACGCGATACTTGGTTTGAACGGCAAAGGTTCCTGTGCGGGTGGGAGTTGATGATTTGCCACTAGAAATAACCACGGCATAAACGGGTATATTTCCCTCCCAAGCTACTAATCTTTGTCTAGATAAATCAATTTCAATCCAGCGCTGGCTCGATTGCTGCAACTGCATGATTTTATTGGCAATTAGATTGTGCTGTTCGCCGGCAATTGCAGTATCTGGCCCACCATAGAATGCAGTAACTGTTAAGGCGCAGGCTGCACAGAAAGTTCCGGCGCGGCGCAAGTAAGTTGAGTTTATAATGCTGTTCATTCCTCACACCCTCATTCGATTTTAGATTTTAGATTGGTAGACTTTTACACCTTATTCTACTATTTTAGGTTGTAGATTTTAGATTGGGAAGAGGGCTTAACAAGTTGTTAAGTTTTGGGAAAGAGTTTGGGCAATTTGGCCGATCGCCCGCCAGTCTCGATTTTGCACTAAATCTTTGGGAAATAAGTCTCCGGCTAAACCAACGGCGATCGCCCCAGCGTCAATAAATACTTTCGCATTTTCCAGCGTCACCCCGCCAGTGGGAATCAAAGGAATGTCTCCCAGAGGGCCTTGCAGGCTTTTCAGGTAAGCCGCGCCTCCCAAAGCCGATATCGGAAATACTTTAACGCAGGTAGCGCCAGCTTGCCACGCCGTCAAAATTTCTGTGGGAGAAAAAGCACCAGGGACGATCGGCACTCCCGCATCAACTGCTGTTTTAATCATAGTTATATCGGTGTGGGGAGTAAACAGAAACTGAGCGCCACAATCTATTGCTTGCTGCAACTGTTCTAAGTTTAATAAAGTGCCTGTGCCAATACTAAAACTAGGAAATTCGGAGCGGAGTTCGGCAATTAATTCAGCAGCTTTATCGGTGTTCCAAGTAATTTCAATAAAGTGCATTCCGCCTGCTGCTACCGCTGATGCCATTTGCCAAGCGAGTTCTTTTTCGGAGGAACGGATAACGGCGATCGCCCGATGTTTTTTTAGTAACGTCAACCAAGATTGATGATTCATGCCAACTCATTCTGACTAGGATATAATTTTAGTACACCTTACTAACTTCAATATATGCCAAACTACAATATGCGCGGCGTTCAATTTTTAACAGACAATGAAGGCAACAAAACCGCTGCAATTGTTGACCTCAAAGAACA
>CASBQF010000098.1 GCA_949127775.1 Oscillatoriales cyanobacterium PMM_0080
AGACTCATAAAACCGACCAAATTATCGAATTTTTCAAACATCCGTGGCAGTTTGATTGCCGTGCGTTGAAAAATCAAGAAATAGGCTAACCAACCAACGCCGATAGTGCCGATCGCCTTTAGCATATTTTCCAGCGTATAAGCCTGAACATAAAAGGCATTAGCTGCAATTAATCCACCCAGCAACAGCAACACCGGAGGCCAAAAACCAGGTTTTGCTTCGGCTGTGCCACCACGGGGTAGGAAGATGAATTTAGCAAACACGATTGCCGTGCCCACTGCTGCGACATTCATCGCGATCGTTTGCCAAGGTAGCAGACTCTTCATCGTCAACATCTTCGCCCCAAACCCAACCAAAAAGGGAAACCCAGAGATTGACAAACTAGCGATAACTAGAGCAATCCAGATTTTTAGTTCGATCGGCTTTTGTTTGAGCTCCTGAAAATTGCGACTTGGTAAAGCACCAGCAATTAGGAATAGCGCCGATTTGACCACACCGTGCGCCAGCGCGTAAAGTCCGCCCACTTCGGGTACAGCAAGAATCCAGCCTAATTGCGAAATTGTGCTAAACGCCAGCATCCGTTTAGTATCCTTTTCAAAGATCGCATAAAACACGCCCATAAACGCTGCTCCGACTCCGAAAATCTGGACAATAGGAGCCACCTCTTCCACCATCAGGGCGCACCGTAGGAGGGGATATACCCCGGCTTTGACGACAATTCCTGATAGCAAAGCCGACACTGGTGTTTCTGATTCGGAGTGAGTTAGCGGCAGCCACAACCCGGATGCAAATATGCCTCCTTTAACGAAGAGTCCCATAAATATTAGGGCGATCGCCTCTGGAGGTGCTTTTGCCAATCCGGCAAAACTAAAGGAATGACTTGCCTGATAAACCAGCACGGCACCGACTAGATAGAACAACATTGCCGTGTTGCTAATAAATAGATAGCGCAAGGCTACCCAAATCGATCTGTCAGTACGGGGATAGGCAATCAACAAAAAAGCTGCAATCCCGCTGACTTCTAATCCCACATATAAACTGATAAAGTCTGTAGAAGCAAAGGCTGCATTCAGACTACCATGCACCATCAGAATCTGTGCATAAAAAAATGCCGTCTTATCTGTGGGCCAACAGTAGAGGACAACGGCTGCTGTGACTAGGGCATTGGTTAAGATAAAGTAACCGCTCAGGCGATCGACTAACAGAGTAACACTGAAATTATCGAGTAATTCCAGTGTCACCGCTGACGGCATTACAAAAAGTTGGAATGCAAAAGCAGCAGAAACAATTGCTCCTAATATTGCGAGATACTTATCAAGCTTCGGACTCAAATAAATGATAAACCCGATAAAAAATGGAAAGGCAATCCAGGCGATCGTCAGGGTATTCATGGAGTATTATTGATCTCAATTTGGTTACATTCCAATGTCGGATTATCGCGTGCCAGCTTCATGACACCGACTAGCATTAATGCCTGAATCGAAAAGCCGATCACGATCGCCGTTAAGATCACCGCCTGGGGAACCGGATCGGCATAGGGAACATTTTGAGCCTTTGAAATAATTGGTGTCAACAAGCCCTCTCGCGATGCCAGCACCACATAGTAGGCTATTACGCCTGTACTCATCACATCCATGCAGACGATTTTCATGATCAGGTTTTTTTTAAAGATGATGCCAAAAAAACCACAAAATACTGTTGCTAATACGAAAGCTTCTAACATGGCGATCGCCTGTTGGGGAAGGGCTGGGCTCGATCCAATTGGGCTAAGGTGCTGGAAATAGGCATTACTTTTGGTGCTTGACGGTAGTTTTAGGGATCGCTTGATAGTGTTTTAAGCATAATAAGCGATAGGAGGTACCCAAAGCAAGAAGGTGATTGCCAGAAAGCTTCAGACGATCCGCCATAGGTATTGCCAGCCTATTCACCGATCGGATAGTTAGGGTTGTTATAGCTGGTAAAAGTATAATCGTCATCTATTGCATGACATGGGAGGCGTTGAATCCCTCCCCTTTCGCTTTCACGAAAGGATTCAACCGCGCCAGTCTCGAAATATTCAGATATCTATCCCATCGCACATCGCTCTTTAAGTTTCTAGCCTGATTGTTCTACGAAGAGTGCGGTCTTCAAAAAGGGCGATCGAGCAGTCTGCGGTAATTGATAAGAGACTGTTGGCGAATGTCTGAGGGGTTTTATCCCTGATCTTTGAAACCAGCAAAGCCGTGTTTCTCACATAGATTTTGTAGGTTGGGTAGCCCTTCGGCTCCGCTCAGGAACCGTGAGGGCAATTCCTGAATTGCCCCTACCGATCATGGTTTCTAACCTTACCGATTTAAATCCATCGTCCGGGTTCAATGTAGGGGCAATTCATGAATTGCCCAAAAGATGTGAGGGGTGACACACTTTCTTGATTCGCCAACAGTCTCTTGATAATCAGAGCAATTATTAAACCCCAATGCGGTATAATTTGCCTAACAAAGCTTTACAATTTAGTTCAAAACAAAGTTATGCTAACCGACCAAAACAAAGCAATCGTTCTCCAGTTATACAAATCTTTTGACGATCGCAAAATGGAACAAGCCTTAGAACTGTTAGCGCCGAATTTTATTGCTCGCATGGCCGGAATGCCAAAGCCATTAAACGGGGAGGAGTTCAAGCAGTTAGGGATGTCGTTTTATCTAGCTTTCAGTCAGGGTGAACACGTTTTTGATGAAGTCCTAGTTGCAGGTGATAAAGTGGTGACGTGCGGAACATTCACAGCAACACACCTCGGAGAATTTCAAGGTTTGCCGCCAACGGGAAAAAACATCAGCTTGGCAGTTATGCACATCGATCGAGTCGAAAACGGCAAAATTGTGGAGCATTGGGGCCAGGGCGATGCACTGGGATTAATGCAACAGTTAGGGATTGTATTCTTGCCGGGCCGGAAGCTAATACCGCACATTTTGAGAGGTGCTGCGTCCAAACTGTTTAAGAAATCCGCCCAGAAACAAGGCTGAAAACATCTTCACTATCTACCTGGAAAGATTAGGCTCCCTAACATTAGGGAAGCTTTCAAAATTGCGCCGTACCCAATCCATTCCAACTTCATTATTGAGTTTAATTTTCTGAGGCGTATCAGGATAAATTTTCCCTAAAATATCCGCATCTTGATCCACAACAACCTTGCCAAAATTGAGATACGTCCCCCCCAACACCTTAAATATAGGATGCTTTGCTTGACCGAACAGCAAAATATAAGTCCGCGTCCGATTCTCGGCTTCTGGTACGAAGATATGACACTGTGCAGCTTTGCCAAATGGCATTTCTCCATGAAAAATTACTAGGGATGGGAAATGATTTTCTAAGTGAGCTTTAATGGTGCTGGGCAGTAAAAACAAATCTGGCTTTCTGAGCTTTTCTACCAAACTGTAAGGGGCGGTAGGCATATCGTAAAACGCATGGGATTGATGTCCTTCATCGATGAATTGATGAAATTCGACATCGGTAATCCTAAACAAGTCTCGGTGAGTGCCGTTTTGATGATTGTAGTCGTGCATATTTAGCAACATTGTCAGCAAATCTGTCTCAATGCTGCGATCGGCAGTATGCCCGATGAAGTAGTAAGTTTCTGCGATTTTGTTGAGCACGTTGGGAATGGGGACTTGCGGCTCGTATTCCCCATAAGACCAAATGAAGTCATCTTGAATAATCAGCTCTAACGGTTTTAGTAAGGGCAATGTTTTCTGCTTCGATCCGGGCAATACGGTGCAGCCTTCAGCATCAAATTTCAGGGCATGGAAGGGGCAAACGACACCGCTTGGGCGATCGCCCTCGGTTTCGCACCATCCTTCCGACAGCATTGCTCCCATGTGCGGGCAGGCGTTGGGCAAGGCATGGATGCTTCCGGCAATATCTTTCCACATCACATAGTCGGTGCCATGCAAGGAAATTTTGCGAGGCTGGTTCGCTTTTAGCATTGACTTATGTGCTAACAGCCAAGGTGCACCGGGAAGCATAGACTGCATGGTGTTCTCCTTTAGACATAAAATTGTGAGAGATTTGTCGCTTCTCTAGAATATGACAGAATATTCGCATTCGTCAAGCAGTTTGCGCCGTCAACCGAAACAGCAGCGGGGTAAAGAAAGAGTCGAGAAAATCTTGGATGCAGCAGCAGCAGTGTTTGACGAGGTGGGCTATTCCGAGGCGACTACCCATCTAATTGCAGCAAAAGCAGGGACAGCCATCGGTTCTCTGTATCAGTTTTTTCCTGATAAAGCTGCCATTTTTAATGCAATGGAGCTCCGTCATGCCGATCGGGTTAAGGCGATGTGGGCAGAGGCGGACACGTCGGAAATCGTTCAGTTACCGCTGCGCGAAATGATTCATACCCTGGTTACTGCTGTTGCAGAGATGTTTGAACAGCCTGTATCGCGGGTGGTGTTTGTGCAGTTTTATATAGCGCGCGAGATTTTCCAGTCGATCGATGAAAGTATGACTCAGGAAGCGATCGACTTTATGGCGAGTCTGTTGCAGCAAAGAAATCCCAGTTTGGGAGAGGCTAAGTGCAGCCTGTTAGCGGAGGTTTGCGTTCACAGCAGTAATGCTGTCATTCTGTCGGCACTTCGCAACCGGGATCAACAGCATCGCCAACAACTGGTACAGCAGATTGAGGATTTGTTGGTGTCGTATTTAGAGTCGTATGTGGGGGAAGGTCGGTCTAGTTATGTAATGAAAGTAATGAAATGTCCTCATTGTCAATCTGAGCAGTTGTCCAAAAACGGTTATAGACGGGGGAAGCAGTGCTATCGCTGTAAGGAATGTGGCAAACAGTTTGTAGAAAATTCCCAGCGATCGGTTATTTTGAAGATGAATTTGGTCGATCGAACGTGAGTAAAGGCGATCGCACTTGCGGGTTTGTAGTCTTATTGTTATGCGAAGAGTGCGAGCTTGGGAAAGGGCGATCGCGCTGTTTGCAAGTTGTGATTCAATCGGGTTTTAGGAAGAAAACCCCCAAACCACCATTTTTAAATTAGTTTGAGGATTTTTTATTTTTTTGGGGTGATCGAGACAAATCAGGGAAACTTTTTTCCGTAAAGTTATCGGTGAGACAGTTCTTTGTAGGCGATCGGTGAGACGATCGCCATAAAGAAGTCTTTCAAAGAGTGATGCAAAGATGAGTACAACTAGGATATTCAGCAGTTCTAAATTTTTTCAACCGACTGATGGAGAGCCTGTTCGTTCGATCGTTACCGAATCTAAGGATGCTGTCGTTGTCGCCTGGTATATCAAGCCAGGTCAGGCAATTCCCGCGCACATCCATCCCAACGGGCAAGACACTTGGACTGTTTTAAGCGGGAAGGGAGACTACTATTTGGATAAAGCAGGCACTACGAAGTCGATCGCTGCTGGGGATGTTGTAGTCGCTCATACCGGATCTGTACATGGAGTATTCAACAACGGTGATGAGCCATTGGTTTTTATCTCAGTTGTGTCACCAGCCGATGCGGGGTATCAACTTGTCTCGTTAAAAGATTCTGTTGCTCTCCATCCCTAATTATTCAATCCACCGGGTTATCTACATCAAGGGAGTTGAAAATGGAAAAACCCTTTTTAGACCTATGAAATGGTTGATTCAATATCTTTATGAAATCAAATTAGATAAAGCTATTCTCTGGTGCTATCTCATTTGGTATGTTGTAGTAGTTTGTTTTCATTTCGATCCTTCGGTTAAGATATGGATCAATTCAATAGGTATAAGTGTTGTAATCGGTACGGGTCTGATGCTAAGTGTTTCTTCTAGTAAAATTAGTGAAATAGATCGTTGGCAGGCATTCAGGTTATATCTCATGCCATTTTGTGTTTCAAGCTTCTCTGCCTTGATAAAAGAGGAGGGATTTATCGTATTTATATCACCCAATATCGAAGAAACGATAGTGTCAGTATCATGCTGCATTCTGTTTCTATCAATTGTTTTTGCAATCAAATTCTTCAAAAATAAACTTATTTAGTAGGAGGTAGAAAGTTTGTGAAATGCAGCATAAATATGACATTTCAGGTTGAAACCCCGATCGCCTTTAAGGACGATCGAGCTTGTAGAATTCTACCGAGTTGTACCATAGTGGACTCTGTAAAGAAATTACCCGCAAGCCCCAGACGAATATCGGCGGTAAGCGGGTTGCTAAAATTAATCGTTCGTGCTGGCATTTTTTGCCCTGAAATCGCTGTATTTCAATTAATTGGCGTTTTAAATTCTGTCTTCTACTTTCCCCCTTGGGGCGACACAAGCGGCGGGTAATGCCCTCCCTAGGGTCAATTGTCAATAACCAATTATTAATTGTTAATCTTCCTTGAGGAAGCCGAAAAGATATATCATAACCTTAACCAGATCATTTCTTCCCAGATATGCTCTACTGTTCTAATCCCAAGTGCTCTCATCCTTTCAATCCCGACAAATCTAAATTTTGTCAAAGTTGTGGATCGCAAGGCCTCACACCTCTATTCAGAAACCGCTACCGTGTGATTCGACTGTTGGGGGAAGGGGGATTTGGCAGAACTTACGAAGCGGTAGATATCGATCGTATGGACGATCCCTGCGTCATCAAGCAGTTTGTCCCCCAAGTTCAGGGAACCTCAGCACTTGAAAAAGCCACAGAATTGTTCCAGCAAGAAGCGAAACGACTTTACGAACTAGGCGAACATCCCCAAATTCCTCGATTAATTGCTTATTTTGAACAAGACAAGCGACTGTATTTAGTACAAGAATTAATTGATGGGCAAAATTTACTCGCTGAATTAACTCAGCAGGGCGTGTTTAGCGAAGAAAAAATTTGGCAGTTGCTAGCAGATATTTTGCCGATTCTGAAATTCGTGCACGATCGCAATGTCATTCACCGAGACATCAAACTAGAGAATATCATCCGCCGCCGCACATCGATTCACTCATCTCCAGCAAACGCGGCAAATTTTCGCAATTCAGCTTTCCGAAGGGGAGGAAAACGCGAATTAGTTCTGATCGATTTCGGAGTTTCCAAGCAGGTGACAGGATCGCTAATGACTCAAGTCGGCACTACGGTAGGAACCCCCGGATATTCACCGATGGAACAAATGCGCGGCCAAGTTTTTCCCGGAAGCGATTTGTACAGTTTAGGAATAACCTGCCTTCGGTTGCTAACAAAATGTTTACCAAGAGTTGACGGTTCCGATGACCTTTACGATCCAATAAACGGTGGCTGGATTTGGAGAGAAAGGTTGCCAGCAGGTACAAGAATTAGCAGCGAATTGGCAATAATTTTAGATAAATTAATTCAAGATTATCTCAAAAATAGATATCAATCCGCTGATGAAGTAATCAAAGCTTTAAATCTCTATGCTTTACCTCCCCAACCCCAAGTTGCCAAGGAGGGACAACTTGCCTTACATTCTGCTCGGACACCAGGAACCCTACCTCCCCTAAATGCTTATCTGACTGAAGAAGGACAAATTTCTATTAATAGTCCGCTCAATCAAAGCAGACAAATCAACAGTAATATCTCTGTCAATCAAACGAAAAAATATAACACGAATTTGCCATCTAACCAGGTTTCACAGAGGATTGTTGCTGTCAAAAGCACCTTTGAATTCAAGGTGGTAACAGTAGACAATCGCGGGGAGCAAACTACTTTTAATAGTGGCAAGGCGCGTTTTTTTGAAGAACATCTTGGCAGTGGTACAGTCATGGAAATAGTATCTATTTCTGGCGGTACTTTCCTGATGGGTTCCCCAAAAGATCGAGGTGACAGCGACGAAAAACCTGAGCACCCAGTAACTTTACCATCTTTCTATATTGGCAAATTTCCAGTCACTCAGGCACAGTGGACAGCAGTTGCAGCACTGCCGGAAATTAAAATATTTCTCAATTTCGATGCTTCCCGTTTTAAAGGTGCAAATCGACCCGTAGAAAATGTATCTTGGTACGAGGCGGTGGAGTTTTGCGCTAGACTTTCTCGCAAAACTGGTAAGAAGTATCGCTTGCCTAGTGAGGCCCAATGGGAATATGCTTGTCGGGCGGAAACTGCGGGGCCGTTTCACTTTGGGGAAACGATTACCAGTGAGTTAGCAAATTACAACGGAAATTCTAATTATGCTGATGCGCCGAAGGGAGTTTATCGCTTTCAAACGACAGATGTTGGTAGTTTTAAACCTAATGCTTTCGGATTGTACGACTTCCACGGAAATGTTTGGGAATGGTGCGCGGATTCTTGGCACAATAATTACAAAGGTGCGCCTGCCGATGGCAGCGTTTGGGACTCTGGTGGCGATTCTTCGCTGAGGTTGTTGCGAGGCGGTTCTTGGAACGATCATCCTCCGAATTGTCGCAGCGCGTGCCGACTTCGATATCAGCCGGATTGCAAGGCTAGTATTGTGGGTTTTCGAGTTGCTATTTCTGTTGTTTGAGAATGGGTGATATCAAATCTACTCTTCATCGAAATGATATAGAGGACATGGCAGATATAGAGGACACGGCAGTGCCGTGTCCCTACCACGATCTATTGTAGGGAAACGGCACGTGCAGTGTCCTCTATCTACCACGATCAATTGTAGGGAAACGGCATTGCCGTCTCCTCTATCTACCACGATCAATTATAGATATAGAGGACACGGCAGTGCCGTGTCCCTACCACGATCAATTGTAGGGAAACGGCACTGCCGTCTCCTCTATCTACCACGATTAATTATAGGGAAACGGCACGTGGAGTCTCCTCTATCTGATTCCGGCGCAGTCGGAATTGATATGATTCCCTAAAGTTGTAAGGTGCGCAGTGCGCACCTACTCCAGTCCTCTTCGTTCCTTTGTCAACTGAACTTAACTAGCCTTCTTTTGAGGAGCCACTATACGTTCTACGCTCATAGCAGCCACACTCAATGTCACCACAGCCATGCCCCAAATTGTCACTGGCTGCAACTTCTCATTGATAATTACGAACCCAAAAAGTCCGGTCAAAGCTGGCCCTAAAGTGCCAATTACTGATGCTAAGGCTGCTCCCGCATACCGGATAGCAAAATTGTTCAAAAGATAGCTAAATAGCGTCAAAACTCCTAAAACAACGCCTCCCATAATCAAACCAGGCCAAACATTTTGGTCGATTTGAGGAGCTAAATTTTCCGACAGGGGCACCCACAAACTCAAGGCGGAAAATACGAAAATTGCGCCGAAATTAACTAAACTAAATGGAATCGGGTGCAGCTTGCCCGCAGCCATTTGCGTCAGCAATACGTAACCTGCAAACATAACTCCAGCACCCAGTGCCGCCGCGACTCCTACCCCGACATTGCCGCCGCCGGGCGCTGGCGACGAAAAATTCGGCAACCCAGCTAAAATCAGGCCCAAGGTAATCCCGAACATGGCTAAAAAGCCGATCGTACTTGGGCGAGCACCAAACAAGATCCAAGAACCGAGTACGGTGACGATCGGGTAAATAAAGAAAATTGTAATCGCAATCCCCGCCGGAATATTGCCGATCGCCAGATAAATCAAAACCTGAGACACAAACAGAAAAAATGCGCTTCCTAGAACTTTACTCCACAAAGCTCGATCGCCCGACTGGAACAACCGCCTAAGATCTTTCCACACAGAAGGATACAGAAATGTCGCCAAGATCGGCATCAAAGCCATCACCACGATCAGCCGCATCAACAAAATCAACAAAGAATTTCCAAAACCTGGAGTCACAACTCCCGGAACTTCAAACAAGCCAAAAATCACCCGGGGATTTTTGCCTTTAATCAAAATTCTTAAACAAACATTAAACAGTGATAATACCACCGCTGAAGAGAAAGCCAGCACCAAACCAGCCTGCATTTGAGAAACCACTTTTTTACCATTTTCTGTCGGCGGCGCGGCTTGCTGTGGCGCAGATCCAGATATTGGCGGCAAAACTTGCGGGCGGACAGAATTAACAGAATTAGTTAATTCCTCGGCATAGGAATCTTGAGCATCGAAAGGATTGTCAAGATATGCTTCTTCTTCTTCAAGTTCTTCCCTGATGCGGTTTACGAGATTTTGTAAAAGTTCCTCGCCTTGCCGCTCTAAGGTTTGCATATTGTTGAGGCGCATGGAAATATCGCTTTCATAGCTGCTCAAATCTTGTTCTAGCATCTGGAAACTGCGATCGATCCTTTCATCCAGCGCAGCCAGCAACTCCGAGGCTCGCTCATCGTAGTTAGTCGGTGGCATCGGGATCGGGAATTCGCCACTGGGAATCGGGCTGCTGAGAGAATGTCCCGAGTTAGCGCTGAGTTCGTTGAACCGCTGCACTAACAAATCTTGCAAATTGTGAGCCAAAACTTGAGCCAACTGCTTCAGCCACAATTGCTGCTGCTGAATGTATCGCCCAGACAGAGATTCCACTTGCTGAGACTGCAATTTGCGATATTGATCCCGGAGGCCCTCAATATCGTCAATCAGATGATTTTTTTCACTTTGCAGCCGACTAATGTCCTGATTTAACTGACCTTTGACATTTTGATGCAAAGAGTCCAATTCCTGAATTACTGAGTGGAGGACTTCTTCTGCTGATTGTGCATCTTGTGGATCGTCTTTTGACGAGTATACGTTCCGCTGCGCCATTAGCCTATGACCTCTAATTTAAACTGCACGTTCCGTGTTCTTAAGTATTTTTGCAAAGTACATCCCAATTTCCAGTCATTTTATCTAAAAAGATGCCTGACATTGTTAAATCAATAGTAGTCGCTTGCGTTGGAGATGTAAAAAATTTGCGATCGCCCGAAGAACACTTTGTGCAACTAGAAATCATACTACAGCGTCATGCTGAAGCTCTCGAAGCTGAAGTCCGAGCTTTGCAAACCGCAGACGAAACCGCCCAGTGGCCTCCTAGCTGGAAGCGTTACTATAATTGGCGTTTCACTCAAGTTTTCGCCTCTGTGAAGATTTTTCGTAATTGGGGTGCAGATGCTGCGGCTTGGAAGCTATTGCCGCTGCGAGAATATCCCAACCGAGGCAACCAGAAAAATTAGCTTGTTGAATTTGTAGTGCATCGCGCACCGGTTGACTTTGACTCCCATCGCGGGGAAATCGGTTCACACCCTACAAACTGAAACCTCCGCCCACCGGGCTTTCGGTGGGCTACAAGCTTGACCGGTGTGCGGTGCACACTTACAAACCAATACGGTTTACTCAATACTATTCATGCCCCGGAGATCCCCCTCGCATCCCCCGAAAGCAAGGGGGACTTTGAGAGTATTCTTGTCCCCCCCCTTTTTTAAGGGGTGTGCCAGGGAGATCTCTTTTAAGTGAAGCGTATTGACCTACAAATTACTGCGTTTAGCTACAATCTCAAACCTAAAATCCATTGAGCGATGCTGAAAATGCCAGCCGCCAAACCTGCTGCGATCGGAATTGTCACCAACCAAGCCGAACCAATTGACAGCAAAGTTTGCAAGCGCACTGATTTCCAACCTTTGATCAGCCCAACTCCGACAACTGCACCAACTAAAGCGTGAGATGTCGAAACTGGCAAACCAAAGTCGGAGGCTAGTAATACTGTGGTGGCTGTGGCTAATTCCGCGCAAAATCCGCCACTGGGTTGCAATTGGATGATGCCTTCGCCGACTGTCGCAATTACCTTTGCGCCCCAGATGGCTAAACCGATGACTATTCCTGCACCTCCGAGGACTAAAATCCATAGGGGAACGCTGAAATCTTCTAAGGGAAAGGAACCTGTGCGCCGGATGTAGGCGATCGCAGCTAGGGGAGCAACGGCATTACCAACATCATTGGAACCGTGAGCAAATGCGACAAAACAGGCACTGATTACCTGAAATCGCGCCATTTGTTGCTCGATCGCAGATTGGCGGAGTGTCGGAGTGGGAAAGGAATTTGTACTTTTGCCGAATCCCTTCTCCACTCTGCCTTCTGCCTTCTCTACTGATTCTAATTTTTTCCAGCTATTGAGCGAAAGCCCGATCGCCCCAACACTCCCAATCCCGATCGCCACATCGTGAATTGGGATATTCCAGCCAAATCGATCGCGTGCAAAGTCGATCGCCCCCGTCTGCACCAAAGCGACATCCACAATAGACGGAAGTACAATTATCCCAAATACGCTCAGCATTAATGCACTCAGCCAAGGTATCCACTCGCGCAGTTGCAATAGAGGATCTGGGCGATCGAGAATCCCATACTTCATCCCACTGTAAAATAGAGCGGCTAAAGCACCGCTAGCAAAAGGTGTCGCCACCCAAGTTAGGGAAATAGTGCCAATAGTTGGCCAATCAACCGCATCAATTCCGCCTGCAACACAGCTAAAACCGGCGATCGCGCCCACCACCGCATGAGATGAAGAAACCGGCAAACCTCGACTCGTAGCGATTTGCAGCCACAAGCCACAAGCTATCAGCACTGACACCATCCCGATCAGAAATACTTGCGGTTTCGCAGCAAACACTTCTGCATTCACAACTCCTGTTGCGAGAGTTTCGGAAACTCCTTGCCCGAAGAGCGCTGCGCCGGAAAATTCCAGTATCCCTGCAACAATTATTGCTTGTCGCAGCGTGAGCGCCTTCGAGCCTACCGATGTTCCCATCGAGTTGGCGACATCATTTGCCCCCAAGTTGGCCGCGACGTACAACGCTAGTGCAGCCATCGCGCCCAGTTGCAGAAATTCCACCCCAGAAGTATTTAACATAGAATTTTTTTGAGATAAAACTGGCAGTTCGATATATGATAAGGGATTGTGAGTTTTGGAAATTTTTATGAAAGGCGCAGAAATAATCCGTTCGCTCGAAATGGCGGAAATAAATAGAGTCAAGGTAGAACTGAGCAAAGTTCTTCCCGATATTTACGTCGGCGACACAGTTCGAGTTGGCGTGAGAATTAAAGAGGGCGCGAAAGAACGGGTTCAGCCCTACGAAGGCACTGTGATTGCCATGCGTAACGGCGGGATTAATGAAACAATCACCGTTCGCCGCGTGTTTCAGGGCGTAGGTGTGGAACGGGTGTTTTTGATTCACTCGCCCCGCATTGCTACCGTCCAAGTCATGCGTCGCGGTAAAGTCCGTAGAGCAAAACTTTACTACCTGCGCGATCGGGTGGGCAAAGCTACTCGCGTCAAACAACGGTTCGATCGCTCTCTGTAGGAATGCACCCAGCTTCCTCTTGGTTGATGGAAAATGGGAAATTGAAAAATTTCAAAAAAAGTTTCCCATTTCCGAGCGCACTGTGTTAAAATAGGAATCTACAGGTTAAGCGAGTTTCAGCAACCTCACCTGTGCGCTCTTAGTTCAGTTGGTAGAACGCAGGTCTCCAAAACCTGATGTCGGGGGTTCAAGTCCTCCAGGGCGCGCTGAATCACCAAATTATTAATTCTGCCCGAAAGCGCCCGGATCATTGGCTGGAAACAGTCAAAACCGCAGTCTTTCGGGTAGAATTAATTTTTGTGGGCGGTTCGCAAAAAATGCCATCAACAAATGCTCGGTGTGGCTTTTAAATCGCCTGTTTGGGCGATCGACATTTACACTGTTGATGGATTGGGCTTGTAAAAAAGTGCTGGCTTGAGATTTGAGATTTTGGACTTGTAAGTGGTTAGTGTCAAAAAATCAAATAGCCACGAGCCACTCACACAATTCTTCAATTCTTCAATTCTTCAATCTAAAATCGCAAGGAGAACTCGATCGTGGCGAAAAAAGACGAAGCTCAAGAAACTCAAGAAATGACTGCGCCTGGGTTTGATCCTACCAGTTTTTTCAAGGAAACTAGAGAAGAACTCGACAAAGTGGTTTGGCCAAGTCGCCAGCAGCTAATTAGCGAGTCTTTGGCCGTACTCTTGATGGTAATCCTTTCAGCAAGCCTGATCTATTTGGTGGATAACTTCTTTAACTGGGGCGCAGCAAAGGTGTTTGGGGCATGACTTTTGCATCAGAAGAATCTGAGTATTCCACAGAAGCGACTGGACAGGCAGCATCATCAGATGTGCCGGAAATTGACGCTCGCTGGTATGCTGTTCAAGTTGCCTCTGGCTGCGAAAAGCGGGTGAAGGCAAACTTGCAGCAGCGGATTCAAACCTTGGATGTTGCCGATCGCATCGTTCAAGTCGAAATTCCGCAAACTCCAGCGATCAAAGTCGGCAAAGACGGTTCCAGACGCCAGTCAGATGAAAAAATCTTTCCCGGCTACGTACTCATTCGTATGTTTATGGACGAGGATACGTGGCAGGTGATCAAGAATACCCCGAATGTAATTAACTTCGTCGGGGCAGAGCAAAAACGCCGCTACGGGCGCGGCAGGGGTCACGTCAAACCACTACCTCTGAGTCACTCAGAAGTAGAACGGATCTTCAGAAACGCTCAGGAATCAGAACCAGTTGTCAAAGTATCGATGGCGATAGGAGACCACGTTGTGGTACTTTCCGGGCCGTTTAAGGATTTTGAAGGTGATGTGATTGAAGTTAGCCCGGAACGAAACAAACTCAAAGTTTTACTCTCGATTTTTGGGCGCGATACGCCTGTAGAATTAGAGTTCAATCAAGTTCAGAAACAGAACTAACTAATGGCAAAGAAAGTTGTTGCAGTAATTAAGTTGGCGATTACAGCGGGAAAAGCCAACCCAGCTCCTCCGATTGGCCCAGCATTGGGTCAGCACGGCGTCAATATCATGATGTTTTGCAAGGAGTACAATGCTAGAACCGCAGACCAAGCGGGTTTAGTCGTTCCAGTAGAAATTTCGGTTTTTGAAGATCGTAGTTTCACATTTATTCTCAAAACCCCGCCGGCGTCGGTTTTGATTCAAAAAGCTGCTGGCATTGATAAGGGTTCGGGAGAACCAAATCGCAAGCAAGTAGGCAAGATTACCCAAGCTCAACTGCGAGAAATTGCAGAAGCGAAAATGCCCGACCTTAACGCTAATGATGTTGAAGCTGCCATGAAAATTGTGGCAGGAACGGCTAAAAATATGGGTGTGGCGATCGCAGATTAAAGGAAGAAGGAAGAAGGAAGAAGGAAGAAGGAAGAAGGAAAAAGGAAGAAGGAAGAAGGAAGAGAGAAAAGTTTTTTCTCATTCTCAACTCTTAACTTCTCATCCAAATTCCCAATTGCTAACCCAAAATCCCTGATTTCCAATTCTTCAATCGAAAATCCAAAATCCAAAATCCAAAATCGATCGATTCAGGGGGAGAAGCAAAGCTTCGCTAAGAATCGCAAATTTTTTAGATTTTAAATGACCAAAATGGTTCAATCTAAAATCTAAAATCTAAAATCTAAAATAGACTGACCCCAGGAAATAACAATGACAAAGAAAGTATCGCGAAGACTCCAAGAACTTCTCAAAAAAGTTGAAGAAAGACCTTACCTACCTTTGGAAGCTCTCCAACTTTTGAAAGAAACAGCTACAGCCAAGTTTGCAGAGTCGGCTGAAGCTCACATCCGTTTAGGAATTGACCCAAAATATACTGACCAACAGTTGCGGACAACTGTGTCGTTGCCAAAAGGAACTGGTCAAGTAGTCAGAATTGCGGTGATTGCTAAGGGCGAAAAAGTTAAAGAAGCCCTAAATGCCGGTGCGGATATTGCTGGTTCTGAAGAACTGATCGAGCAAATTCAAAAAGGCATGATGGATTTTGATTGCCTGATTGCGACCCCAGACGTGATGCCATTAGTGGCAAAATTGGGCCGGTTACTTGGCCCTCGCGGTTTGATGCCTTCTCCCAAAGGTGGCACGGTGACGGCTGACGTAGCTCAGGCGATCAACGAGTTCAAAGGTGGTAAGATGGAATTCCGTGCCGATAAAACTGGCATCGTTCATGTTATGTTTGGCAAGGCAGCTTTCTCAGCGGAAGATTTGCTGGTCAACCTTCAAGCTTTGCAAGAAACAGTCGATCGCAATCGTCCTTCTGGTGCGAAAGGTCGCTACTGGCGCAGTTTGTACGTATCCGCAACAATGGGCCCGTCCATCGAAGTCGATATCAGTGTCCTCCGGGATCTGAAACTTGATGCAGCCTAGAAAGAATTAAGCATTCGGCAGAAGGTAAAAGACTGCTTCGGCAGTCTGTGTAAATCTCTCACAAGAATTACGCCATATCCTTGCTAATGTCTACCTTCTGGTGATAGCCTAATCAAAAATCAATAAGCTGAAGACCGCAGGTGCCGATCGCTTAATTTCCTGCCGAGGCCCAAGAAATAAAAACTCAAGACTCAAAGATTAGAAATTTTCTATTTTTAACTCTGACTTGTTAACTTTTAATTCTCTGCCCCGGCTCGATGGTCGGGGTTTTTGACGGGCAATTTTCGATCCTAAAAGGAGGTGAAATAAGTATGGGCAAAAGTTTAGCAGTAAAAAATGAGATTATTGCAGGTCTCAAGCAAACCTTGAGCGAATCTCAATTGGTAATCGCGATCGACTACACCGGCTTAACTGTTGCTGAAATCACAGATTTGCGGCGACGTTTGCGTCCCAAAGGCAGCACTTGCCAAGTGGCAAAAAACACGTTAATGCGCATTGCCGTTGAAGGCAATGAAACATGGCAGCCAATCCAGGAATTACTGACCGGTACGTCAGCGTTTCTGTTCGTGCAAGAAGATATTGGCGGCGCGATTAAAGCTTACCAAGAATTCCAAAAAACTTCCAAGAAGAGTGAACTTCGCGGCGGTGTGATGGAAGGACGGGTGCTGAAACAAGCTGATGTTAAGGCATTAGCCGATCTGCCGTCCAAAGAACAACTCATGGCTCAAATTGCTGGCGCACTCAACGGTGTCGCTACCAAGCTGGCTGTGGGTATCAATCAAGTTCCTACTTCGATCGCACGTGGCCTCAAAGCTTATGCTGAAAAAGACGGCGATGCAGCAGAAGTAGCAGCAGAAGCAGAAGCACAACCTGAAGCAGAAGCACAAGCAGAAGTAGCAGCAGAAGCACAAGCACAACCTGAAGCAGAAGCATAAAACGCATCTGCTTAATCATTAGTCATTAATCATCAGTCATCAGTCATTAGTGTTAATCCACAGACTGAAGACTGGAGACGAGAAACTAATGATCAAGGAGCAATCCAAAATCCAAAATCCAAAATCTAGAATCGAATTAGGAGTTTAACGAATGTCTACAGCAACCGATCAAATCTTGGAACAGCTTAAGTCTTTGACTTTGCTCGAAGCATCTGAATTGGTCAAGCAAATCGAAGAAGCTTTCGGCGTCAGCGCTGCTGCTCCTGTCGGCGGCATGATGATGATGGGCGGCGCTGCTGCCGCTGCTGAAGAAGTAGAAGTACAAACCGAGTTTACTGTCATGTTGGAAGAAGTTCCTTCTGACAAGAAAATCGCCATTCTGAAGGAAGTCCGCGCGATTACCGGTTTGGGCTTGAAAGAAGCCAAAGACTTGGTAGAAGCCGCACCGAAAGCAGTTAAAGAAGGTCTTGGTAAGGATGCTGCTGAAGAAATGAAGAAGCAGCTTGAAACTGTGGGCGCAAAGGCATCTGTCAAGTAGTAATATCATTTGACAGTTGACAGTTGACAGTTGACAGTTAACTGTTGACTATTCCCTACAATTAATCGCGCGATAGATGTAACTATCGCGCGATTAATTTTTATTATTGTAGGGAAACGGCACTGCCGTCTCCAAATTCATCCAAATTACTGTAGGAAAACGGCACTGCCATCTCCGAATTCATCCAAATTACTGTAGGGAAACGGCACTGCCGTCTCCAAATTCATCCAAATTACTGTAGGGAAACGGCACTGCCGTCTCCAAATTCATCCAAATTAC
>CASBQF010000099.1 GCA_949127775.1 Oscillatoriales cyanobacterium PMM_0080
GATCTGGCCCTAGCTATTACGATCGCAACATAATGCTCTTGTCCCCCCCTTATTAAGGGGGGCTAGGGGGGATCTGGCCCTAAGAATGACGGTCAATCAAACCCAACAACTCCTCACAAACTCCCTCAAAACACTGCAACACCTCAACATTCGTAAACCTGACAACTTGCAGTCCATACCCCTCTAAAATCCCTGTTCTATCTGCATCATGTTGTTTCCCCTGTTCGGTAAAATGACTCTCCCCGTCAACCTCAATCACCAATCTTAAAGCAGCACAATAAAAATCTACAATAAAATTGTCAATCGGTCGCTGTCTCAAAAATCTAAAAGGGAAATTTCTCAGAAAATTCTGCCAAAGTTTTTTTTCGGCTGGAGTTGGATTTTTCCGAAGTTCCTGGGCGATTGGGATAAGTTTTGGGTTGTAAGGTAGGTAGAAATTGGAGTCGTTTAATTTGGTCATAATCCTCCTCCTCTCGATCCGGAGATCCCCCCTAACCCCCCTTAATAAGGGGGGGACAAGAGTGTTCTCAAAGTCCCCCTTAATAAGGGGGGGACAAGAATCTTCTCAAAGTCCCCCTTCTTAAGGGGGATTTAGGGGGATCTCCGGGGCTATAAAAATTGTTAACTGAACCTATTTTGTCATAATTCTCCTCCTTCTCAGCCCGGAGATCCCCCCTAACCCCCCTTAATAAGGGGGGGACAAGAGAGTTCTCAAAGTCCCCCTTTTTAAGGGGGATTTAGGGGGATCTCCGGGGGGCACAAGAGTTCAACAGCCTACTCTTATCTCCAAATATTTAAAATCGCCCTGCTAAATTAGCGACAATTAATGCTAATTGAACAGGCTTCACAGGCTTAGCAATATGTGTTTGAAAACCAGCATTTATCGCCCTTTCGCGCTCTTTATCACCAGCATAGGCAGTCAGCGCCGCCGCTGGGATTTGTCCTCCAGCAGACGCAGCAAGGGTTCGCACCTCTCGAATCAAGAAATATCCGTCTTCCTCCGGCATCCCGATATCCGAGATTAGCACGTCATATTTGCCAGGATTCTCCTTCAAAGCAGCGATCGCACTTCTGGCCGCTCCAACTGTCAAAACCTCAGCCCCGTAGCCTTCTAGCACAAATTCTAAGAGTTCGCGCGTATCGATCCGATCATCCACAACTAAGATGTGCAAGCCTTCGAGAGAAGGGACATCATCACTCGATACATTCACAGGCGCTACCACAGCAGTTGCCTCTAAATCGATCGCCCCTGTCAACACTTCAGGCGAGTTTCGCAACGGCAATCTCAGAGTTATTGTAGTTCCTTCTCCCTCACCCGGACTCTCTGCTTGCACCGTTCCCCCGTGCAATTCTACCAGATGACGCACGATCGACAAACCCAATCCTAGCCCTTGATTCGCCTTAGTTGTGCTGGAATCGCCTTGATGGAAACGATCGAAAATATACGGTAAGAATTCGGCTCGAATCCCTTTCCCCGTATCGCTGACTCGGAGCCCGGCGCGATCGTCGATCGACTCCAATGCAATTTCCACTCGTCCCCCGGCTGGAGTAAACTTAATCGCATTAGATAGCAGATTCCACACAACTTGTTGTAAGCGAGCAGCATCGCCTAAAACAGTCGCAGAACTCAACTCCGAAACAATTTGAATGTTTTTGGCATCCGCTGATAATTGCACCCCATCAATCGCACCTTGCACCACTAACCGCAGATCGATCGGACTGCTATCGAGAGCGAGTTTGCCACTGGTAATCCGGGAAATATCCAGCATATCTTCGATTAACTGAGATTGCGCCCTCGCACTCCGCTCGATCACCTCTAAAGCACGACTAACGGCTGCTGCATTCATCTTGCCGGATTGCAGCAGTTGCGCCCACCCCAGAATCGGAGTCAGGGGATTGCGGAGCTCGTGGGAGAGATTCGCCAGAAATTCATCCTTAGCACGGTTAGCGGTTTCTGCTTGTTGGCGGGCTGACTGCTCCTGCATCAATAGCTGCGATCGATCTATTTCAAACTGCTTGCGCTCCGTGATATCCTCGATCGACAACAGAATCATTAAAGCTTGGTCTTCTCGTTCAAGTTTACAAGCATTCAGCAGCATAGTTTTCTGCCCGATCTGCTCAAATACGTGATCCAACTCAAAGTTGTGCAGCTCAACATCACTCACCAGAATCTCTTCCAAGATCGATCGCAATTGGGGGATATTCCACTGCCCGTTGCCTAGCTCAAACAGCGAAGATTTCGATGTTTCTGACTGTGAAACCTCAAACGTTGTATAGAACGATCGATTTGCTGTGTTCACTCGGAAATCAGCATCTAGCGCGACTAAAGGCGTTTGCACAGTTTCCACGATAGTTTCAGCATAGTTTCGCGCCTGCTCTAAAATTCTGGCATTGCGTTTAAGAGCATCAATATCAATCAAAACCATGACCACACCGTCAATCTTGTTTTCCGTTGTGCGGTAAGGACAAATGCGCAGGTTGTACCAATGTCCGGCTTGAGTTTGAACTTCTTGTTCTTGCGTGTGGAGAGTCTGAATTACCTGCAAAATCATCCGTTCCAAATCAGAAATATTCAGAGTCATGCGGATATCGCTAAAGGGTCGTCCAACATCTGTAGGAATCAGATTGAAAAGTGTCTGCGCGGTTGGTGTAAAGCGTCGAATCTGTAAATCGTTTCCCAACATTAAGACTGGGATACTAATACTAGACAGCAAATTTGTGAGATCGTTATTGAGCAGGTTTTGTTCGATATTTCGGTTGCAAAGTTCATCGTTAGTGGTGATCAGTTCCTCATTAGTGGCTTGAATCTCTTCTTTAGCAGTTTCTAATTCCTCATTAGTGCTTTGCAACTCCTCGTTACTCGATAGGATTTCTTCGTTGGCAACTTTGAGGTCTTGGTTGAGACTTTCGTGCTCTTGGATCACCGCTTCCAAGTGCGTTTGAGCCGCAGTTTTTTCTTGGTTAGCCGTCGTAAGTGCCTGCCTCAGCCGATCGATTTCGCGCTCTAAATCACTTTGCTCTAAGCTGTCAGAAGTGAGGGTACTGAAGTTAATTGCGGCGGGTGCAGCTTCTTCAAACAGCACCAAAAAGTAGCGTGTGCCGATCGCCTGTGGCTGCTGGAACGGAATCACCTCAAGATTCACGATACTCGATCGCCCGCTGACTTCAACCGGCACCATTTCTTTCCTGACGCTGACGTTATGGGTTTGTGCATGATAAATCGCGGTGCGAAGATCAATCAGCAAGCCTTTCCTGACCATTGTCAGCAAGTTTAAGTCCGGCGTTCCCGATGCCAGTCTCAAGTAAGGATTGATATCTCCCCTCACTTGCAGGATATTCATCTGCTCGTTGACAACCACACCTGCTGGGCCATAGCGAGACAAAATTAGTTGGTCAATTTCTCGCTGTAAATCAAAGCTATTCGTAAAATTTTCATTCATTCGCTGCCGTTCAGCTACTTTAACGACGGGATAGGAACTGGGCGTAAACGAAAAAATGGGACGAGTCGCAGTTAGCTTTTTACTGTAAATTTTAGATGTTTTATGAACTGAAGTAAACAAGTATGAAAATTTTCCGGTACTCTCAGAACTGCCTAACAAGAGAAAGCCCGTTGGGTTAAGACTATAATGAAAAATCGGCATCACTTTTTTTTGCAATGACTCTCCCAAGTAGATCAGCACATTGCGACAGCTAACTAAATCGATATTGGAAAAAGGCGGATCGCTACCTAAGTCTTGTCGGGCAAATACACACAGTTCGCGGACTGCCTTGCTGATTCTATAACTACCTCCTTCTTGGGGAATAAAGAAGCGAGTACGTCTCTCTGGCGAAACGTCTACCATCTGGTTTTCTAAGTAAACGCCAGACCTCGCTTTGTAGATCGCCCCTTCGCTAATATCCGTGGCAAAAATCTGGATCGGTGGCGGAATAACTCGATCGCTCAAAAACTCTAACAAACAAATGGCGATCGAATAAACTTCTTCACCAGTCGAACATCCCGCCACCCAAATCCGAATCGGCACTTTTGCCGATTTATTTTCGGTAATCGTGGGAAAAACCAGCTTTTTCAACTTGTTAAAGACTTCGGAATCGCGAAAGAAACTGGTAACATGAATCAGAATTTCTTCATACAGCGCTTTGACTTCAGCCGAATTGTGTCGCAGGTGTTGAGCGTAAGCATCCAATGTCTCCAGCTTGTACAATACCATCCGGCGCTGGATGCGTCTAGCAATAGTAGTGCGTTTGTAGTGAGTAAAATCAACGCCTGTCGTCGATTTCAGCAGCGCAAAAATAGTAGCCAGGGCATCTTCGGGGGTTTCCTCAACTATTGTCAGGGGCAGCGGGCAAGTGATCAGGGGATTGCGACTATAGTTTGTCAATTCCTCGGCAATTTGTTCCGGTGGCAGCACAAAATCGACATTCCCTGTAGCCACAGCGGTATTCGGCATACTATCGAATTTTGCCGTGTCTTGACATTGAGCAAAAGTCATGCCTCCGGCTGCTTTGATTGCCGTGAGCCCCAGTGAACCATCTCCATCTCCCCCGGATAATACTACGGCGATCGCTTTGTGTCCGCGATCGATCGCCAATGAAGTAAAAAACGCATCTCCCGGCATATATTTGCCATAAGTCTTCTCGCGGGGTGATAGTCGCAGCACGCCTTTAGATAGCACCATCTTGGTGTTGGGCGGAATCACATAGACTTGATTAGGCTGTACAGCTACGCCGTCTTGTACCTCATTAACAGGCATTTGCGTCGTTCTCGCCAGAATCTGGGTCAGCAAACTCTTGTGATTGGGGTCTAAATGCTGAATCAGCACAAACGCCATGCCTGTATCTACTGGTAAATGGCTGAGTAACTCGGTGAAGGCTTCCAGCCCTCCCGCAGAGGCGGCAATCCCCACAATCGGAAACGGGGCATCGGTTTTGACTAATTCTTCGATGTCGAGGGTGGCTGGTGCGATGAGCGATTCGGGTGTGTTTTTTGGATAGGATTGATTAGAAGTCATGATTTTAAATCCTGTACCGCAGCTATTTCGCAGCAAATGTATCTGTTGAGGGCGCGGCTGAGTAATTCGGACTATTTTTAGTAGAGTTCAAGCTGTCGGGATTATACAACTCCCTTAAGGATGAGGTGTAACTTTGGAGCGATCGAATTAGGGCGATCGAAGGACTGTATCTGCTGTTACTACAATTGCAGTAAGAGGCTAGCCTTGACCAGGTATATTTGCTTACCTAAGTAGCTTTTTTTTAGCGACCCGATTGGTAGACAGCGCGATTACAGATGCCGTGTTAATCATAGCAGTAAAAGGGACTTGCGGCCCTTGTATTCCTTTTTAA
>CASBQF010000100.1 GCA_949127775.1 Oscillatoriales cyanobacterium PMM_0080
GCTGTTGGCAAGTTTAATAAGTCTGCACCCATCCCGATCGCCTGGGAACCTTGTCCGGGAAATACCCATGCTGTTTTAGTCATTTTTCCGGTAATCTGCTAATTGGTGGTTGCTAATTTGTGATTGCAAAAATTCTTTGTTTTCCGCTTCTTTCGTTCGCTGGCTGGTATTCGCTATCTTTCGTTTAACGAACTGTCTACTCGCGACTTGTAATCATAACATATAAATGCTATTTTCGCGAGGTTGTTTTTTTTTGCTATTTTAATTCAGAATTAATAGCCACAGCACAATTTTTAACCTTCAAGGAGGGGAAAGTCGATCAAACAATAGAGGATTTTCCATCTCAGGATGAGCCTGTCAATAACTGCTGTCCTCGATGTGCACCCCTCCGTGCGTACTTTACCCTATATATGGCGTGTTAAATGATTTTTGTTTTTCAAGAGCCGCACTCCCGACAATCACGCTTGGCAAGTTGAAAGCTGCAAAATATTATACCAATTCCCCAAAAAAATGAAACCGCCGGCCCGCGATCCCAACCCATAATTCAACAGTAATTCCCCAATCTAAAATCTAAAATCTAAAATCTAAAATCGTATCACCTTCCCCATTGAAAAATCGCCGCCCCCCAAGTCAAACCAGCACCAAAACCAGCCGCTGCAATAGTATCACCAGTTGTCACTTTACCCAGGCGCACGGCTTCGTCTAAAGCAAGGGGAATTGAAGCTGCTGAGGTATTACCATAGTTTGCTAAATTGCTGATTACTTTTTCGGGTGAAATCTTCAGCCTTTGGGCAACTGCATCTAGAATCCGCTGATTAGCTTGGTGCAACAGTAGCCAGTCAATTTCTGCGACACCGATATTTGCCCGAAACATCGCTTTTTCTATAACTTCTGGCACTTTCTTCACGGCAAAGCGATAGATTTCTTGACCGTTCATGGCGATCGGTTCAAATCCACCTTGTCCGATATTCACGCCCTCAATTAATTCTTTTGACTGGGCTTTGTAAGCTAAATTGAGAGACGAATTTTGGGTACCATCGCTGCGAATTTCAAATCCCAAAAAGCGATCGACTTCTGAAGCTTGCAACACCACCGCACCTGCACCGTCTCCAAATAAAATGCAAGTACCGCGATCGGACCAATTCACCCACCGAGATAAGATATCTGCTCCAATCAGCAAAACATTTTGATAAACCCCTGTCCGAATGAACTGTGAGGCTGTCACCAAACCAAACACAAAGCCCGAACAAGCTGCTGTCAAATCAAAAGCCACTGCTTTTGTCGCGCCTAGCTGATATTGAATTTTACTGGCACTGCCAAACAAATCATCAGGACTTGAAGTCGCCAAAATAATCAAATCGATATCTGTTGGCGAAATTTCTGCCATTGCTAGAGCCTTGATCGAAGCCTCTGTCGCTAAATCGCACAAAGAAGTGCGATCGTCCGCCAGCCGGCGTTTGCGAATGCCCGTTCGCGCGGCTATCCACTCGTCAGACGTTTCTACTATCTGACTTAAACCGTTATTATCTAGCGAAACCTGCGGTGTACAAGAACCGCTACCCGTGACGGCAATGCCGAACCCTGATTGCTGCAACATTCCTCTCCATTTATGAGCGTTCTGTCGAGAAATCAAAAATAAAAAACTACTAATTAAATTTCTTTTTAAACTGCTGAAATTACTTTTATCTTAAGTAAAACAGTTGGTTTAAACCGACATTTTTAATTGGACATTTTCAATTTTTAATTTCTACTTACCAGAAACAATTGGTTGAAAGCCTCTCCCTTATAAGGAGAAATTAAAAGAAGACTATTCATTACTCTAATCCTCTTCCTTCCAGGTCTAGGCCAACTGTCAACTGCGATGCCCTGAACCCTTCGACGGAGTTTATCCTGAGCGAGGTCGAAGGGTTCAGGGCGAGCTGTCAACTGTCAACTGTCAACTGTTTACAGCTTCTTGTTCCAGAGCACTTTCGCGATTGGACGATCGAATTCGCTCCAGCACTTGATTGTCAACAGCTCCTTTCGCCAAACGAATGGCATTAAAAATCGAGGTAGCTTGTGACGAACCGTGGCTGATAATACAAACTCCAGCAACACCCAACAGCAAGCCACCGCCGTGTTCAACGTGGTCTACCCGCTGCTTAAATCCTTGCAAGCTTTTTTGCAGCAGAGGATCGTTAATTTGATGTTGGAGTCCTTTGACTAATTCTTCCTTCAGCACTTGGACGACAACTTCGCCCACTGCTTCGGCAAACTTCAGCAACACGTTGCCGACAAACCCGTCGCAGACAATCACGTCGAATTTCCCCGACAGCACGTCGCGGCCTTCAGCATTCCCCACAAAAGGAATGTTCGGGTTGTCCACCAATAACTGGTGAGTTCGCACCGCCGCATCGTTGCCTTTACAAGGTTCTTCGCCAATGTTGAGCAGGCCGATTTTAGGTTCGGCGACGCCCAGCACGCACTGGCTGTAAATAGTTCCCATCAAGGCGAACTGCTCCAAAAATTTGGGGCGGCAGTCCACGTTAGCGCCGACATCGAGAATGAGTACAGAGGTGCCGGCGATCATTGTTGGCAAAACTGCACCGATCGCAGGGCGATCGATACCAGGGAGCCGCCCTAACCTCAGCAGGGCCGCAGCCATTGCCGCGCCGGAGTGACCGGCGGACACTACACCATCAGCTTGCTGCTGCTTTACCAAGTTCATCGCTACGTTAATCGAAGCGTTGGGCTTCCGTTTGAGAGCACTCAAAGGTTCTTCGTGCATTTCCACCGTGCCTTCAGAAGGAACGATTTCTAGCTGACCTTTGCAGACGCGGCCGATGGCGTCTTGAAGACGTAGCGAGTCTTCTATTTGCTGCGGGTTGCCCACCAGCAAAATCTCTACGCCTAATTCTTCCTGTGCCTTAAGCGCTCCAGCTACAACTTCGGTGGGGGCGTGATCCCCACCCATAGCGTCTATTGCAATTCTTGCGCGTGTCGATCCCATTGACCAATGTTTGAGAAACACTAAAAATTCTACCAGGAACTTAGGAACCTGAATCCAGAAGTCTGAATAAAGAATTGAAATTGGCTCGCGCCCGATCGGAAAATTGCCATTTCCGACTACTCTGATAGAGTTTGTCCTTACTTTACTATTTTTGACTGCAAATTGAAAAACTGAATGAAATAGCTTACAGGAGTTTAGGAGGAAAAAATGCTGGATTTATTTAGCTCGGGAATCATGTCTCTGTGGCTGGACATGGCTGGGGTAAGCAGTGCAGGGCCCAACGCTATATCGTTGCTGGCTTGGCGGGGAGGAATACCCGGGTTAGTGGTGGCAGAAGATTTGGCTTTTGGGGGAATAGATGCGGCAAATTCAGACTTGTCGGCAGTCGCGACGGTGCAGGAATATTTAAAAGATTTGAAGGACAAGAATCTGATCAATGGGAATCAGGGAGTTTGGGTGCAGTCGGGAATGCTGCCACTGGTGAGTCAGCAAGGATCGGTGCTGATGCCTGGGGCTTCGCTGACTAAGATTGCGACTTCTTTGGCGTCGCTGGAAACTTGGGGCCCAGATTATCAGTTTGAAACGCGGTTCCGGGGAACCGGGCCGATTAGGAATGGCGTGTTGCAGGGAGATTTGGTGGTAACAGGCGGGGGCGATCCGCTGTTTGTGTGGGAGGAGGCGATCGCCGTGGGTAATGCTCTCAATCAAATGGGTATCAATCGCGTGGCGGGCAATTTGGTGGTGACAGGCAATTTCCGCATGAATTACCAGTCCGATCCTGTGGCTGCGGGGGAGACACTGCGCCAGGCACTTGATAGCCGTAGTTGGCCTTCTGACGTGCAGGCAATGTATTCTAAGATGGCTCCGGGAACTAGAAAGCCGCAGGTAACGGTTGTCGGCAGCACGATCGCTGAAAAATTTGCGACTTCGGGACATTTGCTGCTGAAGCGCCGATCGCTCCCTTTACCCGAAATTCTCAAGCAGATGAACGTCCACAGTGACAATGAAATTGCCCAAATCCTCGCCGACAATTTGGGCGGGGCAAAAATAGTTAAGCAGCAAGCGACTTGGGCGGCGGGAGTGCCGGAGACTGAACTTCAATTGGTTAATGGTTCGGGATTGGGAGTGGAAAATCGGATGTCTCCGAGGGCTGCTTGTGCGATGATGCAGGCGATCGGGCGTAACCTTCAGATGACTGGGCTGACGATTGCTGATTTGTTTCCGGTATCCGGGCGCGATAAAGGCACGGTGGAACACCGACACATCCCGCCCTACGCTGTGGTGAAAACTGGTAGTTTGGACACGGTGATTGCTTTGGCTGGAGCGATACCCACGCGCGATCGGGGTTTAGTTTGGTTTGCAATTATTAATCGCGGCACCGATTGGGACTCTTTGAGAGCGCAGCAAGATATATTTTTGCAAAAATTGGTGCAGCAGTGGGGAACTGCATCGACTTTACCGCTAGCAATTACACCGCACATTGACGGCGCCAGACCGGCATTGGGGGCAGCAAATCGCAGCGATATTTTGCTCGGAGGTTAACGGAAGAAGTCAATCGATTTGAGATTTGAGATTTTAGATTTTAGATTAACCCCACGGATAAATGCGGGGGCTTGAGGATTTGAGATTTGAGATTTTGGATTAATTCCACGGATCAATCCGGGGGCTTGTACCATCAAGAAATTCACAGGTCATTAGTCATTGGTTATTGGTTGGTGGTTATTGGTTGGTGGTTATTGGTTGGTGGTTCTAATGCCCGATGCCCTGTTTGGCCGAGGCCCTGTTTGGGCTGTTTGGCCAATTCCCCACAGCATCATGTGAGATTTCGTGCGTGCAGTATGTCACAATTGAGCCAGGACTATTGTGCAAGAAGATGATCAAACTGCGATTGAAGAGATACGGAAAGAAACGTGAGGCAAGCTACCGGATTGTAGCGATGAACAGCTCTACCCGCCGCGACGGCCGCCCCCTAGAAGAGCTCGGCTTCTATAACCCCAGAAATAACGAAACCAGGCTGGATGTTCCAGCGATTGTCAAGCGTCTCCAACAAGGCGCTCAGCCAACTGACACCGTGCGTGACATCCTGAGAAAAGCGAATGTATTTGAACAAGTCGGAGCCGGAGCCAACATTGAATCCAGCAGCACAGCAGCAGTCAGCTAGCCCCAACTACGCTGGACTCGTGGAGTTTTTAATTGGGCCTTTTTTGGAGTCACCCGGATCTTTGCGGGTTGATTGCGAACTTCACCCGCGCCAATCGCGGGTCTGGGTTCGGCTCGCTTTTGAAGACCCTGACAAAGGGCGGGTTTACGGTAGAGGCGGGCGGAATATTCAGGCGATTAGAACAACCCTCGAAGCGGTGGCGCAAACGGCGGGTCAGTCGCTCTACTTAGACATATACGATGGGGAAGCAGGCGACCGGAACTCCGGGCCGCCTAGAGGCGATCGACCCGATCGTGGCCCCGATCGTGGCCCCGATCGTGGCCCCGATCGTGGTATGCGCGATCGAGGAGACTTCCGACCCCGGACGCCCCCTCCGTCGCCGCAGCCCTTAGCTAGCAGAACTCCGAGAGAACAACCTCGCCGTACAAACACACCTACGTTTAGAACGAGCAGAAATACTCCCGGTTATTAACGACTCTGATCAAAAAATTTTAGATTTTAGATTGCCTATTGTAGACTCTGTATTACAAGCCCCGTTTGATTTGATCTTACGATTTGCCGATTTTGCGATCGGACAAAAATTTAAAATCTAAAAAGTCAGCGGGACTTAGGTAAATCTAAAATCTAAAATCTAAAATCTCAAGTTGCCTCACTTCAAAAAAAGGAGATTTGATTTGTGCATCAAGCACCAAATTTATTTGCAGGTTAAAGATAAAGGACGCCTTAGATACTAGGTAAAATCTAGTATTAGGCGTCTTTTTGTTCGCAAATCGTGACTGATTTAAATTGTTAACTGTTAACTTTTAATTGCTTATTTGGAGGGAGCTTATGCTGGCATGACTGAAAAACTAACAATAGAGTTACCGAACACTCAAAGCGCAATGTCGCTAGCAGGCAATCAAGAAGAAAACCTGAAAATTATCTCTAAGCAAACCGGCGCTAACCTGGTCATGCGAGGGCAAGAACTGCTGATTTCCGGCACAAAAACTCAAGTAGAATTGTGTCATAAATTAGTTCGATCGCTCTCCGACTTCTGGAAAGCCGGCAAAACGATTACCGGAGTCGAAATCCAGACAGCGCGCCAAGCTTTGGATACCAACCGCCAAGAGGATTTGCAAGACTTGCAGCGAGACGTACTCGCCAAGACGCGCCGCGGCGAAGAAATTCGAGCCAAAACCTTCAAACAGCGGCAGTACGTCCAAGCAGTACGCACCCACGACTTGACATTTTGCATAGGCCCCGCAGGTACTGGTAAGACATTTCTAGCAGCTATTTTCGCCATCCAAGCCCTGTTAAGCAAGCAATATGAAAAGCTAATTTTAACCAGGCCAGCCGTAGAAGCTGGGGAAAAATTAGGATTTTTGCCCGGAGATTTGCAGCAAAAAGTCGATCCCTATTTGCGCCCACTCTACGACGCCCTCCAAGAAATGATCGACCCCGAAAAAATGGCCGATTTAATGGAAAGAGGCTTGATCGAAGTCGCTCCTTTAGCTTATATGCGGGGTCGCACTCTCAGCAATGCTTTCGTAATTTTGGACGAAGCTCAAAATACGACGCCGGCGCAAATGAAAATGGTGTTAACTCGTCTGGGCTTTCGATCCAGAATGGTAGTAACGGGCGATATTACTCAAACAGATTTACCGTCGCATCAACAGTCGGGATTGTCCGTGGCCCAAAAAATCTTGGGTAACGTTGAGGGGATTGCTTTTTGCGAATTCACTCAAGCAGATGTAGTGCGACACCCGTTAGTACAGCGGATTGTCGCTGCTTACGAACAGCACGAAAAATGAAGGAAGAAGGAAGAAGTCAACCCCCCCCTGCCCCCCCAAGGGGGGAAATTCAGGAAGAAGGAAGAAGGAAGAATTATTCTTTTTTATCTAATTCATTTCCTGCTTTCCAACTAACCTTTGCTTCTTGTCGATTTAATCCAAAATCCAAAATCCAAAATCCAAAAGTGATATGACTGCGACTCTGAAAGAATTCTTAGAAGCTTGCGAAAAATTGGGAACGCTGCGTTTAATCGTGACTAGCAGCGCGGCCGTGCTGGAAGTTCGCGGTTCAATTCATAAGCTATTTTATGCGGAATTGCCGAAGGGAAAATATGCAAATATGCACGCCGAAATATTTGAGTTTCACCTGAATATGGACAAAATCAAACAGGTGAAGTTCGAGACTGGCGAAGCGAAAAGAGGCAATTTCACAACTTATGCAATTCGTTTTTTGGATGAGCAAAATGAGCCTGCTTTGAGCGCATTTTTGCAGTGGGGAAAGCCGGGGGAATACGAACCTGGACAGGTGGAAAACTGGCACGGATTGAAGGATAAATACGGCGAAGTTTGGGAACCTGCACCTGTTGAACTGCTGTAGGGTGGCGCACTGCGCACCTTGTCCGTAATCCAAACGCTGAAACTTGGTAAATAGGTGCGCAGTGCACACCCTACAAACTCAACCGGTGCGCAGTGCACACCTTACCCGTATATTTAATGTAATTTTGTATGAAATTAATTTGGGGTTTTTGTCTGGTTTTGGCGGTAATGTTGTGGAGTGGTGATGCGAGGGCGGGGGTTTTGGTCGATCGCATATCGAGCTTCCCAAATTGGGACAGTAAACCTGCTATCGCTGTAGCTAAGGGAGATTTAGTCTATCCAGACTGGATGGGTGGCAATTGGAATGTTGCGAGTACCTTGGTAGATTTAGCAGCGCCTTTAGCCCCAAATATTGTCACTCCTGGGTTTGAAGGCAACCGTCGCTATTTGCAGCAGCCGGTGTTGTTTAAAGTGCGTTTTAAACCGGAAAACAATAATGGTTCTATTTTAAATTATAGAAATAAACGATCTAAAAACATTGTAGCCGATCGCACTTTCAACGGTTTAAATATCGCGAAGGCTTATTTGGGCGATGGCGCTGTACTGTCGGTGAAAGTCGATCCGACAAATCCCAACCGCCAAATTACGGTTTTGAAAGGAGAAAAGCAATTAATTTCGATTGTCACAGCCCGGGGAACCGAGACGCTGAATCCTCGCGAGTTTGTGTCTACAGAGATTTCTCAGCAGGTGTTTCGGGGAGAGTCGGATATTTATTTAAACGAGGTGGAAACAACCACGGCTTATCGAGTTGTGGTTGGAGACACAGCAGATATCGATCCTGCGAGTAAAAAAATTGAAGCCGATCAGGTGACAGCAATTTATTTATCACCCCAAGACCCCGATTATTTTGCTGCTGGGGGACATCCTGTGGCTTTGTACCGATATCGGTTGGAGTTGGTGCTGTCCTAAACATACAGCAGAAGTCAAGACTCAGGAGTCAGGAGTCACGAATCAAGATGCTTAACCGTCAAGGGTGCAGGCAATCTTCAATATCTCGATCGCGCCAGAGCGATTGCTATAAGTAATATGTTGTCGTCTCTTTTTGCGCCCTCGGCCACACTCATCAGCTTTCCTGATGACTTTCATCAGTTCTACTGTCGCCAAACCCCTTTACAAAGCTTAGCAATACAGTTAATAATAGAAACATCATCAGAACATTGACAACCAAATACAGCAATCATAAACAAATGACAGCAACTTTACAGCAGCGCGAAAGCGCCAATCTGTGGGCTCAGTTTTGTAA
>CASBQF010000101.1 GCA_949127775.1 Oscillatoriales cyanobacterium PMM_0080
AAAAATCGGCATTGAGAACCGCCCCCGGATCGAATACAGCGCCAGTCAAATCAGCTTTTCTAAACGACGTTACCGACAATTGTTCTATCTGTTCAACTGCGATAAAAAAGCCGATCGCACAGTCAAGCCTTTATAAACTAGGTTGTACAGTCCTGGACGCAGGCATACTATACGTGTGGTGCGATTTTTAATAATTACTAACGACGAATAAATGATGACTTCGCCTAAGTAAAGCCTAATATGTGCCAAAATACGGACGAAATGTGCTATCTCTATAAGACGAAACCAGCTTTGACGAAATTTAAAGTCCCATGTTGAATGCGAACGGGAGAATATTGGCAGACAATCGATCGCCCGCGTCGCAGTGGGCGCAATCGGCTTTAGGGCTTCCCGAAGTTGAGGTACAAGCGCGTTTGCGGGGAAATCACCTGCATATTTTGTGCGAAGCAGCACATTGTCCGTCTCAGGAATTGGTGACGGCGAGATTCACCAAGGCGATCGAACAAACCGACTTAACTCGACTGTTGCCCGATCGAGCTAAAATTTATCAGTTGTTCTTGTGCGGGCGGAAAATCGGTTCTCGACAAAATGACTGGACAGTCCGGCTCGATTGCAGCAGCATCAAACAACGACATCAACAGCAACCAAAAACTGCCGAAGTTTCGCCCCAACCGCCGACAAATCCTAAAAAAGGCGGATTCTTTGGCAAATTTAAGAATGAAAATCGTCAACTCAAAGAGATATCGCAGCCCGTAGTAGAAACATCGGATCGATCGCCCGAGGTGCGAGAAGAACTCGATTTTGACCACGAAAGCGTCCCCATTGCCTCCCGCGTCGAATACCCAGAGAGTTTTGAAACTTCCCCCGTGACGATCGACACTTCGGGGACACGAGAAGCTTTTAGTTCCCCCGCTGCCCAGCAAGAGATCGGAATAGCCCCGCCGCAGACAGGAAATCGCGGCGCGGTGGCTTTGATCCAATCCCCCGAAACTGACTCCGGCGACAGCGACTTCGGCGGTACATTGTCGGTTTCGGCGGAAACTTTGGCACGTCGGGGCTATCCAGATGCGATCGCCAGCTATCTCAGCGAAATCCTCGGCCCGATGGGAGTTTCGGTGAAAGTCAGCATTCGCGAAAAAGAACTTAAAAAAGAAACAGTGCAATTGAATGCACCACAAAATCTCCAGCCCAAGGAGCGCCGACTGCTGGTGCTATGCGAGTCAGCATACAGCCCCGAACCTTCCTTGCTAGCAGAACCGATCGCCAGCAGACTGCGGAAACTCCAACTAGAAGATTTCCACGAAGCCGTAATCGGCAGTCAAGTCAGTGGCGAAGCAAAGCCAGACTGGCTGCTGCGGGTTGATTTGACTGCGCCGGATACAATTCTCAAGGAATGGGCCAGGTGGGGAGATGTATCTGCGATCGCCAAACTGCTAAACCAACACTTAGCAGCATCAAAAATCGAAGTACGTGCCACCCTCAAAGAAGCAACCCTCCACCTGTTTTGCAGCAAAACTGCCAAAAAAGGACAAAAGTCTCAACGGCAAGAATACCCAGATAAGCAGCAAACCACCGATGCGATCGCCCCAATCCTGGCAGCCTTCGCGCCCCAAGGCATCCGCGCAGCGACAATCTACGGCGTAGAACCAGCTAACGGCAGCAAAGCCGAGCCGGAGTCGCCGATGTGGATAGACTGGGTAGACTTGCCAGCAGCGCACCACCCAGAGTTAGCTGCCAGCCCCAGAATATTAGCAACCGAGGGCGACCAATTAGCCTTGACTTTTTTGCTCGACAGATTTCTGAATCCCAATCTCAACCGCAAGCTGGAAACCGGCGGGATTCGGGCTGTGGCCCTACACAAAGCCGACGTGCTCCACGTGATGACTGAAGCTCTGAGTTGCCCTGCTCAGTCGAAGGTAGGGCCTCCGGTAGTTAAATTCTTGCGACAGTTAAAAATTCCAGGAGTGTTAGGGGTGCGAGTTTACGGACGCCGCGCTGGTCAAAAAATGCCCCAGTGGCGCTACGGAATTGACCTCAGAACCGCGATCGACCAAGCATCGGCATCGACTGGGAAATTGGCTGCTTCCCAACGGGCTGTCTTGGAAAAAGAGCCACTACCAGAGTTTGCGTCTCCCGAAGATGGGAGTTTTGGAGGTTTGGGTGATAACTTGGTGTTCGATGCTCAGACGCCCGACTCCTGGAAGCTTCCCTTCAAAATCAGCATCCCAGGATACAAGCTGGGCGAGCAGTTAGTTCAAGCTGCGGTGCAACCGCTTGTCGCTTCGGGTTTGTTTGTAGCTAATGATGGTTTGTCCACCAATGCTGCCGAGCCCGGGGGCGTCAGAGCCGATCGCGCGGCGGGAATGGCATTGATTTGGGCGATCGCTGGCTGTCTCCTGACTTTCAATACCGATTGGTTGCTTGGTCTGTTTCTCCAATCTACGACCGTCAGTCAAGCTCCTAGCGTCTCCCAAGCTTGCAGCGGCCCAAATTGTCAAAATTCATTCCCCAAGGCTTCCGACGACTTTTCAGCCTCAGTAACTACGTCAGAATCCCCGATCGCAGTTCCCCCTTCCCAGGAGCTGAATTTGCCTCAAATTCCGTTGGAACCATCGTCGGAAGCTAACCGGGAAAAGGCTTTCAACGGCTCTGGGTTTACGAAGCCGGGAAACACGAACGTTCCTGTCACTGATGTTTCTGCGACTCCGGTGTTCCCAACTTTGAGGAGCGAGCAGTTGGACGATCAGATTGCGCGCTACCAAGAGTACATCCGCCAACACAAAAAACCGCCGGATATCTTAATTGTCGGCAGTTCAAGGGCGTTGCGGGGCATCGATCCGGAAGTTTTGGAAACAGCTTTGGCGGATGGGGGCTATCCGGGGCTGAAGGCTTACAATTTTGGGGTTAACGGGGCGACTCTCCAGGTTGTAGATTCGATCGTCCGCCGGATTTTGCCACCGCAGCAATTGCCAAAATTGATTGTATTGGCTGACGGGGCGAGGGCTCTCAACAGCGGGCGGCCGGATTTGACTTTTAGTGCGATCGCTTCGAGCGAAGGTTATAGGCAATTAGCCCGGGGTAGTTTTCTAATCCGTACCAATCAATTGGAACCCAAAACATCGCAGGAGAGCGCCAATAATCCGATCGCGACTGCTAGTGAATTGGTACGCAATTTGGAACAAAGTCAAGCCAAAGTGCAAGAATTACTGAGTCAAAAGTTGGTGGATAGTTCTGCAACTTACAAAAAGCGCGATCGGCTCAAAGGGTTTTTGCGATCGATCGCCAATCCATCGGGAAGAGGTTTAATCGATCGCCCCCAAACCGCAGCCGATGACACCAAAACCAATCAAAACGCCCAGCTAAGTGCTGGAGGTAAAGAACTAGGCAATTTTCAACCAAACGGCTTTTTGCCGATCGATATCCGCTTCAATCCCGATACTTACTTTCAAAAGCACCCAAAAGTATCTGGCTATTACGACTCCGACTATCAAGATTTTAAATTGGCAGGAGAACAAACTGTAGCACTCAAAAACATGATCGAATTTACCAAAGTTCGCAACATCAATCTCGTGTTTGTGAATATGCCTCTAACTCAAGATTATTTAGACCCAGTGCGGACAGGTTACGAACAAGAATTCCGGCAATATATGCAACAATTAGCAGCTAAAAGCGGGCTAATTTTCCGAGATCAGAGTTTATTGTTGCCCCAAACGCGAACATCTTTTTCCGATCCCAGCCACCTCAATCGCTACGGGGCTGTTGCAGTTTCTAAGCGGTTGGCTCAAGATCCGATGATTCCCTGGCCAGCAAAGAAGTAGAG
>CASBQF010000102.1 GCA_949127775.1 Oscillatoriales cyanobacterium PMM_0080
CCCCTCCTCTTTCCCTTCCCCTTATTACCATGCTCAAAGACCCAGATAAAGATTTCATTTCAGTAAACAAGATTCTTGGCAAACAAGCCAGTATCGGCATCATTCCTGCCGAACAATTCATACCCTGGATGATAATTGCCATTATTTCCTATGTCCTCACCAACGGCTTTTTTAGCCTCGGAATGCCTTTTTTTTTCGGCGCAACATTTTGGCTGATTGTTAGCTGGTGGTTGCTCACTGGCAACAAACCCCACCTCTTTTTAGATAGATTCCGACCGCCGCCTGGAAGCGAATGGTATAACGGCAATCTATTATATTTACCCCCCATTCCTGAAAACAGACCTCTAGCCTTTCGCCAGCGCTATAAAGATTCGCAAGTTCGCATCAAGCTCAAACCAAAACTTGCTCCCAAACAACAATCCGGCAACAGCAAGCTTATGCCATTTCAAAACTACCAAAACCTCCTCTGTCTAGTCACCATCAAAAAAGATGGTAGAGAAGTTTCGGCCTATTTACTCTCAGAAGGCAGCCAGTACCAACTTGTATTCGGATTCGAGACAACAGGTTTTCACAACCTTTTGCACCGAAACGAAGTCAGTAACGCAGCTACCGCCTTAGAAGAGGGACTCAAAGACATTCCCCCAGGCGAAAAAATGACCTTCCATACAGGCTGCTACAGTAGCGATAGCGCGCGACAGCAACAACTTACCCAACAGGCTGACAACTGCCACCTAAAACCCGTCTCAGTGCTAGTTAGAAACGAACAAAAGCGCGTTCAAGAACTCACCTTAACAGGCACCAGACAAATCTGGAACCAAACCATCTTTTGCACCTGGACATTCAATTCTCAATCCGGCTCCAAATCCAACGACCCTTTAAGTAAATTCATCAACGGAATTATCAACACAACCCAAACTGTTGCCGCACAATTTACCGGCAACGAACGCATCTACAAAGAGAGTTTTTACAAACAACTATTGCTCGATGCCTTCGAGCAAGGTTATATCCGCTGGGAACTCTTGCTCAACACCAAAATCGGACTAGAGATTCAACCGATGAATGCTGACAAACTTTGGACGTGGATGTGGCAAAAATTTAACAGTACACCGACACCCCCGATTCCCCAATTGCTCACTTTAGAAGAAACTTCATCAGACTACAAGCTGACCGAAACAGTCAACACACACAAACACGCTTGCACAATTTTAATTGAAGGTCAAGGCGGCCGTTCTAGCTGTCCAGAACACAAACAAACTAGCTCTTGCATCTGGCTAAACGGCAGAAATACAGAATGCGGCGTACTGACAATGGAAGATGCACCAGGAGGATGGATAAATACCAGAGAACAACTGCAATGGCTGTGGAAAATTATGAGCAATAACTACATCCGCGATACCGAAGCCGTCGTAGAAATAAGTGCTGCTCCCAACTTTATTATTCAAGACAACTTATCAAGGCAAGCTAAACAATCTAAAGGTGCTAAAAAACGCGCTTTAGAAAAAGGTCAAGGTCGTGATGTAGGAGCAGAAGTTAAACAGGAAGAATCTTTTGAAGCCCAGAAAAAAATGTACAAAGGTGCAAGAGCAATTCACGCTGCTGTCGCTTTCTTAGTCTACAGACCCACTCCAAACCAGCTCAATCAAGCTTGTCAAATGCTAACGAATAGCTTCGGCTCTGCCAAAGTTTTAAGAGAGCGCAATATTGCTTGGCAAGTTTGGCTAGAAACTCTGCCCATTACTGTAAGCTGGCTATTGCACAGCAGTTCGGTAATTAACGAACGCCGCCTCACCTTTGATACTGAAACTGTTGCCGGTATTTTGCCCTTAACTGCTGTTAGAGACATGGACTCAAAAGGAGTTGAATTTATCACTAAAGGCGGCAAACCCGTTTATGTTGACCTCATGCACGACCAAACGAGCCGCGCCGTTATTACGGGAGAAAGCGGCAGCGGTAAATCGGCTCTAGGAGGGCGATTTATTATCGATGCCTTAGCTGCTAACATACCAGTTGTCGGAATGGATATCTCAGCAGCAAGCGGTAGTAGCTTTGAGACAGCAATTAAACTTTTAGGCGACGAGGGTGCTTACTACGACATCACCTCCGGTAGCTCAAATTTGCTCGAAATACCCGATTTGAGACGCTTCAAGCGAGAAGAGCGATCGCGCCGACTAGACCAATGGAAAGAGTTTATCAGAAAAGGGCTGACTATTATCAGCATGGGCAAAGTCCGCGACCCCAAACTAGCCCAGCGAGTCGATGCCATTTTGCTGCTAACTCTGAAAAAATTTCTCGAAGACCCAGAAATTATCGAGCGCTACAATACTGCCATTGAAAAAGGCTGGAAATCCACCGCTTGGCAAGAAATACCAACCCTCAAAAACCTCCTCAAATTCTGCACGAAAGAGCAACTAAACCTACAAAGCTTTACCGACTTCGACCGCATTGCCATTAACCAAATTATCACTCAATGCAACGCATTACTAGCCTCACCTTTAGGGAAAGCAATTGGCAGACCCAGTACATTTTCACCCGAACCTGCTGTTAAGTTTTTTGCCATGAGCGACCTGGGCAACGAACAAGACCAATACCTGATGGCAATTAACGCCCACGCTGCTTGCATTCGCAACGCACTTTCTCACCCTAAAAGCTTATTTATCGGAGACGAACTTTCGATTTTGTTTAAAAAAGATGGATTTGCTGAAGTTGTGGGCGAGCTCTGTGCAGTGGGCAGAAAGAATGGCATTTCAGTGCTCTTGCTATCCCAAGATATCGACAGTATTTGTGACTGTAGTGCGGGAACCATGATTATGCAAAATATGGTGTACCGAATTACCGGAAGATTGACATCAAATGGAGCTAATTCTTGGATCAAACGTTTGGGTTATCCTGCTGAAATTATCAGTCAAAATGCTACAGAAGCTTTCCTCCCTAGAGCGGCTGAACTTTATTCCAATTGGCTAATTGAAAAAGGAGGTCGTTTCTGGCAAACCCGATACTATCCAGGCGAGATGATTTTAGCAAGTGTGGCTAACAATCAAGCTGAATTAATGGCTCGTGCGCGAGTGATGGCTCAATATCCCAATACATTAAAAGGGCAATTGCTAGCACTCAAACAATTTGCATCTGAATATGTACAAGCCATTAAAGAAGGGCGTTCATTAGCCAATATTGGCAAGAATTCAGTCACAGATATCAAGGAACACAAATCCCATCAAGACCTCATGGCTAGCTAGAACGTTTGAGAGACTGAGAAAAGCCAATTAGCCAACATACCTCATCTTTCAGAGAAAGGCTATACCACTCCTCGAATTACTGCACACATAAGGAAGAAACACATGAAATCATCGAAATTACTTGTTAAAATTGCCCTTAGTATTCCTGCACTTGGGCTGAGTTTAATACTAAATTCTGTAGAAGCCAAGGCTCAAACTTCTAACAGCAATCGAACTGCCACACAGATTCCCATATCAAACAATCGTAACAGCAGCACTTTCAACCGCTCCAGCTTCACAGTTCCCAGTCAACAAATAGAAAGCCAAATTCAAGAATCAGCTAACAACTTCTTGAGCAACCCGAAACAAATAGGAGGTTTAGACAACACAATTAGCGGCATAACAGGCGAAATTTCAGATAGCATCTCCACCATCTCCGACAGCATCTCTGGTATCTGGGATAATTTGTTAAATAAAGTCGAAAAAATTACCAGTGAAATAGAGTCAACTCTCTCTTCATTCCAGGGAGAACTCAAAGTTCCCGACCTAAAAGAAGCAGTTAAAAGCATAATGGACGGCAACACATCCAAAAGCGAAGGAACCAAACTATCCGCTGCTTTAGAAAAGAAGCCAGAAGACTCTTACAGCCTCAGAGAAAATACCGCAGAGTTAGCAGAAAGAGAAACTGCTGTCAGTGAAGCTAACAAAGCTACTCTCAGTAAAGAAGCTCAACAAAAACAAGCTCAGATGAAAGAAATTGTTCAGCAAAACGTAGAGCAAACTGGTCGTGAGAGCGAAAAATCGATGGAATTGGGCGCTGATTCAGCAGGTCAAGATGTCACTCAGAACATTATGAGAAATATATCTGAACAAAGTGCGATCGCATCTCAACAAGCAGCCTTATCAGTCGAAAATCAAAGTGCCTTAGTCATGCAGGGCCAGCAAGCTCAAATCGATCGCAGTCTTGGCAACATTCTCAACGCTCAACAGGCTGAAGAACTCAACGAAGTTAACACAGCCCAGAGACGGCAGGATGCTGCGGCTGCTACCGCTTCTTCTACTCAAGCCGGACTGTTCCAAATGCCGGGAGGCATTACTTTGGGTGCAACAGAAGACTGAAATTATAACAAGGAGATACCGCGATGTTCATGCAATTTATTGCCCAAACTAGCACAGCAGGACAAGCCCTCGATACTCTATCTGACGCTGTAGAAGTCTCTCAAAAGACCGTCGAATCGTGGAATTTAGTTTGGTTTAATACCTTCAATACTCAAGAATCCTCTCTCTGGATTGCCTTAGTCAAACTCGGACTAATTCTCGCTGGAATATCTGTTAGTTACCTCGCTGTCACTACCGGAAAAGAAGTAATTGAAAAACAGTCTTGGTCTGAGTTAGCAGCCATGTTTATCTGGCCGCTCGTAATTGTAGTTTTTCTCAGTAACAATGGCAAAGTCTTAGCTGAAAGCGTCAAATTTATCAAAGCTGTAGGCAGCACTCAAGTTCAAGAAATTATGAAGATTCAAGTCGGAGAAATGACCTTCAGAACCGCCCTGAGTGACGTTAACCTTACCAGTGCTGGCAAAGAAGAGATTGAGAAACTCTACAGCGAATGTCAGGGCAAAGTTGGATCAGCTTTAGTCGATTGCTGGAACAGCAAAAAAGAGCCTGCTCAACAAATTCTCCAGGCAGCCGAACAGCAAAATGGAGGCACTCTCAAAAGCTTGCAGCGATTTGTCGAAAACTTAGGCAATGCAACCAATCTTCAGGATATAGGAAATGGCGATTTTGCAGGGCAAGTTTTTAGATCTACTGTTTTGCCGATAATTCGATTAATTCTTAGAGCAGTACAGTGGGCATTTGTCAACATTTTAGAAGCAGCGTTATTGCTGACAGCTTTGTTCGGGCCTCTGGCAATGGGCTTGTCGCTGCTGCCGTTGCAAGGAAAACCTATCTTGGCTTGGCTTGTAGGATTTATGTCCTTATTTGGAGTGCAATTGGGCTACAACATTGTTGTTGGATTAGTGGCTGTAGTGATTGTCAAATCCGATGCAGAGTTAGTTACAGATATCGCCTTTTTATTCTTTTTAGCTGTGTTTTCTCCCATTCTTGCTGTGTTAATCGCCAAGGGGGGAGGAACAGCTTTGTACAGTGCGATCGCCAATAGCACCAAACAGCTTACAGATATTGCCAGTAATGCGATCGGTGTTATGGCCGGAAAGCTCATTTAGAAGTCATTTGTTTAGCCCGACCATCCCCAAATCAACCAACACTAAACAGTTCAATTATGAATTTTAAATTTCAAAAAACCCAACCCTTACTCCCGGAATCAAAAAACACCTTAGCCTTGTGTTTTGTCCTGCTAACAAGCTTTGTTTGCCTCCTGACAATTGCTGTTTTGGTTAACACAGTTAGCTTGAGAGCCTTATCTCAAAAAAAAGTCACCTTTGTCCAGTTAAAAGACGGAACAACAGCCCGAATTGCCGAAGAAGACGGGCTGTACAGAGAACCTAAAAATATCCAAACTTTTGTCTCAAGTTGGGTCAACTTAACCTGGGCTTGGTCAGGTAAAATCCCCGGCACAAATGAGCCTGACCTTGGCATAAAAGTTAAAGGTAGTGCCAAAGTTCCTACAACTGCTTGGATGGCTTCTTTGATGATGGAGTCAGAATTTGGTAAAGCTTCACTTATCGAACTTGCCCCACTCGTTCCCAACACCATCTATTCAGGAAAAACCCGCTCAGGAGTCTATATTTCTCATATCTCAGAACCGAGAGAAATCAAAAGAGGAACTTGGGAAATAGATGTCATTGCTACTCGCGTAGTGCTAGAGCAAGGAATGGGGGAAAGCCGAGAACAGTTTAATCGAACTTTCACCGTCAAAGCCGTAGAAATTCCCAAATCCCCTCTCAAAGAGAACGCTAATGAATTAGAGAAAACTGTTCACTCTTTGAGAGCAGCCGGATTAGAAATTTCCCGCATTGTCCAATTCAAACCTTAAAAAGGGGAAAAGAGATGGAGAGGGGACGAGCCAGTAAGTGGGTAAATTTAAAAAGCTTGCCTAAAAACTAAAGATTTTAAACGTTTATTAGACTTGAATTGCATAAATTTTTGATGAGAGATGAACGCAGATAACGTGTGATTTTTGTAATTCAAGTCTAGTATGTTCCATCCCTTTGGTTGAAGTATTCTATCTTTCCTTTTTTTGTAGAGTAAACCACAACACACTCAATCAATTATCCAGCCATGAATAACTCGATAAATTCACCAAAAAATAATCCAATGAGTACCAGTCACGACCATAGTAACTTCACCACAACAACCAATATGAATCCTTATGCTACATCGACTGAATCTACCCCAAATAACGATGACGACAACATTAATTCCCCGAACCCGAACCCGAACCCTTCCGAAGATGATGATATTGACGAAAACTTCATTGCCAACTTTGACCCCAATGCACCTCTAACACTTGAAACTCAATATCAACTCGCTCAAGATGACGAAAAACCACTGCCGCCACCTGTTTCCGAAAGAGGCGTTCCTAGAGCAGTGACAATATTGCTGTTGACTGGGGGGATATTATTGCTAGGGCTGCTGATTTGGCAATTTATCAAGCCCAAATCACCTCGCGAGTCGATCGCACAATCAAAATCAAATATTACCCCATCTCCCACCATTAAAGATGAAAAGCCAGAATTGCTGGCGAGATTGGCCTACCAAGACCAGCAAAAACTGCTGACCGAGAAACCGCAAAAAACTGCCAAACCCAAAGTAGAACCATCGCCCAAATCATCACTCGCGAACGCGCGAACTCCCCGCCCCGTGGCTACCCGTCCAACTACACGGCCACCTATTCCCCTAAGCGAACCCCGAAGCGAACCCCGAACAGTAGTGCGGACAATAACTGTACCCGCACCCGTACCCTCAAGAACACCTGAAAGAATACCCTCAAGAACACCCGCACCCCAACCCGTTCCCATATCTAAACCGTTTGCACCCCCAACTCGGAATGCAATTCCAACTCCGACATCCGAAAAAATTGATCCGTTTGAGCGGTGGAACCAACTTGCCCAACTCGGACAAGTCAGGGGAAATTTTGATCCTAACCAAATAGCGAATGCCGCTTTTGCAACACCGAACACTCCAGCGACAACAACTGCTACCGCCGCCACTGTGGCAAAGCCAACTCCAACAACTGAATTCCTAACAGTGAATATCGGCAACCAAAAGTCGCAACCCTCATACCTTCCAAACACCACTAACCAATTAACGGAGACTGCCCTTTCCCCACAAACAATTTCCGATTCTACCGATAACCCAATCGAGACGGCGGCTCAACTGAGCGCTCGCCAAACGTTTTTGCCCGATACAGAATTTCCAACCCTTTCTCCAGAAACAAGTTCCATACCCTATCCCTTAACAAATTCCCCAACCCCAGAAACAGTAAACTCCCCTGGAGCCAAGGGCATTCTCAACCGCACGCCCCAAACGGACTCCACCTCCCAAACAATTCAAGTTCCCCTTGGAACAAATTTTTCTGGCGTAGTTTCGGTTCCGCTGCTGTGGGATGAAGGCTCAGGCAAACAGCTTTACAACAAATTTGCTGTCACCCTCACGTCGGACGTGACAGTAGATGACGGTTCTATTGCATTTCCGGCAGGGACGGTTGTAATTGCCAAAGCCAACACTGTAAGCATTGCCAATCGCATGGTACAAGCTACTGCTGTCGCAATCGTCTACTCAGATAGTTCTGGACAGATTAAACAGCAGGCTATTCCAGAAAGTGCAATTTTGATTACAGGAAAGGGCGGAGGGCCACTAATTGCTTCTGGCTACTTTGACCCAGGTGCCGATATTGCTTCGCAGGATATTCTCACCGCACTGCTGTCGGGAGTTGGACGAGTCGGTCAAGTGTTCGCAGAGCCTAAAGTTAGGAGTTCTAGCAATATCAACGGCCGGTTTGGGGGCAGTACAACCACGGTTGAAAGTCGCGACCCGCAAATTTGGTCAGCCGTCCTGGATGGCTTTTTCAGCCCCTTGGCAAAACGGATGGAAAGCCGCTCAGATAGAGCAACTGAGGAACTTTTAAAACGCCCTAATGTAGCTGTGGTTAACAAGGGAACTCCGGTTTCTATTACTGTCAACAGCTTTCTCAACATCCACCGATAATCTACTCAACCGATAAAAATCATGAATGCTACAATGGTCTTCCCAAAAATCAAAATTTTCTGTTGGTCAATCCTTGCGGCAGTGTTGGCTGCTGCGAGCTACCCGAACTATGCTTTTTCTCAGTCAGCAGCAACAGGCTATCAGACTGTAGGTCGAGATATTGCGGTTAATAGTGCGATCGATATTTTAGTGTACCCCGGTCGTGCAACTGCGATCGACTTTAGCTCTACCGACGAGGCTCTCGCCTACGTTTTAATTGCCGACCCCTCAAAAGTAGTTTTCACCACCGACGCACAGTTAGCAAGCGGCCTTGCCAAGACTGTTTTCTTGCGTCCCATTCAAACGCTTAATTTTCCAGGGGCTACCACAGCTACCATCACCAACATCTCAATCAAAACTGTAGATTCAAAAGGCAAACAGCGACTTTACAACTTCAACATCGTCCCTACCAACAAAAAACCCGAAAACTTAGGAATTCGCATCGCTCCTCTAACTCCTGAACAATCCCCGACTTTGAATGTTGGTAGAGGCGGCACATTTACAGCATCAGATGTGGAAAAAGGTTTGCTTATTGCCATTCAAAAAGGCTACACAGCAGCCAACGACCCAGTAGTTTACAGCGTGCGGCAATTTTTAGCTCTTGTTAGAAATCAGAATTTATCTGTTACTGAGGCTGCTGCAAAGGCGGGAGTAGATTTGTCAGTGATTGTCGAACTCGGCAAAATACCTCTTGAAGCATCAAACGACTCTGGAACAAAATTGCAGTAGCGACAGACCCCAACAGCTAGAACTACTCGGATTCGTAAGTCGTGACATACTCCTACCTTCATAACCGATTTTTTTACCATTACTGCGGGCTGCAACCTGTGTATTTTCGTTCATCAAACCCGGTGTCTAGCCATCGGTGCGTCTAGGACTGTTCGTGTAGCAGCGGGATAATGAATATTAGACTTGCATTGCATTCATTCGTTCGCTCTTCTTGAAAGGCATCTGCGTTAAGAAGCGTTAAGAAGCGGTTTCCTGTTGTTGTATCAAATATTTATGCAATGCAAGTCTATTGGAAACCTGCTAATTCTGAGGACTTATCCCTTTTGAATGATTCTGATTAGTATGTGGCTGCGCTAGTAATGTCGATACAGTCCTGGACGCACTCACCACCCCCCCGGTTTTTTTATCCTTCCCCACTCGCTTGAAGAGTCAGCCAATGCTCCCCCCAAAAAACTCTTTTCAGAAAAAGCCTCCCCTCCCGCTGCGCGTTGTCCTCACAGTCCCCAACGCTCTGCTAATTTCGACTTTACTGGGTCTAATGGGATGGCTTTCCTTTCAAACAGGGCGGCAGACAATGAACGACTTAGTTGGACAGCTATTAGGGGAAGCTACAAGCCGCATCTCTGACCGGCTTGACAACTATTTGAGTGAGGGGGTCATGCCTTATGGGTTCGGTGTTAACAAGAGAATCCAGATTCCTTCGGTGA
>CASBQF010000103.1 GCA_949127775.1 Oscillatoriales cyanobacterium PMM_0080
CCGGGCTATGTTTCTCGTGGTGTTCGCCACCCACTAACCATTATTATTTTCCGACCAGTCGTTTGAGCTTGGTGTCTCATGTGTATCGGCGGTTATTCTACCTGTAGTATCACTCTCTTATATCATATTGAGCAGCGAATTAGATAACTAAATCCGTCCTAAAAGGACGGGGCTCCTACCCCAATTTTTCGGTAAGTTTGAGGTATTGCTTGATTTTTTTTAGCCTATCCCGAAGATTAGTGTGTTCGGGTTGTGTTGGCGTCAATGGTGAGCCAACGCGCGATCGGTTGGTTCTTTTTATTATAGGACGCAAATCCGATCGCAGCAGACAACGGCTAAAAAATCTGAACTGAAATAAAGGATGAATCCGGTTTTTAGGGCAGAATCTAGCTCAGATTATCTCTATCGCTTGCCTCTAATTCAATTTGTTTTCGTCGTTTCTGGGTTCTAGCTCAAGTGAAAAGCCGAATAGCTGACAGGCATTTTCTGTTGTCTGGTGAGACAAAGTTAAGAGAGAAACTCCTCTCAATTTAGCAACTTGCTCGGCCACGTGGTAGACGTAAGCTGGTTCGTTGCGTTTTCCCCGCTGGGGTACGGGGGCGAGAAAAGGACAATCTGTCTCGACTAGAATGCGATCGCTATTTACCATACAAGCTGATTCTTGTATCTGCAAGGCTTTTTTAAATGTGACTGTTCCGCTAAAACTAATGTAAAAACCCAGGTCTAAAAACCACTGGGTTTCTTCGGGTGTACCTCCCCAGCAGTGCATGACACCACGTACCGGGCCGCGCGTTTGCCAAAACGAACGCAGCATTTCGGCCATTGGGGCGGCAGCGTCGCGACAGTGGATAATGACTGGTTTGTCAAGTTGCTGGGCGATTTCAAGCTGTGCCTCAAACACTTTAAACTGGAGTTCAGGGTCATCACCTTTATGAAAGTCTAGTCCGGTTTCGCCGATCGCCACTACCCGAGAGTCCGAACTTGCCTTATCCCTAATCTGGTTCGCAGTCTCGTTGTTCCATTTGCCGGCATCTAGGGGATGAAGCCCAACCGCAAAGGATACTTCTGGGAATCGATCGGCAATTGCTTGAATTGAGGCAAACTCTTCTGGCTCTACACAAGAATGAACCAGTCGAACTACACCAGCTTCGCGCCAGCGTTCTCGAATGGCTTCTAATTCAGACTTAAAAGTCTCAAAGTTGATATGAACGTGAGTGTCGATGAGCTGCATGGGGGAAGCAGATTAGATTTGATACAAGAGCGTCCGAGTTGTTGACGGGTGAGGTTGAGAGGGGAAGAGTGCGATCGGGATAGAGTGGGAAAAAAATATTTTCCTTCTTCCTGCTGCGCTAGGACTTTTTCCCTCAACATCCGTTAAATCCGTTAAATCCGTTGCCGAACTTCCTTCTGTCTTAGGATGCTACTTGTGTTTCGTGAGGTTTGAGTATTCTCGCCAAGCGAGACTTCTTGTGATCACCGTTGTTGCGGTGGAGCACACCTTTTTTGACAGCTTTATCAATTTTGCTATAAGCCTCAGACATTCGCTGCTGGACTTCTTGCATTAATTCAGGGCTCGGAGCTGCGGCGTACTTGTCAACGGCTACGAAATACTTCTTCATCAGGGTTTTGACCGCTGACTTGTAAGATTTGTTGTACAAGCGGTTGCGTTCGGCTATTTTGACTCGTTTGACGGCGGACTTAATATTTGCCATAGTTCTGCTGATGGAAGTAGGTATTCGTTGATACTCGATAGTCTCAAGACAGTCTCAAGACACGGAGATTTTGAAGCACAACCTTTTCGGGGTCTATCCACAAAAAGCTTGATTTTTAAAGGCTGAGTCATACAGCAACTACCACTCGCTCAGATTGAGCTAAGTTTTTGGTTACTTTTAGGCTACTAGGCTACAATCATCCGTCACGCACTAATTTTTGACTCATTTAACTGCCTATTTTTTACCTCTGACGATACCCAAAGGTATGACACGGGTGTTACGGAGGCGTGTTGCGGGGTTTCCACCCTCACGAGTTAAAGTTACGGTTTCTGGCGCGCAGTTGTCAACTATACAATATTTTGGCGTTTTCTTATAAAAAAAATTATTAGGTGTCAGAAAAAACAATATAGCATTTATTCTGAACAAAATCCGATTCCCCGAAAAATCCAAGTTAAGCTATAACAAAGAGTACAGGTTATTTTGGCTTCGCCAAGAAGCACTTAAGGAAAATAAAAGCCAAAAGGCAGAAGGTAGAAGGTAGAAGCAGCCGGATCAGAAAGTAGAAGGCAGAATCAAAATTCTCCCCCTAGGGCAATATCCCTTTGGGATTGAACTCTCTTCCTGAGCACTTAATCGGCTGGGTGGGCAATTCAAGAGAAAAAGTTGTGACTTGTCCGATCGTGTTGCAAAATCCTTGACACAGATTTAAGCGCAGCACTGAACACGAGTGAAAATACCGCGAGTCTCGCGGTTGAGCTTGTGGACTGGTGGGCTACTTCTCCAGAATATCCCCACAAAAATCCCAAATTGTCAAATAAATGTTAGTGAATTTTATAGACGGCATTCCGAATCTCCATGCTGCGAATTATTACTCAGTGGGTTGAGGCACAAGCTGAACTGCGACGAATCTGCGATCGCACCCATGACGAACTCATCGTTCACAAAGAAGCCACCGTGCGGGAGGTGCTGCAAGCTGTCAAGCGCAAAGGTGACAAAGCTGTGCTGCACTACACCGCTGAATTTGACCGCATGACCCTAAATGCGGAAGAATTGCGAGTGAGCGGCGCCGAATTGGATGCTGCTTATCAGCAGGTGTCGAAGGAATTATTAAATGCAATCCGCACAGCTTGCAAACAGGTAGAGGCCTTTCATCGACAGCGCGTCCCAAAGTCTTGGGTGCAGTTTGGTGATGATGAGATTGTTTTGGGCAAACGCTACACGCCAGTCGATCGCGCGGGCATTTACATTCCTGGCGGTCAGGCATCCTATCCCAGCTCAGTAATCATGAATGCGGTTCCTGCGAAGGTCGCCAAGGTTCCGAGACTGGTGATGTGTACTCCCCCCGGACAAGAGAAGAAAATGAATCCTGCGGTGCTGGTAGCGGCTCAGGAGGCGGGAGTTGATGAGATTTATCGGGTAGGTGGGGCCCAGGCGATCGCCGCTTTGGCCTACGGTACCGAAACTATTCCGAAGGTGGATTTAATTACTGGGCCGGGGAATATTTACGTCACCCTGGCGAAAAAACTGGTTTACGGAACTGTGGGGATCGATTCTCTGGCGGGCCCGTCGGAGGTGCTGATTATCGCTGATGGCAAGGCAAATCCTGTGCACGTAGCTGCGGATATGTTGGCTCAAGCTGAGCACGATTCGATGGCCTCGGCGATTTTGCTGACGGCGGATTCGGTGTTGGCGAGAAAAGTCGTGGCTGAGGTAGACAGACAGTTGGCAAATCACCCGCGCCGGACTTTGACCGAAAAGGCGATCGCCAACTACGGTTTAGTCGTAGTAGTTGAATCTCTGAAGGCGGCGGCGGAACTCTCTAACGAATTTGCTCCCGAACACTTGGAATTGCAAGTGGCAGATCCCTGGGCTTTGCTGGAGCAAATTCGCCACGCTGGAGCGATTTTCTTGGGCTATTCGACGCCGGAAGCTGTGGGTGATTATTTGGCGGGGCCGAATCACACTTTGCCGACTTCTGGTGCTCCGCGCTATGCGTCGCCACTTTGTGTCGAAACTTTCATGAAGCATTCGAGTTTGATTGATTATTCGCCAACTGCACTGAAAAAGGTGAGTAGGGCAATTAATGTGTTGGCGGAAGCTGAGGGTTTGCCTTCTCACGCTGATTCAGTGCGACTGCGGACTGAAAATCAGGGGGATGATCAATTTTAGATGTTAGGTTTGAATTTGGCGATCGAGATTTTCGCACTTCGGGCTTGAGAAACCCGGTTTCTTCCAATATCTTGCTTAAATTACGCAATTATGTTAAGAAACCGGGTTTTTGTATAGTTAATGATGCTGTTGGTGGGAAGATAGAAATTGGGGAAAGTAGGCAAGATTTAACGAGAATTTTAAAGTCTAATATCTGAGATTTAAAGGTGCATTATATTGAATACTGTTTTGGTGGCGATCGACAATTCTGAGTTTGCAGCACAGGTTTTGCAAGCTGTGGGGCAGTTTAAGCTAGAACCGACGGCTAAGGTGATTCTAGTTCATGTTGTGAGTTCTGGGATGTCGGATTTTGATGCGGTGGTCGATCGACCTCACGCTCAGGGAAATGAGATTGCTTACCGAGAAGTAGAGAAGTTACTGCAATCTTATCAGGAAACTTTGCCTTGCGAGAGTGAGTTGGAGATTGTGTCGGGGGAACCGGCGCAGGAGATTTTGCGTTTGGCGAATATTCATAAAGTAGACTTAATTGCGATCGGCTGTCGGGGTTTGACTGGTTTGAAGCGGATTTTGGAGGGTTCGGTGAGTGCTGAGGTTGTGGCTGAGGCTCCTTGTTCAGTATTGGTTGTGCGGGCCAAGTAAGGGGAATTGTACCGCAGAGGTTGACAGGCAGGAAGCTGATTGATATTTTACTAAATTTCTTTCTGGATCAAGCCTTCCATAGAATAATTATGAGCGTGACTCTCAACATCCCTACAATCAATGATGATCTGAACGACTTTGACAATCTGTTTCAGCTTTTGGAGCAACTAAATGAGGATTGCTCAGAAGTAATTATTGACTTTTCTAAATGTTTTTTTCTCAGACAAAATGCCGTAGCTTTTCTGGGAGGATTAATTCGTCTCATTCAATCCCGCTCGATAAAATTAAACATTAATTGGGATAGTATTCATAACAACATAAAAATGAATCTTGAACAAAACGGATTCATGTATACTTTTTGTGAGAATAAAGAACCTTGGCAGGGTAATTCTATCCCTTATCGAGAAGATAAAAAACAAGATAAAGATGGCTTGGTTGACTACCTAGCAGAAAAATGGCTAGGACGAGACTGGGTTGATATAAGTCAAAAATTGCAAAACGTCATCGTAGGAACCGTTTGGGAAATCTATGCTAACGCCTTTGAGCATGGAAAAACAGAAATCGGAGTCTTTAGCTGTGGACAGCACTACCCTAAAAAAAAGGAACTAAAACTCACTGTGATTGACTTCGGTGTTGGGATTCCCCAAAATGTCCGCCTATTCCAAAATCTCCCTGATTTACCAGCAGACGAAGCCCTAAAATGGGCATTTGAAGCAGGAACTACAACCAGGCGCGGTGATGTTGCTGGGGGCGTTGGACTTGACTCTCTGAAAACATTTGTAAAGATGAATAGAGGAAAGTTGGAGTTTTTCAGTCACAATGGGTATGTCCTGATTAACAAAGATGAGGAAACTTACCAAAATCGCCCAACCTTTTTCGGAGGGACACTGGTTAACATTACCCTCCAATGTGATGAAGCCATTTATGTGCTGGCTTCTGACACCGACGGCGACGCCCCACTTTTCTGAGGGAACTTCTGAAATATGAAATCTTACAAGATTGGCACTTTGATTGGGAAAACTTGCATGACACCCGATGACGGTATGAAGGTGTATGAGTTGACATACCCCGAACTACGGGCAGATCACGCTGTGGAGCTTGACTTTGCTGGTGTAGAGATTTTTGCATCTCCGTTCTTCAATTTTGCCATTGGACAGCTACTTAGGGATATCTCCCCAGACACTTTAAACCGTCTGCTGACATTTTCTCATCTTAATAGTGTAGGCAATCAAATACTCAAACAGGTGATTAAGAACTCAAAACGCTACTACGCAGCAGATGATGCAACCCGCAATGCAATCAATGAAATTGTCAGCCAACAGGTGGGAAATGTATAATGGCAGCCCAATATACAGTCAAGGCTGAGGTAGTTAATATCCAGTTTGACACACCTCAAAAAGATGACATTTTTCTGGTAGATACTAATGTATGGTACTGGCTGACATACACTCCAGCCAGTACCTCTGCGAGGAGCTATCAAATAAATGATTATCCTGCTTATTTAACAAAAATTATTTCTGCTCAAGGATTGCTTTTATATTGTGGGCTTTCTTTGGCAGAGTTAGCACATAATATTGAACAGGCAGAACGAGCAATTTTTTCGACTACATTAAACACAAAAGAATATCGCCATAACGAGCCAACAGAAAGAGCTAACGTAGTAGCTGAAGTTCTAGCTGCTTGGGGTCAGGTAACATCTATTGCTGAATCGATTGATGTAACTATTGATGAAATTACAACTAACGCATCTTTAACCCGATTTCAAACTCAACTTTTAGATGGCTATGATCTGCTATTTCTGGAAGCAATGGATAAAGCAGGGGTAGTTCAAGTAATTACTGATGATGGTGATTATGTGACTGTTCCTGGTATCAAAGTTTTTACTGCTAACCGCAATGTAATTACGGCCGCAAGAAATCAAGGTAAGCTGATTACTAGATAAGAAATAAGACCAAATGCTTCATCAGTAATCAACACGCGATCGCAGCAGATATACTGTCTCTATTAAGCTTGCCAATTCGTCAGCGGCAATTAAGGCTACATTTTCGCCGTCTTTGTAAGTAAGAGGGATTAATTGTAGGGTGCGTCAGCCAAGAGTTATTGAATCTGCATACAATATAGCGCGATCTGACGCACCGTACTACTAAAACTTGTAGGGTGCGTCAGCCAAGAGTTATTCACTTTGCAGATGATACAACGGAATCTGACGCATCCTACTACTGGTTAGAGACTTTTAAATCCCAACCCGAAATCTCGACGTACTTTCACAGTCTCTGGCTTAGTTTGAATATTCTGCTGTTGTTGAATCTGCTGCTCTGCTTTAGCGCTTTCCCAGAAAAATCTTTTATCCTGAAAGATATAAACCGTGGGAATAGCAGCAACAAAGGTGATTAAGATTCCGGTAATACCCACGACTAAATGCCAGTCAATTCTGTTTCCACTCATAATGTTAATTTTCCAACTTGATAAAATTTGGGTTTTTCGACTTTAAAATATCCCTTTCTTCCTTGGGGCAACAGTTGGCTGCGGGTATGGTAGTATCCTCATAAATTGGGGATAATTTTGGACTACAAAGATAACGGTAAGAGTCACAAATCCTAAAGCAACTAAACCTATTAACACTTTCGGTATTTTTGGTAAGTTGAGTGAAGGCCAACTGGGAGCAGGGGAAGCCACTGTCGGAGATAATGAAGATACTGCTAAAGGTTTAATAGCTTGTAATGCTTCATCTGCTGACTGATAGCGCTGTTTCCATTGGTATCGTACCATGTTATCCAAAATATCTGCTAATTTTGGGCTGACTGATACTCTGTCCCTCCAAATAACTTCTAGCGTCTGCGAGTCTTTTGGCAATTCGTGAGGAAATACCCCCGTCAGTGCTTGGATACCTACCATTCCTACTGCATAGATATCGCTGCACAATTTAGGATGCCCATTTTCTTGTTCGTTGGGCATATATCCGGGAGTGCCAATGGGAACTGTTCGCGGTTGCCCTGTAGCATGGTTCAATTGGCTGCTGATTTGTTTGACTGCCCCAAAGTCAATCAAGACAATCTTACCATCCGCATCGCGCCGCATTAAATTGGAGGGCTTGATATCCCGGTGGATGATCTTGTGTTGATGGACAAATTTCAATACTTCTAAAATATCATACAACAATTCAATGACTTGACTTTCACTGAACTGAACTCCCCTTGCTCCCGTTTGGTGATGGGGGTTGAATTCGTCGCTCAAATCGTGTCCCACAATCAACTCTTGGACGAGATAGAATTCTTGGTTTTCCTGGAAGTGAGCCAATAGCTGCGGAATGCGATCGTGCTTCCCTAAGTTCTCCAATACTACAGACTCTTTTGCAAACAGCCGTTTGGCTATGTCCAAAACAGATGGTTCATTGGACTCTGGCATCAATCTCTTGACGACACAGGGCGGATAGTTGGGTCGATCTCGATCCTCGGCTAGGTATGTCTCGCCAAATCCACCTTGACCCAAGAAACGGATGATGTGATATCGTCGGTTAAGAGTTTGTCCTACAATCATTTTTATGTCATAATATTTTTTATAATTCTCACACACTCAGATACAATTCGGCTTAGTTCTTGAAACCGTCAAGAAAGCATTTTCATTCAAATTTACTAAGTGCCAACACTATGACTACAAAAGCGCATCGCTTGATTCCGCAAATTCTGGCTGCCATTTTAACTTTGTTTGGCGCGGCGGCTTGTTCGACGACGACGGCTTCTGCTCCTGCTCCTGCTCCCCAGGCAGAAGCTAATGAGCCGCCTACAGTCTTTAAGTGCATTCAGCAAGGGAGTGGCTGGGCAACTACGGCTGAAAAAGACAATCTAACGACTAAAACTCCTTTGATTACGTGGGACAGCAAAGAATTTGGACCAGAATATACACCAGAAAAACGCTGCAAAATAGTGTCCGAAAAACTGACACAAGCTGTTAAAAATAATGGTGGAGACTTGGGATTGTTGAAATTAAAAGTTGGTTCTTTGAATAATCAAAAAGTTGTCTGTGTTATTGATGCACCAACAAGCTGTAATTCTGACAATACGCTGTTTACGCTAAACAAGGAAAATTCTGACAAACCTGAACAAGCATTGCACAATATCTTTAAACAATATAGTGAAGGTCGTGCTACTGGTAGCAAGTTAGATCAAAATGCTTCTTCCGATTCAATTTTATTGAAAAATTTAGTTAATTTAAAACCTTTCAATAAATCGTAGAACGAAGCATTTGGGCGATAAATCATGCTATATATTGTAGGATAATAGATTTCGCCAAATGCTTCTTCTTTTTCAAGGAAAAATGATTGCTTCTTAATCCAGAAATGTTTCGCCAGCCTCGCGGATAAGGCTAAAAATTGGAAAAAATAATTGCTCAATGATCCAGTAATTTCTCGCCCGAATGCTTCCGCACTACATATTTATTTTGGGAAGCGACAACATACATAATTCTGAGCCAACTAGATGTGAAATGATTAGACTAGGAGAAAAGCTGATGATGTTCCGTAGAGTATCGATCGCGATCGGCATCGGTTTAGCAGTTAGTGGATGTCAAAGCTTTCCAGAACTTTTTGACTCGGATTTATCCTCTAAAAAAGTACATGAGATTGCGACAAAAATAACTGTGATCATTGATGGTTGTGGTCCTGCTGGTTCTGGAGTAGTCTTCAAAAAAGATGCCACCAATACCTACTCTGTTCTCACGACAAATCATTTTGTTAAGAAAGCTAAGGGAACTTGTATAATCTTGACATCAGATAAAATCCAATACGAGGCATTAGTATCGAAAGCAATCGTACCTGTAGATGGTGTAGATTTGGCAGTGTTGACATTTGTGAGTAATAAAACTTACAAATTGGCGAAGTTTGGAGACTCAGAGAAAGCAACTGGTGGCACAATTATTTATGTTGCAGGAGCCCCTCAAGTCAGCGAAGCAATGCCGACACGCACTGTAATTATACCCGATGGCAAGATTATTGGTTTACAGGGAGACTCGTCTAAGGTTACAGGATATAACTTGATTTATAATAATGATACAAGCCACGGGATGAGTGGCGGGCCTGTGCTAAATCAAAAAGGTGAAGTGATTGCGATTCACGGTAGGGGGCAAAATGAATATGGTATCACAGGGCAAAATTTAGGGATTCCTATTAATAAGTTTTTGGCATCTAATTCAGCTTTTATAGATGAAAATACATCAGTTGGGTGGATTACATTCTTTCACTTCATTTTGTTCTTAATAATATGGTGTATGCCGATGCTTATAATAGCAGGGGCTAGTTATGCTTTTTGTTATTTATTGTATGGACCAGAAAAAGCGAAAAACATCTTGGCAGACTTTAATATATTCTTAGAAAAAGAAGAAAATATTATATTGAGACACATATCTTGTGCCGCAATAAGTATAATTTTCTATGTTCCGATTATTACAGTTCTTTTAGGTGGAAGAGGAATAGTTGATGTCTACTGTTTCACCGAAGGTAATATTCGTAATGAATTAGGAGACTACCCAGGGGCGATCGCTGCTTATAACCAGGCGATTAATCTTAATCCTAACTATGTCTATGCCTATGGAGGTAGGGGTATTGCTTACTATAGAAAAGGGGATTACCATGATGCGATTGCTTCTTATTATTGGTCTATTTATTTTTCTAATAGCTCTGATTCCATAGGTTATCTTAATCGTGGTATCACCCGTTCCACTCTTGGAGATATAAAAGGTGCGAACGCTGATTATTCTCAAGCAGTCATCAGGCAGAATTCTGGAACAGCCAAATACTACTACATCTGTAGTTTCGTACACTCTTTACTAGGAAATGAGAAAAAGACAATAGAAGATTATCAGAAAGCCATGATATTAGATAATTAGTTCCGTCGTAAGTGAAGTACAGAGGAGCAAGATTTATCAATAAAAACCCGGCTAGTGGCTGTACTTTATAAAGCTGCAATATGCTATGTCAAAAAGCCGCTGAATTGTACAAGAAACAAGGAAAAACAAGTGATTACCAAGATGCTATTAACCAAATTCACAAATTATCAGCACAGTAGCGACAACCTGAGATAAGACTTACGCAAAAACCACCAAGTTTCTCAGAAAAAACCTAAATTCAGCAGCGAAAAACCTGAGAAGAAATCCGATTTCTCATCTTGATGACTCACCTGCTGAAAAGTCCCAATCGGAATCGCCCAACTCAAAGCTTCCATCCGCTGAAAAACCGCCACAGAAGGCAAACTCCCATCCGCGAACTTAAACACATTAATTCCACCCAAAGGATATTTCGATCGCCCATTAACACCCACCAACTTGCCAGAAACATCCAATACCGGCCCGCCACTCATACCCTCAGCAATATCATTACTGTAACCAAGTTGGTATCCATTTTCCAGGGATTGAGATGGCAACATTCCCACTTTCCCAGTTGTTAACTTAAAAGCTTTTAGCCCCCATTTTCCAGTATTTTCGATAGAATTTGAGTTAATCCAATGCCAATTGGGAAAACCCGCCGCAAAAACCGCATCTCCCACCGATAAATTATTTGAATTACCAATCTCCGCAACTCGATAGGATTGAGAAGCTGTAAACTGCACTAAAGCTAAATCTAGTTTGCCAAAATGAGGTACAGAAAGCAATTTAGCAATATGCGTCTCTCCGTCCGCAGTCAATACTTTATAGTTATGCTCTTGATTATCAGCTACCACATGATCGTTAGTCAATACAGTATAAGTTTGTCCTTGATGCTGAATAATTACCCCAGAACCAGACACAGAACCGGAAAAAATTCTGACAGTGACAAGATTAGCAATTTCCGCAACTTGCTGATTCACTTGTTGGGAAATAGCCGGAGATGGTGCTAAAAAATGCTCTGGCGTTGGTCGCGATAAAGTATTTAATGTGGCAGTTATTAGTAGTAATACTGGTATAAAGTCCCACCAATTTACAGGTTTTGCTGGTTCGTATTTCATGTTTTCTATAAAATGTGAAAACAGCTTCATAACATACATACCTAATTTACTGATATCAAGAGTTTCATATGCTGATATAATTATTACACTAAATCCTTGCCAACAACTACTCATCACCTTTAGCCAAAGTTGAATAATCTAGAAAATGCCATAAAATTAGTACAGGACAAGATTTCCGAGTGCGAAGAAATCATCCTCGACTTATTTGGCGGTTTAACTTCTCAAGTGACCGGGGCCATCAATTATGATATAGCGGCCGAAGAAGGTATCCAGGGCGATGTATCTCAACTGCTAGAAATTTTTCCACCCAATAGCGTCAGTGAGATTATCGCCAGCGGCCCCCAAGCCTTCTTTTTGGAACAAGCTGCTATAATATTAAAATCAGGTGGACGAATTTATATCAACGCTAACAGAAGCAATCCATTTGCAAGATTGCCTGATGCAGATACTTTAAATCGCCTTGGCTTGCGCGTCATCGTAGAAAATGGCAATCTTGAACCTCGATTTGCCAACCAACAATTTTTTAGACAAACACCTAGACCTGATAGCAGTTATAATATTCCCTTGCAGACTATCCGTACAACTATTTTGGAGAAGGAAGCATGATAATTATTCAAAATAATTTCGATAAACTTTATACGATCGCCAGTGATTACGATCAGCCGATCGCTGTAGATGATAAAATGGTGATTCCTACCCGCAATCTCGGCGTGATTCCAGGACATCCGCTGAATCCTACGGCGACAGAAACAATTTTTATACCCAAATGCTACTTAGTCTTTGAGGGAGTCAAAACATCGATTCGCGAACTGTGGCATTATGTTGCCCAACCCGCTGAATCGGGTCACTTCAGAACTGTGGAGTCTTCAATTGCGATCGTTGATGGGCCGTTTCCCGATATCGTTGAACCAGTACAGTCTTTTTTAATAGAAGGAGTAATGCTAGTTCCCCATGCTTGGGTTAGTTGGGAAATTGAAAGTGTGTCGTTTTATCTAGAATTGGATAGTGCAAATCAACCTAATTTAATTGAAAAATACTTGATTGAGGTGAATTAGATTGAAGTTAATTTTTAGTGGTAAATTTCAAATAAGACCAGACTCATTTTACCTCTTGCTTTTGCAACAACAATACAGGCAGAGGTTCGTTCCGAAAATCAAGCAATTCACCAACCATAGGAAGCCATTCATCATTTAGTTCTTGACAAGAAACAGCTATCACCCTGTCAAAACTATCGTCGCAGGGGATGATAACTTCATAAACAAAACCATCTTCAGCGGTTAAAAAAGCATCTCGGATATCAATATTTCCAGACCGAACCCGTTTAAATCGACTTATAGACATCGGAACATAAAGCCATCTTCCCATTTCTTTTGTTTGACTTGCCCAAACTGCAAGAAATATCTGTTCTGACGCATTTCGGCAAGCAAATAGGCACGGTACATCGTAATACTCGTAAACTTCGATAATTTCCAATTTGCCTAGTTGAGTAGACTCTGGAAGCAGGCTCATAACTATACCTCACTCAGTGACATCAACAGCTTCAAATAAAGTCAAGGCTTCAACGTTAGTTGGAACCCACCAACTGTGGTGAGAATTCTTAGTACCCGGTGAGGGAGTGTGCTTTATTTGTCCTGAATCGGGAGTCAAATTTGCCCCAGCAACCTTCATATTTTTAAACCGACCAGTTCTGCGGTTAACCGTGACATCATCTCTTGAATTAAAAACAGAGAGAGCACAGGAACGGCATTCTTTTTCACTGTCAGGAAATTGCCGATTTGGGTAAAGTTGGCGGACTGTCAAAAAATCATCAGCCGTTGCAGAATTTTGTTGAATCAGGCGATAAACTCGATCGCACGGCCCTTTAGCGTCCTTTGGCGGGCAATCAGGTGGGAAACAGTCGGGCCACTGCATTTGATAAGCTCTTACATGATTGTGCTCTACTTCCTACTTCCCCTTTCCCTTCCCGGCCAAAAACTCCCGCAAACGCAACAAACTAGCGGTTTGGCCCAAATTCAGCGGTAGCAGCGACACTCCCTCCAACCGAGACTGCACCCAACCGTCGCCCCAATACCACTCGTGAAACCCGTCAATTCCCTGACTCAACAACAGCCGCAGACAGTTCGGCTCGGCAATATCAACGTGGTGCCCAACGGCCACCGGGCCCAGCCAACTTGTAAACGTTAAACCTTGAGAAAGTTCTTCAGGCAAACCACTAGAGAACTGCTGCGGCCATAGCCACTGCTGCAATTGACTCGATCGCACCAAGCTATCCCGAATCGCTTTTTCCGAAGCTTCAAGCTCAATCCGCAGGTTGCTTTGTTGAAAATTACCGAACATAAGATTTTTAGATATGAGTGCCAGTAACTTAAATGTAACTGATTGCAGTGGTTCCAACCTGTTCTGGGCGGGCAAGATGCCCACCCCACAAGCCGAAAATTGATTCTTTGTGGAACAGGCCGGAGAGCCTGTTCAGCCTAGAAGCCCACCACACAACCAGAAAATTCACTCTTTGTGGAACAGGCATCTTGCCTGTTCTTACAAAATAGTTCAAGATGTTCGATCGCACATCAGCATCAATCCGCGTTCATCTACCGTAAAAGATTTAAGATTTTCCAGCAAAACCAGCATCCAAAACAAAACTTTCGTATCCAATTGTTAAGCTCTGTTGCATTTCGTTTAAATCTCCCATTCTCACCCCACGGCATCGAAACTCCGTGATACCATCACACATGAGTAAAGACTTATAGAAAAAAACTGGGGAGAAAAACTTTGACATTAAGGGTTGCAGTAGTAGGTTCAGGTCCCGCGGGTTCTTCCGCCGCCGAAACACTCGTAAAAGCAGGCATCGAAACATACCTATTCGAGCGCAAATTAGACTACGCCAAACCCTGTGGTGGGGCAATTCCCCTGTGCATGGTACAGGAATTCGACTTGCCGCAAAGCATCATAGACCGCCAAGTCAGAAAAATGAAAATGATTTCCCCCTCCAATGTAGAGGTGGACATCAATATTGAAAACGAACACGAATACATCGGTATGTGTCGCCGCGAAGTGCTTGATGGCTTCATGCGCGATCGGGCGGCGGCCCTAGGTGCCAAACTAATTAATGGTACCGTTCACACATTAGAGATTCCCGGCAACAACAAAGACCCCTACATTCTCCACTACGCCGATCACTCCAGCGGCGCGGCAATGGGAATTCAGAAAACTCTGAAAGTGGATTTGGTGATTGGGGCTGACGGTGCTAACTCCCGTGTGGCAAAGGCTATAGATGCTGGTGATTACAATTATGCGATCGCCTTCCAAGAACGCATCCGCCTGCCGGAAGATAAAATGGCTTATTACCACAACTTAGCCGAAATGTACGTCGGCGATGACGTATCTACCGATTTCTACGCTTGGGTGTTCCCCAAATACGACCACGTAGCCGTCGGTACTGGCACAATGAAAGTCAATCAAGCCAGTATCAAAAAGCTGCAAGCTGGAGTTCGCGCCCGTGCTGCCAAAAGACTCATGGGCGGTGAGATCATTAAAGTAGAAGCTCACCCCATCCCAGAACATCCTCGTCCTCGCCGGGTTGTGGGCCGAGTTGCTCTCGTCGGTGATGCGGCCGGTTATGTTACCAAGTCTTCGGGCGAAGGTATCTATTTTGCGGCGAAGTCTGGCCGGATGTGTGCCGAAACGATTGTGGAGATTTCTCAGCAGGGTACGCGGATTCCGACTGAACAGGAAATCAAGCTTTATCTGAAGCGGTGGGATAAAGCCTACGGGATTACTTACAAAGTGCTTGACATTTTGCAACGAGTGTTCTACCGTTCTGATGCTACTCGCGAAGCTTTTGTGGAAATGTGTGCCGATCGCGATGTGCAGAAACTCACATTCGATAGCTACTTGTATAAGACTGTAGTGCCGGCTAATCCTTTCATCCAAATGAAGATTACTGCGAAAACGATTGGTAGTTTGTTGCGTGGCAATGCTTTAGCGCCTTAACTGTTAACGCACTTGGTATGAAAAAGCGGGCAGTTGTGACTGCTCGCTTTTTTAATCTGGTTTGATCGTTCGGACTTTAGTCCTTCTTCGTTAAGCCCGGAAGGACTGAAGTCCTCACTACGAACCTGCTCGATCGCCCAGACTTTCGGCTTGTCCTGCTTGACGGCGCAGTAAATCGATAATAGCTTGCTCCGCAATCAAATCGTGTTCCAACATTTACCAGTCAAGCAGGGTCTGCCTCGATAGTGGCAACTTTGTGCAATAGCAAAATTTTTTCCAAAACCTATTGAGAATTATTAGCAGTTGTGTTATGCTTTAAAAAGATGCTCGTTCTGAATGCTTCCTGAAAATAGAACAGATTGAGAGCAAAAATTAATGCAAATGATTATTGTTGCTAGAAAAAATGAATCCAGCAGATCCAGAATTGGCAGTTTGTGAAATTGTCCAAGTCAGTTGGCTAGAAAGGTGGCAAGTTTACAAACGCTTGCAAGAATTAGAAATTCCCTGCTGGTGTGGAGTTGACCAACCTTTGCGGGCCAAAATCAATACTGTTAAGCAAGCTGCTCAGCTAACCAGCGTGTTGAGACAAGTCAGCGCTTCGAGGGCTGAGTTGGTGCAGTGGCTGGAGTGCTGCTGGCAAATAGGCTAAAATCAGTCATTTTTTAATAATTTTCACAAAATTGTCAACAAAGGAGCCACAATCATGTATACATCTTGCAAGCAAGTTTCAGAGTTTAGCTTAGAGGGAGAAATCCTGAGCCTGATTATTGAAGATGGTTATAAATTAAAGTATTTGCGAATTAGCTGCGATCGCGGCATAGAATACCTGGTCAAGCTGTGTAAGGAATTGCGGGAATCTCTATCGTCCGTTTTGACACCTGGTTTGAGAGTTCAGGTTGCAGGAGAGAAACAGCTCAACTCGAAAAATGGAAAATTAAAACTCAAAGCCTACAGTCTGAAACTGTCTGGTAACAACAAAGATCGAGCATCGCAACCGCTAGATCCGACAAATGCACCTGTTGCCTTTGTGACATCGCCTGGCGCGCGAGACAATAAGTCCATCCCCTCTGGCACAGCATCTAAAACAGCGGTAACTTCAGCTAAAACTAAAACTAAAATATTAGTATGTCAAAAATCTGACTGCCAGAAACGTGGTGGCCCAGCAATATGTAAAGCTTTAGAAAATGCTTTAAATGCTCGCGGTTTAGAAGGGCAAGTTACTGTTCAAGGAACCGGATGTCTCAAACAGTGTAAAGCCGGGCCAAATATCGTTGTGATGCCAGACAAAACTCGCTACAGTCGCATTAAACCTGCTCAAATTCCAGCAATACTTGATAAACATTTTACAGCTTGAAAAAGGTTATTGTTAACAGTTGACAGTTGACAGTTGACTGCGAAGTTTTTAGGCAGGGGATTTAAGCCCCTGCCTAAAAACAATCCACCTAAAGGTGGGGGCTTAAATCCCCTGTGCTTTGGTTATTGGTTATTGGTTATTGGTTATTGTCAACTGTTAACTGTTAACAAGGCCTGTTTGGTCGATACCGAATGCCCAATTCAGCCTATTTCTCCTGAAAAAAGGCAAAAAATGACAAAAACTATGGCTTAGGGACTTCCTTCTAGAGAATATATAGGGATAGACTGTATTTGAGACAAGAGTGACTATTGGGATAAAAAGCCATGTCAGAAGCTGATCTTCGAGCCAGTCAGCACCAACCGCACCCCGCTGTAAGATCCGATATCGAATCATTTCAGCCAAATTTTGCTGCTAAAGGGGGCTTTGAGTCGATCGTCCCCGCCGATCGATCGCCAGAAGAAGATTGGCAAACAGTCGATTTTCCCAACGCGATCGGCCCAGATGCAATTCCGACAAAATCTGAGACGAAAAATTCGCCATCTCAGACACAGCCTACCGAAGCGAGTTCGCCCCCGATTTCGGACAATTTTAAAAATCTGCTGGGGAATGTCGAACAGGCGTATAGCAAAGGATCGACCCCAGTCACCCTCATGCAAGCGTTGCACGAATGTAACCGCGACCTTTTGCAGCGCATCGCCCAGCTAGAAACAGCTCTCAAAGAGTCCGAAAACACCTTGCAGAATCGGGAAACTTTGCTAGAACAACGGACTGCTGCACTCGAAAACACTCAAGAACAATTGACGCGGTTGTTTGGCAAAGTGGAAGTTTCTCATCACACCCTTCAGGGTCAAGAAATTTTTGTCGAGAGTTTAAGTAGTCAGTTAGCCAGCAGCCAAACCAGGTTAGCAGCCGTTGAGCGAGAATGTGCGTGTACTGTGCAGCGCTACAACGAGCAGTTTCACCAGCTAGTAGCAACAGAGAATGTTTGTCGGGAATTGCGATCGCGCTTGCACCGTCAGCAACGCCATACCCTGCAATTCAAAGCTGCTTTGGAAAGAAGTCTGGAGATGCCACACGTCAAGTCGCCGATTGTCGAGCCACCTGACAATCACCAAGATACCGCCAACGCACAATTAGAATCCTTGCTCGCGACAGTCAAAAGCTCTCAGATTCCGCTGCCGCCAGCTTTCAATGCTTCTCCTGTCAAACCTTGGTCGGACTCCCAAGAGCCTCCAACGCCTGCTGACGATGCGATCGACTATCAAGCCACGGCTAATCTGGAACTCTACAAATTAGCCCAAGTATCGGGCATTCAATTGGAGAAAAGCGAAACCTACCGGACTCAGGAGCCGGAAACTCACTCTGCCAAAGTGGCTGTCGAACTTCAATTGCCAGTAGCTGAGTCTGAACCGGAAATTGTTGCTACTACATTAGGGAGTCAAGAATTAGCCAAGGCTTTTGAAATTTTGAATTCAGTTGAAACTGGCCGAGTGCGATCGACTGAGGCGAAATCTACAGTAGTCGGACAACCCGACTGGCTGACATCGATCGCTAGTCCGCTGCGGACTTCTAAAAAACGTCGATCGCTAGCTGAAATTGAATTGCCTAGTTTCCGTTAACAGTTGACAGTTGACAGTTGACAGTTGACAGTTGACTGCGAAGTTTTTAGGCTGGGGCTTAAATCCCCTGCCTAAAAACAATCCACCTCAAGGTGGGGGCTTAAATCCCTTGTGCTTTGGTCATTTAGGAATTTGAGGACTGAAATTCAAACGATCGAACTTAACTAAAAACTATTTTTTCCCCTTCCCCATACCGTAAGTGAGAGCGTAGCTGGTAGCCAACAGCCATAGCCAAACACCGGGATATCGGGGCTCCAACCAAGGTTTTACCCTGCGGGCGAAACTGGGGAGCCATCCGCCAAACAGCCAACTGGCCAAAGCCAGCAGAGTAAAGCTCAAGTAACTCCCCAGCCAGCGCCAAATATCCCTGAAGGTGACAAAATCTAAAATCCACAGCAGGAGAGAAGGGTTTTTTCCGGCTGCTTGGATCGCCAGTCGATTGAAAGTTAACCAGTCAACTTTGTCTTTAATAAAAGTTTCGGCTACTGCGAGTTCTTCTTCTGCCAAAATACCGAAAAAGGTATTGAGAATTGAATTGATTCTTTGGGGTGGCAAACTGCTCCCGGTGGGAACCATCATCCCTTTAGAAAACAGCCAAGTTACTGATACATTGCTCTGGTAAGCGCGAATTTGGTTGAGGTGATTTGCCGTCAACAAGTTATGCTTTAATGCTGTATCCAAAAGGTCTGTTAGGCGGAAAAGATTGCGGATGAGTGAACCGAAGCCGGTGAAAACGAGGGGAGATTGCAGAGATGCTGCGTCGCCGATCGAGATTAGGCGATCGATCGCCACAGCCCGATCGCTGCTGCTGCTGCTAAAATGCCCTGGAATATAACCAAAAGTCGGCTTTTTCCACACCAATTTATCGAGATCGCAGCGGCGGTACTCCGGCAAAATTGTGAAAAAATCCTCGTACAGTTCCAGCAAAGAACCGGGATTCTCGGGACGTACTTGGTGGTAGTGAAATAGATAAACTGTCAATTCGTTTCCGGCACCGGGAAACAGCTCCCAAATAAGCTGTCGTCCCCGGGAAATGTCACCGTGACTGTAGAGAACGTCCCCGTACTCGGAATCCCAAACCCCAGGCTCAAATCCTCCGTCAATGGCAGCTCCGACGGTCGGACAAACGCTATCAAAAGCCCGCCCTCCGTTCAATTGCCAAGCGATCGGAGAGGCGGAACCCATTGCATCTATGAGCAGTCTGGCTGAGGTAGTGCGATCGGCTTTTGTCGGCAGGTGACAGCCCTGAACTACTACTTTTTGGGGTTCGACATCGGCTCTGACAAACTCAGTCTCGTCCCAGATTTCTCCGCCAGCTTCTGTTAGCTTAACTCCCGCCAAATACAGCAGTTTCTCGCCGTCCAAAGCTACATTCAGCACCTTCGGCGTGTGCAGAACTGGCGATCGGGCAACGGTTGGATTGTTAGCATCAAAAAATTTGTTGTAACCATCTTTATATTCTCGCGCAATCAAAGTTTCGATTTCAGCAGCAGTAAATAAACCCAAATCAATTAAACTTTGAATTTCATCCCGTGAAATATTCCACTCGCGATTCATCCGCCCGAAAGGCATTCGTTCCACCAGCAGCACTCGGTAGCCCAATCTCGCCATGACTGCGGCGTGAATCACTCCCAAAGCCCCGCCAATATAAATCAAGTCATAAACAGTATCCCCAGAATCAGACACCGAAACTGTACTTTTTACCTTCTTCTTAACATCCGCTACATCCGTTACATAATCCGTTGCCGAACCTTCTTGCTTCTTCTTAACATCAGCTACATCCGTTACATAATCCGTTGCCGAACCTTCTTCCTTCAAAAATACTACTTGTTTTGGCGTTTGAGGATTGCGAGTGCCTTCACGCCAGCGCTGCTCCCACCAGTAAACGCGTTGGAGGTCGTATTCACCTTTAGGCATTTTTTGGAAGTATTTGACGGTGAGGGGGTAATAGGGGGCAAGAGCCTCAAAAATTGACTGTTTGGAGAGGTCTATGACAGGGGGTTCTGGATAGCGATCGGGAAACTTGTTTCTCACAGCCAGATTGAGATTTTGCAGGAACTTTTTTTCTCCTGCGGGTGCGTCTTCTAGGCGAAAGACTTTTAAATAAGTTGTACGCTGGACTGACCAGACAAAGGTAGAAAGTTCTGTCGATCGACCATTGCGGTTTCCTGAATTTGCGTCAGCGAATGTCGGTTTTGGATTAGCATTTGCAGTTCCAGACAACAAAACCTCGGCTGCTGTTGCGTTTGAAAGCAAGCGAAAGCCGTCAGGAGTAATAATTTTTTCTCCGATTTCGGGGTCAAATTCGTGCTGTAGCCAGGTACAGACGGCCGCTGTATCCGGTGTGGGGACTTCTAGATAAAGAATTTCTTGCATTTGAGGTTCTCTATAAATTCATGAAGCTGGGGAGTTGACAAGGGAGGAAAGTACGCTATACTCCCGGATACTTATTTAGTTTTAAATAAGTTTACAATGTTCTCAGATTTTTAGGTTTTCGATCGCTCTTGCTATGGGTTGATCGACAGCGACTGAAGATCCAGCCCCTTCATTATTATGCAATCTCATGAATTATCCCATTCCGACGAATCCTCAAGAAATGATTGCTTTGCGACAACACCCACTGAATGAAGAATTGGTGGCGTCGGCGATCGCGGGCGTGATTCAAATAGCTCGATCGCGGGCTCAATCTTTGGATGAGTTAAAGGCTGAGGTACTCGCCGACGACAATCTGCTGGATTTGGCTCAAAGGCTCTGGCTGAGCGAGATTGTAGCTGAAGCTTGGGAAAATTGGTCTTAAATTTATTTATTATTGATAAGTTTTCTGAGATTGGCTTCCTGTTTCACAGGCTAGCTGCATCGATCAAATATTTTAAAATGCCAATAATTTTACTAATATTATCAATAAAATAATCATTTAAATCAACTTCCATAATTTGATTGCTAAGTCGTAGAAACTTCCAGTTTGTCCCGGTTGTAACTACGCCATATATTTCGGAAATATTATTATTTCTTTTTTCATTAAAAATTTGAGCGGCAATCATTTCTGCCATACATTGTGGAAGTCCAGCTTGAATATTATCATTTTTAGCTTCTACTAAAGCGACAACCGGGGCTTTAATTAACAGTTGTTCGGGAGAACGACTAATTAGGAAATCACAAAAACCAGTCAATCCTTTTTCTAAATCTACATTAAACTCTTTCCCTGAAAAAAGGCTAATCTGGTACTGAAACTGCTTTCTAAGTTCTACTAAAATAGGCGTCACAATTAATTCTGAGCGAGCTTTTTCGGTATTAATTGCTAAAGCTAAAGAAATATTTTCTTGCAGAGTTTGACTGAGCAGCTCGCTATACTCGGCTTCTGGTAAATTGGCAAAAATACCAACTTTGTCAGCAATAGTTATGCCAAAATTGGTTTCAATCATTTCTAGGTTTGTGAATTGAATGTATGACATTCTTTTAAAAGTATTTGGCTGCAACTAATCATATTTCCCAATATTAGACCTTTTGCAAAAATCCTTTTAATCAAATTTTGCAACAGGCAAGATGCCTGTTCCACAAGAAAAAATGTTTTTTGTGGAACGGGCATCTTGCCCGTTTTAGTTATTTTGGCAAGAGGTCTATTGTTTTTATTTTAACACTATCTGCCCGTCCATACCCAAGAAACCGGGTTTTTATTTAATTCAAGGCTGACATACATGATTGTCGGAATAAACCCGGCTTCTGACTGCTTGAATTGATAGGTTGCGAAGGAATAAATAAGGTTATCGCAATTCAACTTCTCGCTTGACTTCTGATAATACCCGATCGCCCCTAGTCAACCGATACTCGGCCCGCCACACTCCGGGAGTCAGAGAATTTGTACTGTTTCTTTTGCCGATATAACTCAACCAAGTGCGGCTGGGAGCTTTAATTTCGCTGGTTTGATCGGCGATAGTTTGGCCATTGGGTGCAAATAATTTGTATTGTTCTCGATCGCCCTTCAACACTCCGTAACTTTGCACCCAAAACAACAAAGCTGAACTTTTTGCCGGCAATTTAGTCTCGGAAAATTCTCCTGCCCAAATAGCGTTCTGATCCGGCGGCTTCGTGGCAAAACCGGCGCGAATTAAACCTGTGGAAATATAGTCGATCGGCTTGTCCCAAATTGGATTGCGGGCGATGTTGCAGCCTAATTTGGCATCGGGCCCGACAAACGGATCTACGGGCTTGCCTTGATAGCGAAAAGTGACGTGTACGTGGGGGAAAGAGGCCTTGCCAGAGTTGCCCACCATGCCCAAAACTGTGCCTTTTTCTACCTGCATTCCCGGCTTGACAACCACGCTGTTTTGGCGGAGGTGGCAATATTGGGCTTCCCAGCCTGCGCCGTGATCGATTACCATGCCGTTGCCGCATTCTGTACCTGCGACGTTGGCTTTGTCTGTCTGATTTTGCAAACGTCGATCGACTACGCCATCTCGCACTCGCAAAACTTTGCCCGCAGCCGAGGCGATAACTGGGACTCCTTTTGCCATTGCTTTGGCGTCGGGAATGGCGAAGTCTATGCCGTCGTGCCCGTCGTAGGTTTGGCGCCCGCAGCCGAATTCAACGGCGGCGGGACTGGGATCGCGATCGAAATAGTGCATGACAAAACAGTCTTTTCCTAGCGTACAGCCGATCGGCTGACCGAATTTGGGGTTGTTGGGCTGTTGGGCGACGGCGGTTGATACGAGGCGTTGGGCGATCGAGTTGGCTTCGGCGATCGGCGCACTTACTCCGGTGTTTTTAGCACAACTATACAGAATTGTCAACCCGACGGTCAACAAAATTGTAGCAATGTATTTTTTTGATAGTAAAATCATTCGTCGGTGGGATGTAAAGCTGAGGTGGGTAGTGAAAAATCGATTAATCATTCAAAATATACTTGCTCAGGAATCCAGACGATCGATCGGGCGTTTTCGTTTCCTAGATTTGTTGTATTATTGTCTGTTTTTGATTTTTAATTGTTAATTACTTAAAAAATGCTCTCTAAAATTCGATCGCTAATTTCGATAATTCGGCTTGGCGGCATGGCTGTTGCTGCTTTGGCGATGTGGGCATTTGCCACCATTGCCCGTGAAGTTTTGGAAAAGGAAACCTACGCTTTTGATAAATCTATTTTACTATATCTCAGGAGCCTGCACGATCCGGTGCGCGATCGGATCATGCTCGCCTTGACATTTTTTGGGGAACCAAATTTGCTGCTGATGCTGAGCGTGAGTTTGGGTATTATGTTGTGGGTGCGCAAACATCGATCCGAAGCTACAACGATCGCAATTACGGGCGCTGGGGCGATCGGTTTAAATATACTCTTAAAACAACTATTTGCGCGCGATCGACCTCAACTTTGGGAGCGCGCAGTTGAGGTAAAGTTTTACAGTTTTCCTAGCGGGCACGCGATGATTTCAATGGTTGTTTACGGTTTGCTAGGATATTTTTTGGGTGCGCGCTTTCCGAGACAGCGCTGGTTGATTTACGGATTGACAGTCCTATTAATTGCTGGGATTGGTTTGAGCCGGCTTTATCTCGGAGTTCACTGGCCTACCGATGTGATTGCTGGTTATATTGCGGGTTTTGTGTGGCTGCTTGCTTGCATTTTTAGTTTGGAAGTATGGAAGCAGTTTCATGATTCTCGTGCTGTTCCTGAAGAGAAATTTTTGTCGCCTGACTCCCATAATTTAACCGAAAAGTAACAATAAATAAGGTTCGTAGTGAGGACTTCAGTCCGCAAGAAGAAGGACTAAAGTCCTCACTACGAACCATGAGAAACAATTTGCTTTTGGGTGAAACACATCGCCATCCCTTTTTCGTAGTAAGCTGCTTCGTTAATAAAGATTGGATATACGGTCGCTGTACCTTCATACAAGACTGATTCGCCATCAAAGGTCAAAAACATCGGATCGCCGGGATTCAGGGCTTCATAATCTTTGTATTGTAGTTGAGGATGAATCATTGCCTCAATTTCTCCATTCTCGTTTCTGGGATAGTCGATCGCCCGAATGCTATGATAAATAGTCAGGGGATTTGTTGCAACTGGCATAGTGCCTTGATTGTAGGTTTCTACGCAGTCTAAAATTGTGCGGATAACTTGCTCGGTTTGCTGAAACAAAGACGCATCTAAAACGCCTTGGGGAACTGCGCCAACTTCCAGCGTACCGCCTAACTCGGAAATCGATCGCAGCAAGGGACTATCTTGATGATTGGTTGGCGAAGCCAGTAGCTTGAGGTGGGGATACACAGATGTTAAATGAGCTGCTAGTTGCAGGTTAAATGGATGATGGCTGGCGAGAATAAATGTTAGCCCCATGTTGGATGTAGTGCTGTGCAAATCGATAATTAAGTTTTGCTGCTGAGTGTTTATTGAGCTAAAACTGCGGTAGATTTCTTTCGCCCGCTGCGCTTCATAGCTGGCGAGATGGGGATTGTCTAAATCTTGCTGTCGAAAGCAACGATTGAGGTCAATATCGACGTAGCGTCTCCCAATTTCGCAGGCTTTGGGGTTGGCTAGCAGGGCGATTGTTTCAAAAGTCGATCGCGCAATCAACTCCGGCGCGCGATCGAATTTCTGCACCAGGTAAATTCCTGTAAGTTCGTTTCCGTGGGTTCCTCCCACTATCACAACACGTTTAACTTGATTCATAAACAAATAACTTCCTATCCCAACAACAGCAATATCTGTCGAAGTCTGCTGAATTGAGATTAATAACGTCTTACTATCTAGATTAGCTAAAGTATTAGTATATGTCCAATATTTGATTAAGTAGCAAGCTATATTTAAAAGATATAGTAGTGGTTAATTAATGGAACTTCGACATTTACGGTATTTCATTGCAGTAGCCGAAGAGTTGAACTTCAGTCGCGCTGCCGAGCGTTTACACATGGCGCAACCTCCTCTCAGCCAGCAAATTAAGGCGCTGGAAGATGAGATTGAGGTGCTGTTGTTCGATCGCACTAAGCGACCCCTTCATTTAACTTGGGCGGGACAGGTTTTTTTAGAAGAAACTCGTTTGGTACTTGCCCAAGTGGACAATTCTGTCAAAGCCGCAAAACGTGCCAATCGCGGAGAGATCGGGCATTTGATTGTCGGTTTTAACAGTTCAATGGCAAACTGTTTGTTACCAGATATTTTACAAGTTTATTGCGCTCGATTTCCCAAGGTGGAACTAACTTGGCGGGAGTTAGCAACCTCGCTGCAATTGCAAGCACTGCGCGATCGGCATTTGGATGTTGGGTTTTTCCATTTAATGTCATCAATGGTTCAAGAATCCGATTTATGTTCAGTAATAATTTGGGAAGAAACTTTGATTGTGGCACTACCAGAAAATCATCGGTTGGCTAACGAAATTAAAGTTTCTTTACAAGAACTTGCAGAGGAATCATTCATTCTTCCTTCTCGTCAATTTGCACCTGGCTTATCTGAACAAATAGAACATTTGTGCCAACAATTTGGCTTCTCACCTAATGTTATTCAAGAAGGTACAATGATGCTGACAATACTCGGCTTAGTTGCGGGAAATGTGGGAATTGCTTTGCTACCGGCAAATGCTCAAAACGTTCAACGAAAGGGCGTTATTTATAAAAGTATTGCGGAATCTATGCCAACTGTTCCGATGGCGGCGGTGTGGCGGGCAGATGATAATTCGCCGATTTTACGGGAGTTTTTGGAAGTGACAAGGGCGATCGCCAAAACTGATAGGTGAGATATAGCCGATAAATTACCAAACCAAAATTTACCTGCCGACTACTGAAAACTACTATAGTGTGATAAATTATCTGTATAGCATTTACCTAGGTATTTCCATGCGGAAAGTCGTGCTGTTCATTGCATCAAGTTTGGATGGTTATATCGCCCGTCCAAATGGCGATATTGACTGGCTGTTCACAGACCAAAATTACGACTATACTAAATTTTTAGATAGCATCGATACGGTTTTGATGGGTCGAAAAACTTACGAACAAGTTCTAAAATTGGGCGAGTATCCGTACCAAGAAAAAAAGAGTTATGTTTTTACCAAAAATCTAGATTTTCAAGCAACTTCTGATGTCGAAGTCGTAACAGAGTTAGAGAGTTTTGTCAATAATTTGCGCTTGCTTAACGGCAAGAATATTTGGTTGGTAGGAGGCTCAATGCTGATTCGCGATTTTCTGAACAAAAACTTAGTGAACGAAGTAATTCTCTCGGTACATCCGATTATTTTGGGCGAGGGAATTCCGTTATTTGCTAATCCCAATACTACATCTTTGCAGCTAACAGGATGTCAGACATACAGTTCTGGTTTGGTTCAGCTATCTTACAATGTGGTGGCTTGAGAACGATCGTATAAAGCAAGCTTCGCTAACGCACCCCAATGGCTAAGTCGTGTTCAAAAATACTGTTAGTTGGTTGTCAAAAAAGGTAAGATAGAAATTAGTAAGTTAGTTATGTATATATTATGTCTGCCAGAGATATTTTTCATGAAGTTGTCAAAACAGCTTTGCAAAAAGAAGGCTGGCATATTACCCACGATCCGTTTCCGATTAGTGTGGGCGGTGTAGATATGTCGATCGATCTGGGAGCAGAAAGGCTGATTGCGGCAGAAAGGCAAGGCGAAAAAATTGCCGTTGAGGTCAAAAGTTTTTTGGCAAAATCGTCGGCAATCTCGGAATTTCACAGAGCATTGGGGCAGTTCATTAATTATTGAGCCGCACTCAAAGAAAAAGCACCCGATCGCATTTTGTACTTGGCTGTGCCGTTAATAACTTATGAAGAATTCTTTCAACTAGATTTCCCGAAAGCAAGGATCGAGGAAAATCAGGTAAAAATGATTGTTTATGATACAGCAGTTGAGGTAATTGTAGAATGGAAAAATTAATCCAATATCGGCAAATTGTGCAGCAAATGTTACTGGAGTACGGCAAGCGCAAACCTGCTCACGGAGACATTGAAGTCGAGACAATTCTTGATACAGAACGAGATCACTACCAAATCTTTTATGTGGGCTGGGACAACAAGCAGACTAGGGTGCATCACTGTAGCATTCACATTGATATCAAGGGGGGGAAAATTTGGCTTCAATGGAATGCCACTGAAGATGATATTGCTGAAGATTTAGTAATAGCCGGAGTTCCCAAAGAGGATATTGTTTGGGGATTTCAGCCGCCGTTTATGCGGAAGTATACGGGTTATGCAGTAGAATAGATAGCGGATGATGAAATGTGTTTGTGTCTTGTTGCTATTAATATCTTTTTTCTGGGTAGCACTTCCTGCGGAGGCATCTGTATGCCGCAATTATGAAGGACGCCAGATGTGCATTGTCGATATCAAACGCAGTGCGAAAAATTATTGGGAATACAGGGTTATTTTGAGTATTGATGGAGTAAAACAACCTCTTGAAGTCTATAATTGCCGCGATCGTAATACAGTTAAAAAAGACGGAACTGTTTTGGCATTTGGAGAAAACAACCCTGGTGAAACTGTCTGCCGTTTTTTTAATAAAAAATAGTTTTGGCCATTCAATTTATCTCATCCTCTTATAATTTCATCAAACTTGACTGTAAAATTTAGATGCGTCTGGGCTCACCAATAGCGGGAACACTAATGCGCTTAAAAACGCATTAGTGAATATTTTTCCCGCTCAAAATGTGGCTAGGCGATCGCCACAGGGAATATCTTCTATCTGTGCGGTGACTTGACTGTAAGAGTTGTGGGCCACACCGCCGTAATAGTCTCGATACCAGTCTACAAACTGGTGAATTCCTTGTTCGATCGGCGTACTGGGTTTAAACCCCACATCCATCATCAAATCATCTACATCTGCATAAGTAGAAAGCACATCACCGGGCTGCATCGGCAACAAATTCTTAACCGCTTTTTTGCCCATTGCTGCTTCAACTACTTCAATAAAAGCCAACAATTCCACAGGGGAATTATTGCCAATATTGTAAATCTTATAGGGAACGGTGCTTGATGTTTCTGAATTGGATTGAGGAGGCTTTTCCATGACTCGCACAACTCCTTCAATCACATCATCAATGTATGTAAAGTCCCGCTGCATCTTACCGAAATTGTAAACGTCAATGGGCTGGTTTTCTGCGATCGCCTTCACAAACTTGAAATATGCCATATCTGGTCGTCCCCAAGCCCCGTACACTGTAAAAAACCGCAATCCAGTGATTGGCAAGTTGTACAAATGGCTATAGGAATGAGCCATCAACTCATTAGCTTTTTTGGTAGCTGCATAAAGGGAAATAGGATGATCGACATTATCGCTAACAGCAAACGGAACTTTGGTATTAGTACCGTAAACGGAACTGGAAGAAGCAAAAACCAAATGTTTGATTTTGCTGTGACGACAACCTTCTAAGATATTCAAAAATCCCATCAGGTTGCTGTCTGCGTAAGCATGGGGATTTTCCAGGGAGTAGCGCACACCAGCTTGGGCGGCGAGGTGGACAACACGGTCAAATTCTTGATTTTGAAAAAGTTGAGACATCCCAGTGCGATCGCTCAAATCTAACTGCTGAAAAGTAAATCCTGAATGTGGCTGGAGTTGAGCCAAACGCGCTTTTTTGAGATTGACATCGTAATAGTCGTTTAAGTTGTCTATACCGTAAACTTGTTGTCCTTGGGACAATAATCTTTGGGCTAAATGGTAGCCGATAAAGCCGGCAGCACCTGTGACTAAAATTTTCATTGTGGGTAATTGGTAATTGGTAATTAGTAATTGGTAATTGGTAATTGTAATTGGTAATTGGTAATGCAAACATTTTGAAACCAGCCCTAACTAATTTCACCAATTAGTGCTTTAATTGTCCCGCCGTGAGTGATAGTTAAAATTGTTTGACCAGCATATTTTGGCAAAATGTCAGCCCAAAAATTTTGAGCTTGGCGGTAGAGATTTTGGACTGGGAAATTTTGCGGTTTGACTAAAGTGGCAACTGAATTACTAGCGGGGGAATTATCCTCAATTTCAGCGGACATCTGAAATTCTGGGTGACTGTCGGCTATAGTTGCGATCGCACTACAGTTAAGCAAGATGGCACTGTTTTGGCGTTTGGAAAAAACAACCCTGGTGAAATCGTCTGCCGTTTTTTTAAGAAGAAATAAAATACCGGGCGGTTGAAACCACCGTCTTATCTTTGTATCTCTCGTTTATAGCCGAGGCCAGATCCCCCTAAATCCCCCTTAAGAAGGGGGACTTTGAGAATACTCCTGTCCCCCCCTTAAGAAGAGGGGCTAGGGGGGATTTGTGGCCTAATAGTCAAACAGTAGACTGGTTTAGGTTTGACGTTAAGTTGACACTAATATACGCGGTGCACACCCGATGGTTAAAATTTGCCGTCTACTGCTGACACGCAGCGTTCGCAAATTAGCGGATGTTCGATCGACTCTCCGACATGAGTAGAATAGTTCCAGCATCGATCGCACTTATGCCCATCTGCTTTCACAACACCAATCGCTAACTCTGGAGATTCGTAACTGTAGGGCAATCCTTGCATCGCCAAGCTCGATTCAACCAGTTCGACTTCTGATGTGATAAATAAGTACCGCAGTTCGTCTACGGCGTTGCTAGCCTTCGCAGAATCAGGCATTAAAGTGATGTTGGCCAGAATTTCCGACTGTTTATCCAGTGCAATTGACTTCGTTTTCGGCATTTCAGGCGCTTTCACAAAGGCTTTTTCGGCTGCTGCTGTGGATGGAATTGCGATCGGCTGTAACTCTACAAGCACTTTTTCCGGCACTTCCATTACAATCGGCTGTTGTTGGGGAAACACAACCGCCTCATCATTTCCAGCCACATCTAACATTAGCAACTCAACTTGTGCAGCAATTTCTTGACGATTTTCGGCAAACAACAAGTTACGGAAAACAAACCACAGCGTGAATAGGAAACCGATCACTTCAAACAGTTCACCCAACATCGGAACCTGATTGATCGTATCCAAAACCGCCATCGTTATTCTACCAGTCAGCAACACAGAACCTAACAGCCCAATTGTGACGATCGCCTTTTGGTATTCTGTGAAGAAGTTGCCCATATATTCAGGCAAATCAGTCAAAAACTGGGCGCTTTCATCTAACAATTCCTGCCATTCCGAAGCCGACGGTTCAGTAACAGGTGCATACTCGATAACTTCAGAAGGCTGATTCCTATTTGCGACAGTTTCCACAGCATCATCAATTGTCTTGACTGTCAAGACTTTGGCAACACTTGCCGCTTTTTCTTCCTGCTGATCTTGTATTGCTTTGGCTTTTTCCGCTGCGGCTAACTCGATGATTGCATTTTGCGATCGCACATAATCCATCAATCCTTCGCTACTAGGATTCAAAGCTTCCAATTGCGCTCTTTTCGCGACATCAGGCACATACAATAAAACCTTAGCTTCCAACGAAGAACCGATCGCCTTTTCAGTCCTCGCTTGTTCCAAAACCTTGTTAACTTCGCCCCGCACTTGCCGCAAATATTGCCAGCGAGTCGCCAATTCAGGATTGTGCCATTTCGCATCCAACTCCACCCAACCCGATTCAAACACGGATTTGTGCGATGTGGGATAAGGAATGTATTGCCAAATATCCTCAGCCATGTGACACAACACAGGTGCGATCGCCTTTGCCAAATTCTCGACTGCGATCGCAATCACCGTCTGACAACTCCGGCGGCGGTGAGCATCTGTCGCGCTGATGTAGAGTCGATCCTTGGCAATATCCAGATAAAAACTCGACAAGTCCACCGTACAGAAATTCTGCACAGTTTGGAAGAATCGGGAAAATTGGAAGTTGTCAAAAGCATCTTTGACTTCCGCAAAAACTTCGCCCATTCTGTGCAGCATATAGCGATCGAGTTCCGGCAAATCCTCGTAAGCCACAGCATCTTTCGCCGGATCGAAGTCGTGCAAATTCCCCAACAAAAACTTAGCTGTATTTCGAATCTTGCGGTAGACATCCGATTGTTGTTTGAGAATGTTTTTGCCCAAAGGCACATCGGCGGAATAGTCTACCGAAGACACCCACAACCGCAAAACATCGGCTCCATATTCCTTAATTACTAACGCCGGATCGACGACATTGCCTTCAGATTTGCTCATCTTCCGGCCTTTTTCATCCAGCACAAAACCGTGAGTCAAAACTGTTTTGTAAGGAGCAACGCCGTTAGTTGCTACACTTGTCAGCAAGCTGGATTGAAACCAACCGCGATGTTGGTCTGAACCTTCCAAATACATATCAGCAGGATAGTTCAATTCCGATCGCCCTTTTGCGACTGCGGCCCAAGAAGAACCAGAGTCAAACCACACATCCATCGTGTCGGTTCCCTTGCGGTAAGTGCGGCCGTTATTGCGGTAAGATTCCGGTAGTAATTCGGCGATCGGCATTTCCCACCAAGCATCGGAACCTTTGTCAGCAACAATTGCTTGGACATAGGCGATAGTTTCGGCATTTAGCAGCGGTTCGTTCGTTTCTTCGTCGTAGAATACCGGAATCGGAACGCCCCAAGTCCGTTGACGAGAAATGCACCAATCCGATCGATCGCCTACCATTGCCGTAATCCGATTTTCCCCTTGGGCGGGAATCCAATTCACACTAGAAATGGCTTTTAATGCTTCATCTCGAAACCCTGCAACGGACGCAAACCATTGTTCCGTCGCCCGAAAAATTGTCGGCTTCTTAGTGCGCCAATCGTAAGGATAGGAGTGAGGATAAGCTTCCTCTTTAATCAAACAATTTGCTTCAGCAAGGGCATCAATCACTGCGCCGTTGCCAGTTCCGAGGACATTTAAACCTGCGAAAACTCCGGCTTCGGCGGTGAAATTGCCGCTTTCATCTACGGGAGTCAAAACTGGTAAACCGCAGCGTTTTCCGACGATAAAATCTTCTTGTCCGTGGCCTGGTGCGGTGTGCACCAATCCGGTTCCTGAGTCAGCGGTAATGTAATCACCACCGGCAATAATTGGACTTTCGCGATCGAACAATGGATGTTTGTAGATGCAGCCTTCTAAATCTTTACCTTTGAAGGTAGCCAATATCTTCAAATCTGTGTTCAAAGTTGCCGACAGTCGATCGACCGCATCGACAGCCACTAACATAAATTGTTGGGCGATATTAGAATTTGCCGGCGGTTCCACCACTGCATAATCCAGTTCGGGATTAACTGCGATCGCCAAGTTCGCCGGAATTGTCCAAGGAGTAGTCGTCCAAATCGCCGCCCAGAGGCTCGGCATATAGCGCTTGAGCTTCGATTGCAAAGCTTTTGACAACTTTCTGACATGAAATCCAACGTAGATGCTGCGCGAGACGTGGCCTTCGGGATATTCCAATTCAGCTTCAGCGAGGGCGGTTTTCGAGCTCGGACTCCAGTGCACGGGTTTGAAGCCGCGGAAGATGTAGCCTTTGAGCACCATTTCACCGAATACACCGATTTGGGCGGCTTCGTATTCCGGCTTCAGGGTTAAATACGGATGTTCCCAGTCGCCCCAAACACCGTAGGTTTTGAAAGAGGCGCTTTGTTGTTCGACGGTTTCCTGGGCGAAGGCGGCGGCTTTGCGACGGAGTTCGATCGGGGTAAGATTGAGCCGATCGGCTGATTTCATGTTTTGCAATACCTTAAGTTCGATCGGCAATCCGTGACAATCCCAACCGGGGACATAGCGAACTTTTTTGCCGCAAAGCATTTGATAGCGGTTGATGAAATCTTTGAGGATTTTGTTGAGGGCGTGGCCGATGTGGAGTTGGCCATTAGCGTAGGGCGGGCCATCGTGGAGGATGAACAAATCGCCCGGATTATCCTGAGAAAGTCGATCGTAGATATGTTCATCTGCCCAAAACTGTTGCAATTCCGGTTCCCGTTTGACCGCGTTGGCGCGCATTTCAAACTTGGTTTTGGGCAAATTTACGCTGTCTTTGTAAGATTTAGCTTCCATTTTTGTGAAACGTTTTTTGTAGTTAGTTGTTAGTAGTTAGCGGTTAATTGAGAGTTGATATCAAGTCGGGTTAAATAATCATAATTAGTTTGTAGTGAGGACTTTAGTCCTCTCTCGTCCTTGAAGAGCTGACAACCAGATATTCCAGTATAGGCGATCGCCCGCACATTCGATCAAAGCAAATCCGTAAAGTACCCTCTCCTCTCCAACTCTGCGCCCTCTGCGGCCTCTGTGGTTAAAAAATCATTCATAAATCCAGGTTACGCTACCGAGTCAACCAACTGAACATTTGACCAACAGTCAGATTCAAGGATTCAGCGAAAGGTGGAACAGGGATGCGATCGCCCGGTTGTTCAAAAAATGCTATCGTGCGATCCTCTGCGAGGGCTTCGCTAACGGCAAAATAGACAAACACCAGTTCTTCTTCCGGGTCAATCACCCAGCCCATCTGAGTTCCGTGGGCGAGACAGTGGAGAATATTGCGGACGACTTTGGTTTGACTTTGGTCAGGGGAGAGGATTTCGATCGTCCAGTCAGGGGCGATCGCGAAAACGTTAGCTACTTCGCCGTTCTCGTCGCGAGGAATCCGTTCCCAGCTAAGGACTGCGAGGTCGGGTACAGTCGATCGACCGCCAAAGGTACAGCGCAATTCTGGATAGGCACGGGCGATGCGTTGGGGTTTGAGTACCCGGTTGATGTCGCCACCCAAATCGCTTTGAATCGTGCTGTGTTTTCCTTGCGGCATAGGTTTCTGGATAATTTGACCATCGATGAATTCGCTGGCTGGTTTGGTTTCCGGCCATTTGAGAAATTCATCGAGAGTCAAAGGTTTAGTGCCGGTTTGAACCATTGTTTTAATTTGATTTAAGTTTAATTTGTATTAGCCGAAATGAGCAGACGGCAGTGCCGTGTCCCTACCATAATATTGTAGGGACACGGCACTGCCGTCTCCTCTATCATCTCCCTCGTGTTCATAAAAACAATCCGAACCCGCGGCTAACCGTATTTCCGATGCGATCGCACAATGACGCATTCGGCACTCCCTGTCCTTCCCCTTCCCATTTTTCCACAAGTTGGCGGCCCAGGGGCGTGAGGCGAAAACTATCAGTAATCCCTTGTCCATCTACTTCCCGCCGCAGTACACCAACTTGGATCAGCCATAGCAGGGAGTTTTCGGCTGTAAGTTCGGCTACGGGCGATCGGGTGAAACCGCTTTCAACACCAGAATTTGAGGCGATCGTTGTCAGGAAAACACTGGTTTCACGGATGGTCTGAAAGAAGTGTAATTGAAAAGGGCTGCACCGGATCGCGCGATCGGCTCTTTTTACCGTGCGATCGGGATAACTAATAGATTTAAACGCTTCCGATGGGATAAAAGTCATTGATTTGGTTCTGAATAGGTAGTATATTTTTAATTGTTACCTATTTAGAGTCAAAGTGGACTTTTGAAAATCATACCAAGTTCAGAAGAAGTAGACTAAGCTTAACGAACTTAGAAATAAAGAAAGATTATGCCTTTACCAAAAGTACCTAAAAAAATCTTGCCCAAGTTAACCTCATTTTTCTTGTCGAAGGTTTTTAGGTATAAACTTTTCTTAGTTCATAAGTATCTGAGGCTTCCGTATCTTCTAAAGTCAAAAATTCGTGTAATTCATTGATAGCCAGAGGGCTAAGATAAATATCTGATTCAGCTTCATAAACTTCGGAAAATGATTGAATAGCTTGTTTGAGTTTATCGATGGATTGTTCGGGAGTATTGCCTTGTACCACCAAGCCATTCTCCAAACACAAACCTACCCAATAATCAGCACTTTTTTTGAAAATTACAGTGTAGAAGTCAATCATATCTTAACTTAGCAAATTAATTTCAATTAGATCATCAAATTTGTAAGATACACCGACAATCTAACACGCGATCGTCCGCCAGTCAAGGCATAAAATAATGCCATCGATACTAGAGTTAATTTACTCAACCAAAAAACTGTCTATCTCGCCAATAAAACTTTTGAGTTGCTGGACACGACTGACTAAATCCAAATACAAAAATTCATAATCCAGATAATTAATAATCTCTTGAGATAGTTTTTCACTTTTGTCATACTTACCACCTATTAACTGATAAATGTCATCTAAATCTTGACTGGGATGTAGTCTTTGTTCAATATCAATATTTCTCAAATCGAAACCTAATTCTTCCAGGATAAAATCAGGAGTTAAACGATTATCTAATTTCTCAAAATAATGCCATTCTGCTAAAAACCACGCTTCTATTTCCATCACAGCTAAATTTATAGAAATTGGAATCCCCATTTTCTGCAAAGGCTTCAAAAATCCTCTGATTCCTTTTTCTACTTCTCCCTTTTTCTCTAAAGGTAGTGGGTATAAATCTCTAAGTCCTAAAATCTTTTCATAGCCGTTCTTAGTTAAACTTTTATGCTGTTTTCTGATATCAGAAAGTACCTGAGAATCACAATCACAATTATATAAAAGCACAAAAAAAGGAGCGTCTTGTACTATACTCGGTTTAAGTGGTTGAATTCTACGATTAGTTTTGCCACCTTGAAATTTATAAGTTTCAATAGATATCTTTTTATATCCAGCAATTTCCTGAAATAACTTTTCAACAAAAATCTGTTCTGTTTGTCCTTCTACAAAACAAGCTATTTTCTTTTGGGTCATAATCTCTGCTTAATCTGATGTTTTTTCTAAAAGAAACTCACTGGTGAATAAGTCAAAGTTATTAAGTCCAATAAACTTAAATTCTTCAATCTTATCGCGTGAATTAGACATATTATGTAATTTTGCACTACCAGGAGTTCGCTCAATAACCGACCAATATTCTATCGGAACACCATTCATAATAAACTCATCATTGGTAGTCATAATCAGTTGAACTAATCCTGTCTCAGCTTTCTCAATTAGAATTTTAATTATAGCAGAAGACCTCTGATAATCTAACCCTTCTCCAATATCATCAATCACAATACAACTAGGCTTACTTGCTAGTAAAGAGTAATTGATTTGAATAAATAATGATAAGGCTCGAAACATTCCTTGTGACATTTCTGATTGTTCTGTGACAAAATTCAAATCTTCTTCTTTGACATATATAAATTCTGGCAGACCATCTGCATCTAGAGTGTTACAAGTGGAAAGATCGCGTTCTATTGCTGATGGTATTTTTGTGCCTATATCTGATAAATTATAACCTATCTCTTTCATGTCACTGATAATTACTTGGATAAACTTATCCCCAATTTCCTGTTTCCCAACCTGAAAAATACTGACAACAGAGTTATAGCTTTTTAGTTCCCTTTTATTGTCTGATAATTTTATCGTAGGGTATGACATCAAAGCCATGAAATTCTTACCTAATTGTGTTCCAAACTCATAAAATCTTAGCGAGTTAGACCACTCATATAACTTTTCTAAAAAGGGATGCTGAATAGAGTCTCTGCGCTTCACTGCTGCAAGTTCTGCTTTGGGAGTTTGAAACTTGATTTTTTGGTTGAGTTCCTTAGCGAAGATAGTACCTTCACCCGATCTATCCCGCTCTAACAACAGCGGTTGATTGCCCTCACCATACATAATTAACTTTTCTTGAACGACAAGACCTTTCTCTATTTTTAATATATATTCTGTTTTGGATTCAGGTCGATCGATATCAAAGTACAAATGCCATTGATCATTATGTCCCTCAATATTATTATCTGATAAAAGCTGTGATAAGAGATGTATTGATTTGACAATTCTGGATTTGCCGCTCGCGTTTTTGCCGACCATTAAGTTGACTTGACTTAATCGACATTCTTCTATTCGCCATTCATTAGGCAATCCTTTATTAGACACATATTGAAGAATGTCTAGTTTCATAAATTTGTTACTGTATTTTGATTGATAAATGGTGAAATAACACACCGATAATTTAACACGCCATCGCCCACAAGTCAAGACCGAAAATAAGCCAGCCGAACTATTTGAAAGCGCGAATTTTCCGCTTCCCATACTCAATTACGAATCTAAATATAAGACAATACGGTTCACTTAAGACCGATCCTCCCTAACCCCCCTTAAAAAAGGGGGAAGAATGCTCTCAAAGTCCCCCTTTTTTAAGGGGGATTTAGGGGGATCTCCGGGCATAAATAGTGTTAAGTAAACTGTATTGAAATATAAGAGATTGACGCTAGTAGCCCAAAATCAATTAAAATACATTTATAAATCCCCAGAAACACAAAACTATGACATTACCAGTTGGGTGCGCTGCCCCTCAATTCACCGCCAAAGACACGAACGGCAAAACAGTATCCCTCTCCGAATTTGCGGGTAAAACCGTCATCTTGTATTTCTACCCCAAAGATGACACCCCTGGCTGCACCAGACAAGCCCAAAGCTTCAAAGCAGCCCATGAAGAATACAAAGGTAAAGATATTGTAGTTCTCGGTGTCAGCCGCGACAACGAAGAATCGCACCAAAAG